>JBARMK010000162.1:0-24098 GCA_049802395.1 Candidatus Angelobacter sp.
GGAAAATGTCTTTCTCGGTGATCGAGCGTTTTTGGGCTTGCGCGGTGATCGCGACAACGACCCAGAGCGCGACGAAAAGAAGACGTTTTAAATGTGACATTGAGGCTCCTTTTAAAAAGAAACCTAAATTTATACGATTGCGGGACAAGCATTGTCTACCACGTTAGACAACAACCGATTCGAATTGCCTGCGCCGCGCTAAGCAGATTGGTTTTGGGGACCCCGCGCCTGCGAGTGACATGATGCTTTGCTCCGGCCTCTTGCAGGAAAGATCTTGCTTTGGAGCGGAGCTTCGCTTTTGCGGAGGTGCGAACACTATTCAGTCGTCTTTCCTAATGAGGGAGACCGAAAACTAACTGACCGACAATAATAAGTGACGGGACAGGTGCAGGCGTTGCAAAATAACTATATCTTCGCAGCCACATTAAAGGCCTGTGCTACCGCCTCAACCTCTTGTTGGCGGCTGGGCGGGGCAGAGCTTAGCAAGTTGGAAGCGGCCTCCTTCACCACCATATTTCTCTGTTCGGGCGCCAGCTCCAGCACTCCTTCAACGGCATGGACAAGTTTTTTTGAAGCTGTAGCCGCCGGATCGATTGTTATTTCGTCAGCAAGGGGCGGTTTCTTCAACTCTTCCGCCAGGCCCTGGATGGCTTGGGCATGGGCATTGAATGCCATTTCCACGGCCTGCTGTCCACGCGTGTCATGATTCAAATAGGTCAGGAATGCATCATCAGCTTCGCCCGTATCGATAAAGCGCAGAAAATCCTTTTGCCATTTTTCGTCGACATGTCCCAAAAGATCGTTGAGATTCACGGTTTCACCTTGAAATAAGTTTAGCTTTCCCTTTCATATACTAGGACGAACGAACACCCCGGCCATTACAGCATAGCACCGTAAACTATTGTTTTGTAAGCGCTTATTGTTCCATATGCGCCCGCATCCGGTGCACGATTCGAAACAGCCTGACTGCGGCGGCAGAATAGGTGAGCCCCGTCTCGCGCGCGATCTGCTGGATGCTCATGTTTCTCCAAAAACGCATTCGCAGCAACGCCCTGTCCTCTGCCGGCAGAAGACGCAGTTCTTCCTTTAGATCGGCCCTGCGGTCATCACTTCGATCAGAGATTTCATTGCTACCACTTTGCGGCAGCTCCGTATCCAACGGACGAAATAACTTACGCTCTACCTCCCGGCGGCGCAGAATATCCATGGCGGCGTTCTTTAACATTACCGCGATGTAGCCTTCGGCGTTCCCTGCGCTGCGTACCCGGCGCAACGTCTCCAATGACTGGAACTTCAGCAGTATCTGCTGCAGGATATCTTCCACGTCATCACGGGCGAGCCCCCAGCGCGGAGAAAGCAGGTGCTGGCTGAGCGAACGAACTGCCTGCTCCAGCGATTCCCAGGCGATCTTATCTTCAGACTGGGAACCAGAAGATTGTAGTTTGCTGTTCCGATCGGCCTCCAGCCTTTCCAGCAGGTCCGGCCAATTTAGCTGAACGGGCATGGGAATGATCCTACAGTCTGGCCGACAGTCTACCCAGTTCTTTCTGGAAGAATGCGAACTGCTTCTTCAGTTGTCGAACGGCTGCCAC
Source organism: Candidatus Angelobacter sp. (assembly GCA_049802395.1). Taxonomy (GTDB): domain Bacteria; phylum Acidobacteriota; class Terriglobia; order Terriglobales; family Acidobacteriaceae; genus Angelobacter. The sequence goes on from JBARMK010000162.1 coordinate 1,593, forward strand.
GAACAAGCCTTGCTTCTCTACATCGGTGCCGGGTATCCCAGCCAGCACGTCGGTATCTGAAACGCCCTGAAACACCAACTTCGTGAGAATAGCTCTCATCAACTGGGTTTTCTCTTCGGAGTTGGGACTGGCAACATTCTGGATCATGTCTTCCACCAGCTTTTGTGCAGTAAAAGGCTGGGGAACTGCCGGTTTTTCTTTAAGTCTCTCCGCCGCCTCCAAAGAGCCGCCAATCAGGGCCAGAACCAGGCAGCCGAGCGCGGCCATGAGGCCAATTTTCCGCCCCCTGGCTCGGGCATAAGTATCGGGAGATTTATCCGTGCGAAAAAGTTTCCAATTCTCAACTTTCAAATCTCCGGCGGCATTGGGCTGAGGATAGACGTAAATACCGCTGCCCGATGGCCATTTGAACTTGTCTTGCCCGGAGCTGGAACCATCAGCCAATTCGATCCATCCATCCTCGTCGTCTTCTGTCACCTGGTTGACCTTAAGAACGGTTCTATTCGCCAGAGCAGCTTTGTATCCTTGCGCGTTCCCTGCAATTTTTAATCGCAGCACACAAGTCGTGTCTCCCAGATCATTTGTCAGGACGAACTTGGCGGGATTTTGTTCGGCTTTCCAGGCCATGCCGGAATCATCTCCCTTGTAGATGGGCGATCCGGAGATCTCTTTCAGGCCAAACAATATAGCCGCGGGAGCAGCCAGAATGATCAGGATTTTTCGCAGGGTCTTCATGGCATCGCGACCTTTCAGAACCGGGAACCCCATGGAATAACGCGAGATCAGTGATCTGTTTTTTGTCCTGTGGGCGGCAGTTCGGGCGGCGGATAATAGACCTTGCTGCCGCCGGCCTTTTGCACCTCGTCGCGGAACGTTGTGCCGTAATCCTTCTCGCTGGACAGTGCATACGCCTGGCGCTTGTAATTCCAGCTCTTCGGGTTCAGGCGCTGCGCCTCTTTGAAGTGCGGAATCGCCTCAGCCTGGTGGCCGGATTTGTAGAGCTGCTCGCCCAGGCCAAACTCGGCGGACGCCTGCGCGATGTTCGGATCCTGTGCCGCAACTTTTTCTCGCAGATGGTCTTCACTCATCACATAAGCGCTCTTGTCGCCTTTTTCGATCCAGTCTTTCAGCGCGTTGAGATAGGGCTCGGAGTCCAGGCCGGTGAAGTTCTTGAAGCGATCGTCAATGAACGCAACCTCATTCGGGCGGACAATTCTTCCCTTCTCGTTGATCCAGACGCCGGTGGGAACGTTCACCATGTTGTAGAGCTTCGACACCAGGTGCTTCTCGTCGATCAGTACGCTGTAGCTCAGCGGGCCGATTTTCTTTGCCGTCTCAATGGTTGCCGCGGGCAGATCGGGTTTGGCATCAACGTATTTGAGCGGATCAATCCACGGGCCAGCGTCTTTTACGCCGCCGGTGTCCTGAGCCACGGAGACGATCTCAAAGTTCTTATCTTTCAGCTGCTGGTACAGCGCCTGCCACCCGGGCAGGTCAAAGCGGCAACCTCACCATGAGGCCCATGTGACGAGCAAGACTTTCTTCCCGCGAAAATCACTCAGCGAATGCGCCTTGCCATTGATATCCGGCAGGGTGAAATCAGGCGCCTGTAACGAGCGCAACACTTGGCGCTGGTCGGCGCGCAGGCCAAAGTACCAGATGGAAAGCGCGGCGTCATGCGCGACAGGTTGGCGCACCAGCCCGGCAAATCCGGTGAGGTTGAAAAAAGTATTGCCTGAATCCTTGCGGAGAAACTCTTGTTGCCTGGCCTTGGGCAGCGGAAAGCACAGCTCGTCGCGACACACACCCTGCGGCTTTACTTCAAAGCGCGTAGCGCGCTTGAGGTCGGCGGTGGTGGTCCAAAGCTGGCCTGCTTCTTCGCGAGCAGACGTCAGATCGGTGGCAACGTCGTCATAAATAATGGTGGTGCGGGCTTCTTTGGCGGCTGCGGGAATTACGCTGAGCAGGAGCATGAACAACAGGCCTGAGCAAACACTGGCTTTCATGTTAGTCTCACTTTGCGGTGGCAATTATACTGCGTCTGAAAGCTGCATTGGCTTCAACCCGAGATCGTCCAGCAATTCCGCATCTTCAGCGGGTCCAGGATTTGCCGTAGTCAGCAGTTTTTCTCCGGTAAAGATGGAGTTCGCGCCAGCCAGGAAGCACAGCAGAATGGCTTCTCGCGACATCTGCTTGCGCCCCGCCGCCAGGCGCACCATCGAGCCCGGCATCAGAATCCGAGCGCAGGCGATGGTGCGAACCATAATCAACGGATCCAGGTCAGGCTCGTCTGCCAGCGGCGTGCCTTCAGCGCGAACCAGCATATTGATCGGCACACTCTCCGGATGTGGGTCCAGGCTGGCCAATTGGTGCAGCAGTCCAATGCGATCTTCTTCTGACTCACCCATGCCCAGAATGCCACCGCAGCAAACGGTGATCCCAGCTTTGCGTACTGCCGCTATCGTGTCAAGACGGTCCTGGTAGATGCGCGTGCTGATGATCTTGCCGTAAAACTCTGGTCCAGAATCCAGATTGTGATTGTAAGCGGTAACGCCGGCTTCTTTGAGCTGGGCAGCCTGGACTTCAGTCAGCATGCCCAGCGTGCAGCATACCTCCATGCCGAGCGCGGCCACAGCCCGGACTGACTCCAGCACCGAATCAAACTCGCGGCCCTGTGGAGCCTGACGCCATGCGGCGCCCATGCAGAAGCGGGTTGCGCCATCGGCCTTGGCGCGCGCGGCCGCAGGCAGAATCTCCTCACAACTCATCAGCGCCTGCCGCTCCACGCCGGTGGAATAGCGCGCGCTCTGGGGACAGTAAGAACAATCTTCTGGGCATCCTCCGGTCTTGATAGAGAGTAATCGGCAGAGTTGCACTTCATTGGCTGGATGGTATTCGCGATGCAACTTTTGCGCTTGCAGAAGAAGATCTAACAGCGGTTGACGATAGAGAGCGGCGACCTCTCGCCGCGTCCAATTCGTACGCATGGTTGCCAATTATAAATGGTGCTCCGCGCGAAACTCGAGCAGTGCCTCAGGGTTACAGAGAAGCTGATAGGGTCTTCGTTTGGAGAGACGACCATGGCGGCAGGGGAAGCAAGACCCATGATTGCTTTATCTTAGAATTCAGCCATCCCTGAGACGGTTGGTCATGGACAAAAGTAACCTTCGATATCGACCTAGGTAATCTCACCAGAACAGTTCGGCTTCGATAAAGTATGTGTTCTTTGCCCTAGCCGACGCCACAGAATTGAGCAATATGAATAAGTTGCAAAGACAAGCCGCACTGTGGAGCATTCTGATGGCAAGCGTGTTTGCCGGCGCTCAGTCTCTGCCCCGGCTGGGTAGTATGACGCCTGAAGTCTCGCTGCCGCCATCTTCCCTGATGAGTCCGCCTGGTTTGGTCAGTCCGGCGACGCCGGTTACACTGCCCTGCGCCAAGCCGGTAGAAGTATTCGACATCGACGACTACAACGGTCCGCTCAACCAGCTGGTTTCACGCTTCTCGCAGCGGATCGAGAGCACCACGGTCCACATTCCGCGGCGGCACGGAATCCGGCCTTGTTCTCTGAGCGCTGCAGACAAATTCCACATGTTTGTGGAGAGCACCTCCGATCCCATCAACTACCTGGGCGCCGCCTGGGACGCTGCCACCGCGCAGTGGGACCGCGATGATTATCCCAACTATCAGATGGGCGCTGCAGGCTTTGGCAAACGCTATGGCGCCGCCGTGCTAGACAATATCAGTGGCGATTTCTTTAACATATTTCTCTACCCGACAGTCTTCCACCAAGACCCACGTTATTACCGGCTGGGACAGGGATCCGCAAAGGTGCGTTTGGCGCACGCCCTGGCGCACAGCTTTGTCGCGCGCGGGGATTCCGGCAATCGTATGCCGAACTACTCCGAATGGTTTGGCACCGTCAGTTCCAAAGCGCTCAACAATCTCTATCATCCCGGAAACCCGCGGGGATTTGGTCCCACCGCAAGCCGCGTCGGGTGGAGCGTCGGAAACGATATGGTTTGGGATGTGGTCCGCGAATACTGGCCGGAAATCGCCCATCGATTCCATCTTCCTTTTCGCACCCACAATGAACCGTACGCGGTAGATGCGCCAGTAAGGCGCACTCCGGTAAGGATCGAAACCATTGCGCAAAACAATCCGTCTGCGATCGATCCGGCCCAGTAAACCTTTTACAACCAACTTCGCCCAAAAAAGAGACGGCGCATAGCACCGTCTCAGCGATTCGATCAAATCTAGAAACTAAACTTCGCCGCCAGTTGCAATTGCCGCGAGTTGAATGCCGTCCGTGGGGTTCCTACCGCACCGCTCGGCCCGAAGGCGCCGTCACCGAAATGCGTGGGCACGGGCAGTCCGGGCACAAAGTCCGGAGCGCCATAAACGGAAAATACCTCGTCGATATTCGTGTGGTTCAGCAGATTGAAAGCGTCGATGGAAAGATTCAACAGCTTCCGTTCCCCGAGATGGACCGCACGGGAAAGCCTCAGGTCCACGGTCTGCAGGTTATCGCCACGGTAGCTGTTGCGCGGCGAATTGCCCACGCGGTCCGTGACTGGATTGCCGTCATTGTTCGCATCAAAGCCTACGAACAAAGTAAACGGCCGCGCCGATTGCAGCGTGACAATGCTGCTGAGCTGGAAATTCCGCAGGAAGGTACGCTGCGGCGCTTCTGCAACGAAGTTGGCCACAAAGCGGTGGCGCGCATCCTGGTTTGAGTTGGCGCGCTCCAGGTTGCGCTGCGCATTCGATTGCGGCGTGCTAACGAAGGTCACAAACGTACCGTCGTCCAGCGTGTGTGAGAGCGTGTAATTCGCGTTCAGCGAAAAATATTTGCCCGCCTTCTCAATCACCTGAAGCGTCAATCCGTGATAAACCGAGTTGCCGGTGGAATCGGTGAAGTAGAAAATGCCGTTGGTTCCGTGCGAGCCGCCGGGAGGTGCGGGGATGTTGGGATCGTTGATGGCAAAAGCGTAAATATCTTTGCCTGTCCCAGGCTGCACGCCAACGGGCGGCCCGACATTGAGGTCGATTGGACGGACAAGTTTGTGACCGGCCACAAACATGTATCCCGCGCTCACGGTAAGTCCTCCGCCGATCGTGCGATCAATTTCCAGGTTCGTCTGCTCCGTATAGGGATTACGCAGATTGCGATCAACCGCAGTTCCGCCCTGTGCGAATAGCGAGTTGTTAGGAAAAGACCCATTGTTGATCAGGTTCTCAAAGGCTGAGGTCAGCAGTGGTGGTGGCACCGTGCCCGGCGGAAGCGGAGACCCTGGAGGCGGCGTGGGGCATCCGGGAATCACGCAAGGTGTTGGCAGGAAGATACTGTTCAGCAGATAGGTGCCTGTCGTCTGGTTTTGCACTGTCGGCAGTCCCGCAATTACCGGTGGACGCTGCGGCGCAGGCACAAAAAAGAAAGTGAGGCTGTACTTATCAGTGAAAATGCCGTAGCCCGCGCGAATCACCGTTTTGGAATCCGGAGCATAAGCCACGCCAACGCGTGGCTGGAAGTTATTGTGATCGCCGTTTACGAAGAATCCAAGCCCGGCCTCAACGTCATACCGCAAACCGTAGTTCACGGTAAGTTTCGGCGTCAGGCGGTACTGGTCCTGGGCAAAGAATCCAAAATAACTATGATTGACGTTCACAAAGAAGTTTGGCGCCTGTGAAGCCAGGAAGGCATTGGCCCACGTCGTGGGAACTGAAGGTGAGGCGGCATTCGGGTTGAACGGGCCAGGGCCAATCGGCGCCCCCCAGAAGAAAGCGGCCAGACATGGCGCCACCAGGCCAACCAGCGGTGCAGGGCACGGTGCTGATCCCCAATTCGCTTTGCTTGAAGCCAGCAGATCGCCCAGGCTGGGGAAGATGATGCGCGCCGGAGTGAAGCCAGGCCAGATCACAAAGTTGCGCACATAGTTTGTGTCGAAGCCAAATTTCGCATAATGCTTTCCATGAACTATGGAGAAAGTATCCGATCCTTGAATGCGTGTTTCGTTGTAGCGGTCAAACGCGCCAAAATTGTGGCCGAACAGCAACAGGTTGGGCACATCCAGATTGGGCTGCCCGGTTACGCCTGCGAAGCCATAGTTCCGCCGCGCCCATTGCACCAGTGCGGAGTTCACTTTGCTCTCGCCGATCTGCGTGGTCAGTGTTCCCACCAGGTCTTGATCGCGCAGTGATCCGTTGCGTCCGCTGCTGGGCGCGCCCACGCCGCCGCCATCCAGAGTTTCTCCCACCAGCATGTTCAAATTGGTGGCGTCCTGGATGGAATAGCGTGCCGTCAGGCGATTATGCTCCGTCAACTGGTGGTCGACTTTGAGAAAGCCGTTGTTCACATCCGCTGTCTTGAGCACGTTCAGGTTTTCCGGCGCAATGCCCAGGCTGGTCTTGAGCGCATTAATCGCGCCAATATTGCCGATCAGCAGTCCCGGATACTGCGGGGACTGCCCCTTCCGCTGGCCTTCGTAATTGATGAAGTAAAACGTCTTGTCTTTCTTGAGCGGGCCGCCCAGCGTGGCGCCAAACTGGTTTTGCCGGAAGGTATCGAATCCGGGCTGCGTAAGCGGCGACGTGGCATCCAGTTTGTTGTTCATGAAATATTCATACACCGAGCCATGCACGTCATTCGTTCCAGACTTAGTAACGATGTTTACAATTCCGCCCAGCGCGCGGCCGTACTCCGCGGCGAAACTGTTGTTCACCACGCGAAATTCGCTCACCGCTTCCTGTGACGGCGTGGCCCGCTGTGATCCGGTGGCGGTATTGATGTTGTCCGCTCCGTCCACCGTAACGCTGTTATTCAGATCTCGCTGTCCGCCAAACGAAATGCGTGTGACGGAGGGATCGGTAAACGTGGACTGCAGGCTGATGCGTCCGGTGGTAACGCCGGGGCTCAACAGTGCGAAATCGGTGAACAGGCGTCCGGAGATCGGCAGCGCCTGGATCTGCTGCGTCTCCACCACCTGGCTTACCTCGGTGCGGGTTGGCTCGATAGTCGGCGCCTCAGTATTGACCACCACCTCCTGCGTGGTGCCCGCTACTTTCATGCTCACATCAATGGTCGCTACCTGGGCGACCCGCAGAACAATTCCAGTCTGCGAGTACTTCGCAAACCCCTGTGATTCAGCCGTGAGTTCGTAATTGCCGGGTGGGATGTTAGTGAGAATGTAATATCCCACGCCGTTGGAGGACGCTTTGTACACTTGATTGGTATCCACGTTGCGCAGCGTTACTGCGGCTTTTACGATCACGCTGCCCGTCGGATCGTGGACCGAGCCATTCAGTTGGGCTTCCCCGGCGCTGACCTGCGCCAGCGTGGTTTGATGGGAGAGGAGAAGGACGCAGCCAACAATCAGAAGAGCGCAAAGCCGTTTCATGTTTCCTCCAGGGAAAATTTGACTCTCACGAACGTTCGTTCGAGATACCCTGCCGGAAACGAACGCTTGTGGGCGACTACCCAAACGCGCCATTGTCTATCAGCCTGTTCAAATGTCAAGGGAAACTTTAACGTCAAACTAATGCGCAGCCGGAAAAACTGTCCAGCAGCCGGGCAGGTTCGCACATAAATAGTGCCTGATAAAAAAGGACCATGCCGCGAGGCCGGTGTGGCGCCGAGCGGCCTGCTTCAGGCAGATACGGCCTCAATACGCAACCTCAATACGCAATCTGGATCATGAGCGGTTTGGAGCGTAGCGACAGCTTATAAGCTCTTGGAGGTTGGCGTCTCCACCACCGTGAGTGTGGGATGGTCATACATCTCGATCCGCAGAGTGAGTGACTTCCGCGCATCGAACGTCGCCTTGGTTACCGGGTAAGAGAAAATTGCCACGCCGGTCAAGGATGTCTTCGACGGTATCTTTAGTTCTTCGTGCAGCCAGTCCGCTTTGGCCTCTTCGAGCACCGGGAATGCCTCCATATATCGCGGAGCATCTACAGCAGGTGCGGCCCTGTCGTGGTATTTCCCCCGGTCAGTCTCTACTTCCGCATTGATATTTTTGATCCACAAAGGCGTTTCAATCTGGTTATTAATCTTTATCTGTATGGCCACCATGGTGCTGCCCTGCTGGTCGGCTGACACCACTTTGGTGATCGCAAGAGATGCGCTGGGATTGGCGCGGGTAGTCGTCAAAACTATGGCTACCACCACTGCCACCAGAGCTAGCCCGGCCAACAAAGGCAAAATAGGCGGCAGCGTCCATTTGGCGCTGTCCATCTCTTCAGTAATGGGAGTATGTCCCGCGTTCGGCTGGCTGGCTGGTGTGGGAACAGCGGCATTCGCCGGTTTACTTGGTGTCGCATTGGGGGTGGCATTGTCAGGCATTGGGATTGCTCCGCAACAAGAATACTCTTCTGAGATGCTGAAATCACATACCGTGTAGATTGCCTCGTTTTGCGTGCTTACTTAGAGCACAATTTCCCATCAGCGTCCCAAATATACAAGTGTCAGGGCACGACTTTAACGCTTAGGCCGAAGCGATCCCGCGGAGCGGGAGAGCGAAGGCCTGCGTAGTCGTGCCGTTACAAGCGGCCGATTTGCCTATTTCACACTGCCGTTTGCTGGCGCGTAGCGCCACTAAAAAGTAGCATGCGATCCGATGGCCGATAAATGCCGGAAGAGCACTATGACACCTTCGCGAGCACTTGCCGCCCGCGGCGAACCGCTTTCGCGAACTCCGCCACCGGCAGCGTATTGAGCACGTCAGCCTTTGTGATCCATGCGCGGCGCAGCTGCAGCACGCCGTAACGGATTTTTTCCATGTGCGATGTGTGGTGCGCGTCAGTATTAATGATGAACTTCACGCCCTTCGCCTTGGCCATGCGCAGGTGCTGGTCGCGCAGGTCAAGCCGGTCAGGATAGGCGTTGTGCTCCATCGCCACGCCCGCTTTGGCAGCGGCAGTAAAGACTTTGTCATAGTCAAAGCTGAAGCCTTCGCGGCGCAGCAACATTCGCCCAGTCGGATGGCCCATCAGTGATGTGTTGGGGTTTTCAATCACGCGGAGCAGCCGGTCGGTCATCTGCGCGGGTTCCTGGTTGAAGTGAGAATGCACGCTGGCAATCACCAGGTCCATCTGCTCCAGCACGGAATCGGAGAGATCCAGCTCACCATCCGCCAGGATGTCCACTTCAATACCGGCAAAGATGGTAATTCCCGGCATCTTCTTTGCGACCGTGCGGATCTTCTTTATATGTTCTTCCGCGCGCTTGTCGTCCAGGCCATTGGCGAAAGCCAGGTTCTTGGAATGATCGGTGATGGCCATATATTTGTAGCCGCGGGACAGCGCTGCCTCTGCCATCTCTTCGATCGTACATTTGCCGTCGGTCTCCACGGTGTGCATGTGCACGTCACCCTGAAGATCGGCCTGTGTGATCAAGTCAGGAAGTTTGTCTGCCGCGGCGGCTTGTATCTCGCCGCAGTCTTCCCGTAGCTCCGGCGGGATGAACGTGAGTCCCAGTTTTTTGTAAATCTCCTCTTCCGTCTTGCCGGCCACTCGCTGATTGTCTTCCATGCGAACCAGTCCGTACTCATTTAGTGTGTAACCTTGCTTGAGCGCGCGCTGACGCAACTGGACGTTGTGGTTCTTGGAGCCAGTGAAGTATTGCAGCGCAGCACCGAATGAATCGGGCGGAAGCAGGCGCACGTCCACCTGCATGCCGCTGCGCAGCTTGAAGCTGACTTTGTTCTCGCCCTTGGCCAGCACCTCCAGTATTCCGGGGAAGCTCAGGATGCGCTCAATCACATTGTTGCGCTGTGTCTCGCTTTCGCAGCACTTCCCCGTAACCAGCAGGTCGAGATCGCCCACGGTTTCGCGGCCGCGGCGCAGCGACCCCGCGGGCGTCACCTTTTCCACTCCGGGAACACCGGCCAGGAGTTCCGTCATCTTCTGGGCGATCGTGTCCGCGATGTCGATCAAAAATCTCCCCGTAAGCTGGCGATAACTCTCGATAGCCTTGAGGATTTTTTGTTCAGACTTTTCGCTCAACCGCGGCAATGTGCGCAGCTTGCCTTCACTGGCCAGCTTGGCCACGCCGTCAACATCGCAAACCTGGAACGCGTCCCAGATAAGCGCTATGGTTTTGGGACCAAGACCGGAAATCTTGAGCAGTTGGAGCATCGACGGCCGGAATTTTTGCAGCATCTCTTCATGCAGCGGAAGCTTGCCCGAGACGATCAGCTCGCGGATGTTCGCCGCCATCCCCTTGCCAATGCCGGGAATTGCCAGCAAGGCCTTTTCGTCCTGGTAAATCTCCACAACCTGCTGCGGCCAGCCTTCCAGGGCTTCCGCCGCGCGCTCATAAGAACGAATACGGAACGGATCAGCCGATGCGACCTTCATCAGATCGGCTGTCTCATAAAAGATGTTGGCGATGGATTTGTTGTCCATGAATTCCACAATTTTAATTCACCGCGGAGGCGCGGAGACGCGGAGCGAGACAAAATTTGCCGCAGATAGACGCAGATTAGGAAAAATGAGGTGACATTGACTATGTGACTGTGCCGCTTACCTGAAAACTACGCCGAACTAATGACCAACCACCTCTCGCATTGTGAAGCGCACCACACCAAAGGTGTAATCAATTTCTTATTTATCTGCGTTCATCAGCGTAGATCGGTAGCAAATATTTTTTGCTTCGTCTCCGCGTCTCCGACTCCGCGGTAAAAGCAGGTTTACGTGGTAAAGTGAGCGCGCCATGCCCACCATCCACGCCAACGGCGTAGAGCTCTTCTACAAAGAATCCGGTAGCGGGCCCGAGACCATTGTTTTCTCCCACGGTCTTTTAATGGACCATGCGATGTTTGAGCCGCAACGGGCGGCCTTCGAAAAAGAATATCGCGTGATCGCCTATGACCATCGCGCACAGGGGCAGTCCCAAGACCCGGGGAATGGCTATGACATGGATACCCTGGCAGATGATGCTGCAGCCGTGATTCGCGGCCTCAACGCCGCACCTTGCCATTTTGCCGGCCTCTCCATGGGAGGCTTTGTCGGCATGCGCCTGGCCGCGCACCATCCTGAGCTCATCCGGACGCTTACGCTGATGAATACGACAGCAACCAAAGAGAAGCTTTTGAACCGTATCAAGTACGGTTTTTTAGCTCAGATGGTGAAGATGTTCAGTCCAGCGCCATTTACCCCCATTGCCGTCAAAGAGCTCTTTGGCCGCACTACGCGTAGCAACGCGTCACGGCGGCTTATGCTGGAAGAGTGGACGGCCAAACTGAGATCGCGGCCACGAAATATCGTTCGATCACTGCAGGCAGTAATGAACCGGCAGGAGTTCCGGGCAGACGAACTGGCAGCCATCCACTGCCCCACCCTCATTATCACTGGCGAAGACGATACCGCCCAGCCTCCCCGCAACTCTGCGAGTATGGCCGCCGGCATCAGTGGCGCCCGAGTGGTCTCCATTCCTGGCGCCGGCCATAGTAGCACCCTGGAGACGCCAAATGAGGTGATTGCGGCCATGCGTTCCATCCTGCAACTGCTTCCGCAGAAGGCTTAAGCTCCTACCTACAGGTGCCGATAGTACATGTGTAAGTGACTCCACGGGACCCATACGAGGTGTGCTGTGTTGAAAGTATTGTTGGTGGAAGACAATAAATTAACGCGGATGGTTCATGAGCGTTCTCTAATCAGGGCAGGATACTCCGTGGTGACTGCGAAAGATGGCGAAGAAGCACTGGAACTCGCCCGCCACGAAGAACCGGACGTGGTACTGCTGGACATGATGTTGCCCAAACTCAGCGGTCCCCAGGTCCTGCGGCAACTGAAGGTTGACGCCCAAACCAGGAGAATCCCCGTGGTAGTCCTGACCGGGCTTTCGCAAAAGAACGAGGGCAGGCTGTTGGAAGATGGAGCGGCGGCTTTCGTGGAAAAGAACGCCGTGCTGGAAAACCCAACGGCCCTGCTGAGCGTGCTGCATCACACTCTGCGAGCGGTCGCTTCTGCGGCCAGAATAGCCGAACCTTCTGCGCTTGTGAAAGAACCTAGCCTCTCTTCGGCCTCGTCTGCCAGGCATTAAGCGGAGCGGCAGGAAATTCTAGCGAGGCCGCCCACGGCGATAGCAAATGTCGCCGGAGCGTTAGCTGGATTTTCCACGCCCACCACAGGCAATCGATAAATAAAGGACCTTAGGTCACAGAACCGCGGTGCTGCGAATCTTGCGTACGGCTGGTTTTATTTGCGGGCCGGCCGATCGCCCGGCAATAACCACCTTGAAATCCACAGACTTACACAGGGCACTCTGCTACTTCGGCTCGTTATAATGAAAGCAGAGCCGCCATGCCTGAATTTGTCCATCTCCATCTTCATACCGACTACTCCCTGCTGGATGGCGCCTGCGGCGTTGACGGCCTGATCAAACGAGTCGCTGACATCGGCCAGAAAGCCGTGGCCATGACCGACCACGGAAACATCTACGGCACGGTGGAGTTTGTGGACGAGGCGCAGAAAAAGGGCATCAAGCCAATCGTCGGCTGCGAGCTGTACGTCTGCAAGAAAGACGATCACAACATCGAGCGGACGCCGCCCGATGGCGACACCTATAACCACCTGCTGGTGCTGGCGGAAAATGAAGAAGGCTATCGCAACCTGATTAAGATCACCTCGGAAGCCAGCATGCGCGGCTTTTACTACAAGCCTCGCATCAGCAAGAAATTTCTGGCGGAACACTCCAAAGGATTGATCGGGCTGAGCGGCTGCCTAGCCGGCGAGGTCTGCGAAAACCTGCTTGAAGGGAAATTCGACGCCGCTCGCGGGGCCGCGAGCTTCTATCGCGAGATTTTTGGCAAAGACAACTTCTTCATGGAAATCCAGGACCAGGGTCTGCCGGAAGAGCACCGCATCCATGCTGACCTCTTCCGCCTGGAAAAAGAGCTGGGCATCCCCATGGTGGCCACCAATGACAGCCACTATCTCTGCGAAGATGACGCGCATGCTCAGGACGTTCTGGTTTGCGTGCAGACGGGCAAGTCCGTAAACGACACCAACCGGCTGAAATTTCACGGCAATCAGTTCTTCGTGAAGAGCGCGGAAGAGATGGCGCGACTCTTTTCCGGACGCGAAGACGTTCTCACGCGCACGCTGGCCATCGCTGAGCGCTGCAACTTCACGCTGAACAAGGTCAAAAATCCATTTCCGGAATTCACCGTCCCCGCTGGCTACACACTGGACAGTTATTTTGAACATGTTGCGCGGCAGGGTTTTGCGCGACGCTGGGAGAGCCTGGGCCAATTGGAGTCTATGGGCCGGCTCAAGAAATCGCGCAGTGAGTACGATCAACGCCTGGCGCGTGAAATCGCGATCATACAGCAGATGAAGTTCTCCGGATACTTCCTGATCGTCTGGGACTTTATCCGTTACGCGCGCGAAAACTCGATTCCCGTCGGGCCCGGCCGCGGCTCAGCCGCGGGCGCGCTCGTCGCTTACGCCATGGGCATCACCGATATCGACCCTTTGCAGCACGAGCTGCTGTTCGAGCGCTTCCTGAATCCCGAGCGCGTTTCGCTGCCTGATATCGACATTGATTTCTGCATGAACCGGCGCGGCGAGGTGATCAACTACGTCACCCAAAAATATGGACGCGAAAACGTAGCCCAGATCATCACCTTCGGCACCATGGCCGCCAAAGCTGCCATCAAAGACGTGGGCCGCGCCATGGATATTCCTTACGCCGACGTCGACCGCATTGCCAAAATGGTGCCGACAACGCTGAACATCACTCTGAACCAGGCGCTCGATGACTCTCCGCCGCTGCAGCAGGCGTATGAAAACGAGATTCAGGTGCGCGAGCTGATCGATACGGCGCTAAAGCTGGAGGGCCTGGTCCGTAACTCCGGCGTGCACGCTGCCGGCGTGGTGATCTCACCTAAGCCGCTCACCGAACTGCTGCCGCTGCACAAGACCAAGAACGACGAAATTGTGACCGCCTATGACATGAAGGCGGTGGAGAAAATGGGCCTGCTCAAGATGGATTTCCTGGGGCTCACCACTCTCACCATTCTTGATGATGCCCTCAAGCTGATCGCGCAGCGGGGCACGCCCATCGATCTGGAGAAGATTCCGCTGGACGATTCCAAGACTTACGAAAGTGTCTTCCACACCGGGCTTACCTCAGGCATCTTCCAGTTTGAATCCGGCGGGATGACAGACGTGCTGCGCCGGTATAAGCCAAATTCCATTGAAGATCTCACTGCGTTGAATGCCCTGTACCGTCCCGGGCCGATACAGGGTGGCATGATCGACGATTTTATTGACCGCAAGTGGGGCCGCAAGAAGGTTGAGTACGAACTGCCGCAATTGGAAGAGCTGCTCAAAGAGACGCTAGGCGTGATCGTCTACCAGGAACAGGTCATGCAGATCGCCAACGTGTTGGCTGGCTACTCGCTGGGTGAAGCCGACTTACTGCGGCGCGCGATGGGTAAAAAAATCGCCAGCGAAATGGAAGCCCAGCGCGATCGTTTCGTAAAAGGCGCAGTGGAGCGCGGCTTCCCAGAAAAGAAAATCGTCAAGATCTTTGATCTGATGGAGCAATTCGCCGGCTACGGCTTCAATAAGTCGCACTCGGCGGCCTACGCGCTGCTGGCCTATCAGACGGCCTATCTCAAAACGCATTATCCCGTGGAATTCATGGCGGCGCTGCTGACCTCGCAGATGGGCAACACCGACAATGTGGTCAAGTACATCAACGAATGCCGCGAGATAAAAATCCCTGTGGAAGCGCCAAACATCAACGTCAGTGATTCCAACTTCACGCCGCACGGTGAGGCCATCCGCTTTGGCCTGGCGGCGGTAAAAAACGTAGGGCGGAACGCCATTGAGTCGATCACATCGGCCCGCAAGGAGCTTGGCCGCTTCAGTTCAATCTTCGAATTTTGCGAAAAGGTCGACCTGCGACTGCTCAACAAGCGCGTTCTGGAATCGCTGATCAAGGCCGGCGCCATGGATGATTTTGGGTATCGCGCACAGCTCATGGCTGTGTTGGATAAGGCCATGGAGCGCGCGCAGAAGACCCAGCGCGACGCGGAACTAGGCCAGCACGGGCTGTTCGGCGTGTTCCAGGAAGAGCAATCGAACGGCGCTGGAGAGAAACTACCCAGCGTTCCGGAATGGGATGAACACCAGCGCCTGACCAGTGAAAAGGAAGTGCTGGGCTTTTTTATTACCGGACATCCGTTGGAGAAATACAAAGACAAGCTGGAAGATTTCCGCGCGCTCTCGGTCGAGGCCATCGCGGCAATGACCAGCGGCACCGGCCGAGACGAGATCAACACGGCTGGGATGATCTCGAACGTTCGTGTCCTGAAGTCGCGCAAAGGCGATCTCTACGCCCAGGCAGTCATGGAAGACATGACGGGCACGATTGAGGCAATCGTCTTTCCTGAAGCCTACAAGCGGCTGCAGGCCATTCTGAAGCAGGAAATTCCAATGCTGGTGCGCGCCAGCGTTCGCGTGGAAGAGGGTTCCAACCCAAAGATTGCCATCAGCCAGCTCACGCCTCTGGAGGAAGCTAAGCCCAAACTGCCGCTTTCCATCCGCATCCGCGTCCCTCTTGAAACGGCTAATGAAGCAACGGTGGACGCGCTTTACGCCATCTGCCATGAGAGAAAAGGCGAGGCCAAGGTGTTGTTTGACGTGGAACGTGCGGGCGACTTCATGGTGGTGATGGAAGCGGACGGATATAATATCTGTCCAGACCGCAGTTTTATTGCCCGCGTTGAGGAATTGTGCGGGCGCGGCGCGGTCAGAATCATTGATTAAGCTGCAAGGCCTCTAGCTACTAGCTTGTGGCTTAGCGGCTGGCTGCTCATCGTGTCCGGCGGATCCAACCAAGCGCAGTAGGCGCGATATAAGGGTAGTCTGGCGCGGAAGCGCCGAGTAAGAGAAGTATCGATTACAGCCCAGAAGGGCGGCACAAAAATCTAGCGAGAACTCTCTTAGGCACCATGGTCAAGGAGAGATTCTCGGTATCCTTCGACTCGTCCTCAGTCGCTGGCTCCCGCAGACTCGCTAAGATGACAAGAGAGTAAAGCAGCTAGAAGCCAGGAGCTATTTTGGACCCAGCAGTAAAGGCGCAACGTCAGTTAGAGGTCATCGAAGAGCAAGTGGCTCTGTTGGAGACGCGCGCCAGCGCGGATCATGAAGCACGCCTGCAACTCAAGCATCTTCAGCACCAGATCAATTTTCTGCGCGAGCAGATCCGTTTGCACATCAATGCCTGGCAGAAGACCGAACTGGCTCGTCATTCCCAGCGCCCATTCACCCTGGACTACGTAGAACGGCTTTTCACCGACTGGAGTGAGGTCCACGGCGACCGCGGTTTTGGCGACGATCCGGCAATCATGTGCGGTATGGCCCGTTATCACGGCGAAAACGTGATGGTCATCGGCCACCAGAAAGGCCGCGATACCAAGCAGCGCGTCTATCGCAACTTCGGCCAGGCAAATCCTGAAGGCTATCGCAAGGCGCTGCGTTGCATGAAGATGGCGGAAAAATTCGGCCGTCCCATCTTTACCTTTGTCGATACGCCCGGCGCATTCCCTGGGCTGGGCGCGGAAGAACGCGGCCAGGCCGAAGCCATCGCGCGCAACCTGCGTGAAATGGCCCGCATAGAGGTCCCCATCATCTGCACTATCACGGGCGAAGGCGGCAGCGGAGGCGCGTTGGCCATCGCGGTTGCGGATCGCGTCTTTATGATGGAAAACTCGGTGTATTCGGTGATTTCTCCGGAAGGCTGCGCCTCCATCATGTGGCGCGACGCCGCGAAAAAGGAGATTGCGGCGCAGGCGCTGCGCATTACCGCGCCAGACCTCAAGGAGCTGAACATTATCGACGAGATCATTCCCGAGCCGGACGGCGGAGCGCACTTGGACCACGATGCCGCTGCCGCCATGGTGGATGAAGTCTTGTCAAAACATTTTAACGAGTTAAAGCGCCAGCCGGTGCCAACGCTCCTTGACGGCCGCTATAATAAATTTCGCCAGATGGCCCGTTTCTTTACGGAATAAAATTTGCCTCCTCCCGGAACGATCGTTGCGCATGCGCCCTGCCGGGTGGATCTGGCCGGCGGCACCATGGACTTATGGCCGCTCTATCTCTTTCATCCTGGCGCTGTCACCGTCAACTTTGCCGTAAACATTCTTACCCACTGCCGTATCAGCCGGCTCACCGACCATAAGATCAGATTCAAGTCGATTGACACGAAAGTTGAAGAAGAATTCTCCAGCTTTCAGCACCTTTGTTCCGCGCACAAATTCAAGCATCCGCTGGCCGCCCACCTGGCGCGGTTCTTTGCTCCTGATGGCGGATTTGAAATTGAGACCAACTCGGAGTCTCCTGCGGGCGCTGGAATTTCCGGCTCGTCCGCGCTGATGATCGCCACCACAGCGGCTCTGGCGCGCTTTACAGGCAAAAAGCTCGACCGTGAGCAAATACGCGTGATCGCGCAGAACGTGGAAGCGCAGCTCATCAGGGTGCCCACCGGATGCCAGGATTACTATCCCGCGCTTTACGGTGGAGTGAGCGCCATCCATCTCGATCCTGACGGCATTCACCACGCTGCTGTGCGTGTTGTGCCGGAGGAGTTGGACCGCCGCTTCGTGCTGGTCTATACCGGAGCGCCGCGCAAGTCGGGAATCAATAACTGGGAAGTGTTCAAATCCCACATCAACGGCGACAAGAGAATCTTCCACAATTTTCAGCGCATCGGAGAGATCGCCCGCGCCATGCATCAGGCCCTCTCCATGGCGGACTGGAAGCAGGTGGCCAAACTGCTGCGGGAAGAGTGGAAACTCCGCAAAACCAACGCGCCTAAGATCAGCACGCCGATGATCGAGAAATTGGTGGCCGTGGCCCTGCGCCAGGGCGCGCTGGCGGCCAAGGTATGTGGTGCAGGCGGGGGCGGCTGCGTGGTATTCCTCACCGAACCGGAAAATCGCGACCATGTCTCGGCAGCCATCCGCAGTTATGGCGGGCAGGTGCTGCCGGCAATGATCGCCCGTGAAGGCCTTTCCGTCAGTGGCCGCTCTCTGGGCGCGGAGTAGCTCCGAGCAACCCCCTCCCCCTCCCGGTTCATCCCACTTCATCCCAGATTGGCGTAGGTTCAGCGGTCAACCGTAAAGTGGCGCGGAGTTGAGAGGTTTTGTTTTTCCGATCACCCGATTTCCCGATCACCGGATCACCCGATTCTTGCAGCCTTCTGCCGATGTCCTTCAGCCATACCCCACCCGGGGGTAGACGTTTTGTTGCAAACAAAGGCTCAACCTCAATTCGAAAGGACTGTCAAAAGGCTGTCGATGCTTTTTTCTCTGCTTTTCAGGGGTCGAATCGAGCTAATCGCTAGTTTGCCATTTGCTAGCTGCTATTTTGTCAAAGATCATCGCCCTAGGGCACACATCAACCTAGGACCGAATATCGCAGTCTACCATTTGTTCGCCTACGGAGTCAACGGAAAAAACTAGCAGCCGGTGCCTTTCCAAAGAGCTCCGCCGCAGGCCAGCGCAAACAACGTGAAGGGCGGCTAAAAGACCGGCCAACAAGGTGTTTATTTTCCGCCCTCCGCAAAAACCGCGAAGGCACAGAGCCCATTGTCTCGTGATGATGGAAAAATCAATGCATCCTGGGGCACTTGCCAACCAATGCGCCCCTTAGAGTTAACTCCAATTGACCGCGCCTATCTTATGTTAACGATTGTTTTCAGTTGACGCCGCCTTGGAGATGCGAAAGTATCCACAAAAGAGGCAATGCATGCTGGACCACACATGTGATGCTGACCATCAGCAGTGGATTTCCGAATTTGGAGAACGGTTTGGAAAGTTATTGGCAACCGGCCGGTTTCGTGTCCGGGAAAACACTTTGCTAAAAAGAACATACATATCGGAGCGTTTGATTGCGCTCTCAAGCGGACTAATGCAGGAGGAGCGGAGTGTCGGTCGAACGAGAACTCGGTTTAAATTTAGGATTGAGCTCCTAGATATCCCAGATCAGCACAGGGTTAGGTGTATGTTCGGCGAAGTTATTGACTGGATTGATGCCAAACAGATCAGTGCGGCAACTGGTGTTAGCCGCAGCACTGCTACCCGTAGGTGCCAACGTATCGCCGCACTGTTAATCGTAGCCCGAAACACGATGCGGATAATTAATGGAGAAGTCGCATATGCAAAGAAATGGTTGATAAGCGTCAGCGACTCGGAAGTACGGCAGCGTATTGAGGAGTACTTCAATCCCGTTCAAAGCGTGCAGCAATAAATCGCCGATTTTTGCAACTCAGAATAACAATAATTTACCGATTATGCCTAACGATTCAATACGCAATTCAAAGAGCGCATTGTTCCATTCAGCAACGCTTTCGACCAGTTATGCTTAAGCTGCGCCGCAATCAGAATCGAAGATAAATGGGTGTCAATCTACACATGTTTGACGCTTAACAACTCTGCCGATGCTGGAGTTTTTCACACGCGGACCATCGAAGCCGGAGCAGAATTCCTTGCATTTTTCGTCAAGCACCCAACCCACGCATTTGACAGCTTATTAAGGGAATTTGAGGCGGGTAGCTTATCGCTAACGCTTAAAGGCGAAAGCTATCATATTTTTTTGACCCGGAGTGCGGCCGGTTTAACAAGCCAGAGCACTAGTATGCCAAAAGAGCGGTTTGGGAGCCTTTGGAGACCGCAACGGGAATGGGCCGACAACAAAGCGCCATATCGTCCAAGTATTCAATTAAAGGCGACTGGTGACAATTTTTACGAATTAATTTCTCGCGATGCGAGTGAGCGGATTTCACGGCAGCTTCTAGCACATACGTCACCCTACAACGGCTTGGATGGGTTACTTAAATACATGGGTAGCGTAAACCGCCCGAACAGCATTGGCAACGAAGCGCTTATAGAGATTAAAGCAATCTTACCATTCGACATTAGGGCTCAAGAAGACCAGTTAATCGTGGAGTGTCCAGATCTTCTTGGTTCAAAGTTATCCGTATTATTTTTTTTCAGCGCTCACGAATCAGTGACCGTCCCTTGTTCAGTGGAATCTGACATAGCGAGTCGCTCGAATTGGATGATCGCACCGTTTCGTATTCCGTGGCCTGCGACAGTACCCCAAGCTGAAGCTCATGTTCGTTACAACGGAGAAGAACTGGAACGAATCACCATCAGACATTGGGCAACTGGGGCAAATTGGCGTGTGATGGTGGATTCATATTTTGATCCAGACTCAAAACTCCTCAAGCAGGCGCTCCGTGATGATATTCAGGGGCAGAAAGAAGAAAAGCGAAGTGAAGCCTTTGAACAAGCGATTGCTAGATTGCTAAACCTCGGAGGTATTGCGGCAACCTGGCATGGTTCCTTAAGACACAGCAGTAAACCAGATTTAGCTGGCTATTGCGAGATTTCTGGCCGCAGGATTGCACTGATTGGAGAATGTACTTTAGAAAAGCCAAGCGTAAAATTATCGACCCTCAAATCGAGGATAAGCAAGTTGCGCGAGTCAATTGCACAATCTGCTGAAGTCCTTGCAATTGTTTTTACGGCCTGCGATCCCGTCGAATCTGATTACACCGAAGCGGCCAAGGCTAATATCGCTCTTATTGGATGTAATGAAATTGCAAAAATTGAGGAACTGGTCGAAGGTAATGCAGGTGCGGCCGCAATTATCAAACAGATAGAGAACGCGATGATGCTCCACGATTTTCCAATGATTGCTCGTTGGGCTCCCAGATATGAATAATATTGCCCATCGTTTCCCTCTTTCTTATAACTCACCATACAGTGGGTGCCCCATCCTTCGCCGCCTTTGCGAAGGGTGGGTAAAAAAACGCGGAGAGTCCCCGCGCCGAATGGGCGGCTCCTTACTTGGCGTTCACCGTTAGCGGTAGAGTTAGTTCGCCTCCTTGAGTCTTATTGCGCCAACTCCAGGGGATCTTCTGCAACGCTTCGAGAAAATCGATGAATTCCCGGTTCGTGAGAGAGCGGAAGCCCCCGGCGTCATAAGCGCGAATAAAACTTCCGCCATCAGGGACAAGGCAATTCATCGCATCGCGGACAACGAGGTGGGAATGTCCGCAGGGATAAACGCTATCGTCCTCTGTTCAACAAGCTAACCAAGAGTGCAAAAGCACCCGAAATCCAAATCGGGTGCTTTTAATGGGGCGCCTTTCTGTCTAGTTTGAAAGAGGAGGGGCCTTTTTATGGGCATGAGTTTTTGGAAGAGCAGAGTTGATCTCGGTCATTGGCGTTGCATCAGATAACACGCCCAGCATAAGGGGTGACCCGCCATTGTAAAAGGTCTTTCCCTGCATCGCGACGATTCGAGTGTCGTCTCCCTGCCTGACGCGGAACGTGGTTTTAAAGTCTTTGCGATGTCGCTGTGCTGCCTGCAGACTGGCAAATACCGTCTCGCGATCACCGGAGTAATACATCAAGTCCATTAACTGGCCCAGACGAACCCGGCTGGATGAGGGCAATCCAAGCAGTTTTGCGGCAGCAGACGAAAAGAAGAAGGTATCGTTGACGATGTCGAGTTCCCAAGTCCCCGCCCTGGTGACTTGCTGCAATAGCTGAACGCGTTCTTGGCCGATTCGTATCTCAGCTTCCAGCGCCGTAGCTTTCTGTTGGAGTCGTGCCGCGCTGCGGCGGCGTTGCATATCACTTCCGTGTACCGGATAGCTTTCCGCCGGATTCACCTCGGTGTGTTCTCCGCAAATGCTGAAAAAGAGCTGGCGATGTTCCATACGGTCAAAAACCCCGATGGGATATCCGCACAGAAGATCGAAAGCATGCTGCTCGGCAAGTTCATTCCAAAGCTCTTCCAGCCGTACGGTTGCGTCGCGCTTACCTTCCGCCCATAAAAGCGCGACCATCTCACCAAAAGCAACCAGACGGTGGCCGGGTTTTGTACGCGCGGCCGCCTGGCTTACCAATGCTCCCACGGTTTCCTGAAACTTTTGTTTATGCGGCCCGCCACCGACCATGAACTTTTCCAGAATCTCAGCCGCGTCCAATTCGATGAAGAGACCAGCCGCGCGGAGAGCTCACACATAAATCCCACATGCCGGCTGCTTATGGCGCAGTCGCCTCGGCCTTTTCCGCCTCGGTGCGCCATACGTAAAAATATTTCTCGTCGGTCGCCGTCGTCACCAGCATCTTTCGTTGCCGTGTGGCCCGGTTCAACGCGGACCGGACATTTTCCATCTTTTCCCCTTCCAGCCCGGCCAGGGGAATCAAGACTGCCTTTTCCGGATCCAACGCCTCCAGGTCGTCCAGAATCATTGACACAATCAGGTTGTGTTTTCCTTTTCTGCCATGGGGAATGGTGGAAATCAGCTTGCTCCCAAAATGGGGCGGTCGCACAGCCTTGCTATTGCTGCCATGCCCGTTGTTTCCGTTGTGTCTGTTGCTGCTGTGGCTTCCCGCTTTTTTTTCATTGCTGGCCATTTTGTGCTTCTCCCGCCACGTTGCGTATCGCTAACGTATCGCAATCGTTAATATA
>JBARMK010000163.1:0-16323 GCA_049802395.1 Candidatus Angelobacter sp.
AGTATGCGGCTGACAGTGGCGGAGCCATGCTTGCCGAATTTGATCGCTCGGGGATTGAGGCGGCCTATGCGGCAATAGCGGAAACGGCGCGCACCCAGTACACGCTGGGATACAACACCAAGGCCACCCAGTCGACAACTTATCGCAGTATCGATGTGCGCGTGCTGCGTCCTAATTTGAACGTTATCGCCAAGCCGGGTTATTACCCGCTGCCGCCCCAGGCGCCAAAGCCATGACGCGTTGTTACCTTCGGTTATTTGCGCTGGGGGTAAGAGCTTTGATACTTCGCAAAACCGCGTAGAATTAGAATCCGTCCCCGCTCTGTACGTTATGATATAAAAAAGTCTTTCAGCAGCACGGGCCATTGTGGCCGCAACCCACCCGGCGCCTTGTTTTGGCCGGATGCTAGGAGAGCCTTGAGCTTTATTAACTTTGCCGCTCGTGAGATTAACTGCAAGATCGTCTATTACGGCGCTGGTTTAGGCGGTAAGACAACGAACCTGCAGCATATTTTCGATAAAACGACGGACAAACAGAAGAGCAAGATGATCTCGCTGGCCACGGAGACGGACCGCACGCTGTTCTTTGATTTCCTGCCACTCGATCTTGGTACGGTGCGCGGTTTCCGCACCCGTTTCCACTTGTACACCGTTCCCGGACAGGTGTTTTATGACGCCAGCCGCAAGCTGATCCTGCGCGGCGTGGATGGCGTGGTCTTTGTGGCCGATTCTCAGGAAGAGCGCCTGGACGCCAACATTGAGGCCCTGGATAATCTCAACGAAAACCTGAAAGAACAAGGCTATGACTTTAAGAAAATTCCTTACGTCCTGCAGCTGAATAAGCGCGATCTCCCCAGCGCCATGCCAGTGGATGAGCTGCAACGCGAGCTGGTTAGAAAATCTGAACCCACATTCGAAGCGGTGGCATTTCAAGGCAAGGGCGTATTTGAAACCCTGAAAGAAGTGGCTCGACTGGTGCTGATTGAATTGAAGAAGGGGTGAGGACAGCAATTAGCGACTAGCAAATTAGCCCTTTAGACGAAAAGCCGGGTTTATTCCCGGCTTTGCCATTTGCTAAGTGCTATTTGCTTACTTGTGATCCAGCAGCGGAACGATTCCCCCAAACTCGCGCGGCGATTTGCTGGCGCCGCGTCCGGCCTTGGCGGCCAGGGGAGATCCGGCATTCAATCCTCCGTATTTCTCCAGCAGCACTGGCACCAGCGCCCCTTCCGCTTCTTTCGTGAACGTGAATTGATCATCCTTTCGATCAATGCGGATGAAGTCGCCCAGCTTGATCTGGCCGGTAGCCACTAAATTAGCCAGGGGGAAGACTACATTTTTTTCGATGGCGCGTTTCAGATGCCGCGCCCCGTATTTAGGGTCAGTGCCTTCCTGTAACAGAAACGCCTTCACGGGCGCCGTGCAGGAAAATACAAACTGGCTGTTGCCGGTGGCCTGCAGAATTCGCTGTTGCACCATGCCCAGTTCGATTTCCAGTATCTGCTCCAGATGCTCCCCCTTGAGGGTCTTAAAAACCACGATCTTGTCGATGCGGTTCATGAACTCCGGAGAGAACTTGCGCCGGGCCGCGTCCTGGGCGGTACGGGTAATCTTGTCATCAAGCGCGGCGTCCATGTGTCCCTGGCGCTGCGTGTTGCCAAAGCCAAGGCCGCCGGTCATCAGATCATCCATCTCATGCGCCCCCAGGTTGGAGGTCATAACGATCAGGCACTGGGAAAGATCGACGCGACGATTGTCACCCAATGTGAGCGTGGCTTTGTCCAGGATGCCCAGCAGGAGTTGCCACAGGGCGTCACTGGCTTTTTCAATCTCGTCGAACAGCAGCAACGTGAGCTTAAGCTTTTCCGTGTGCCACTGGTTAAGCGCTTCCTGCGTCAGCAGCGGATGCGTTTCACGATGGCCAAGATATCCCGGAGGCGAACCGATGAGCTTGGCAATCTCATGGCTGTGCTGAAACTCGGCGCAATCAATCTTGATAACGGCTCGGGGATCGCCAAACAGGGATTCCGCCATGGCTTCCACTACGCGCGTCTTGCCGGAGCCGGTAGGGCCAAGGAAGAGCAGGTTGCCCACCGGACGCGAAGGAGCGTTCAGCCCGGCGAGAAACATCTGGTAAATTTCGACTACTTTTTCCACGGCCGGGTCTTGGCCAACAATTTTCCGCCGCAAAGCGGTTTCAAAGTCCTGCGCATCTGAGCTGCGCCGCGTGGGATCAAGAGCAGTATTAAAGCCGGTCCTCATAATTTCCCCGCCTCTCGAGGACGCCCCCATATTAAAGAGGCATAAATTGTCAGATGGGAGCTCACGCACCAGAGTTGTAATAACTGATTGGTCAACAGGCTTCTTCCATTCTGCATCGAACGTTTAGATGCTGGGTGGGTGACAAAAGGCCAGTCACTCCAGCCATTTTGCTCTGGGTACCGGGTTACATGCTAAGATGCCTGCAAGACCCCGGGAAAGAAGCCGTAAATGTCATCTAAAAAGTTTGGTTTCATCTCCTCCGTAGCCCTGATTGTGCTTGGGCTGTTTGTAGCAATCGTTTTCCTGACGCGGCACACTCCAATTCAGGCCGCAGCCGCTGAACAATCCGCGCCAGCCGCTTCGACTCCTGCGAGCGCCTCAGGTGCAGCAGCTCCAGCCCCGGAACTACCGCAGGGAACAATCACATACACGGCTAAGGCCCTAACGACGGCCCAATTCCTGGCTCGCGGCCATCTGTCAGAATCGCAATACATGACGGTGGCTGACTACGTGGCTGCCATCGCCAAGGCCAACAATGGCAAGACGACATTCAAAAAAGGTGAAACCGTATTCATTCCCGGGATCGAGCCGCAGCCGATAGTAGAAAAGACTCGTCCTTTCCCCAAAGAAACCGAGGTGCGCGCAATTTACCTGACCGGCGGAACGGCCGGCAGCGCTCACGGCATCGAGCTGGTCCAGCGCTGGAAGCAGGCGGGTGGAAACGCCGTGGTTTTTGATATCAAGGACAGTGACGGCACCATTAACGTTCCCTTTGAACATCCGCTGGCGCGCAAGATCAAGAATTTTCCGATTACGAACCTGCCAAAGTACGTCAGGTTTCTGCACTCACTGGACCTGCACGTAATCGCGCGGCAGGCGCTCTTCCGGGATGACAATATCGCCCAGAACCATAGCACGCTGGCGGTGCAGTCACGCAGCCTGCATCAGCCCTGGCGCGAAAACGGCAAGCTGGTCTGGTCTGACAGCTCGAATAAGGAAGTGCAGGATTACAACATCGCCCTGGCAAAATACGTGGCCACGTCAGGCGTGGATGAAATCCAGTTTGACTACGTCCGCTTCCCCGCCGAGGGCAACCAGGCGGATGCGCAGTTTGCCTTCCAGAAAGATCCCAAGCTGCATCGGGACGACGTGATTGCCAATTTTTTAGAGCGCGCTTATGGCGAACTCCACCCCAGGGGCGTGCTGCTTTCGCTCGATGTGTTTGGCATCATGGCTTGGCAACGTCAGGTTGACCTGAGCCATACCGGTCAGGACATTGTGAAGATGGCAAAACACTGTGATGTCATCTCCCCCATGATCTATCCATCGCATTTCTTCGGGATGGACGGTTACAAGGAGCCCGGCGATGCTCCGGAGCATTTCATCAGCATTTCAATGGACCGATTCGACAAGATCACTGCCGGCTCCGGCGTTGTAATTCGGCCATGGCTCCAGGCTTTTCGCTGGCGCACTAAGACCTATTCGCCGGAATACATCTTGAAGCAGGTAGGGACGTCCAAAGATCACCACGGAGACGGATTCCTATTCTGGAACGCGGCCAATGACTACTCCAAGCCATTTGTCGCCATGCCTACCATGATGGGGAACCCCAAAAAGTATTTGTACACGCCGCCAACAGCTGTGGCGCAGAATAACTCCACTCCTGCCGGCCAGGAAAAGGCGCAGCAACCAGCCACGCCTGGAGAATCGAGACCGTAGATCGTCACCCGGCCAAACATTTGTAACGCAGACCGCAGGAATTTAGCCGGATGTAATGTTGGCCGGGAGAAATTCCGTCAGATATAATGTGCCCTTCGCTGCAATTTGTTATCTAAAATAAGTAAGGGACTCCGCTTAGCCCTTTGAGGCCGAAGGCGCAGTCCGTCAAGATCCAGGCGAACGAGACATTCACATCTGAAGGAGCCTCCCCAATGGCGATTCAAGAGACTGAGAAGATCTGGCATAACGGAAAGATGATTCCATGGAAAGACGCCCAGATCCACGTGATGTCTCACGTTATCAACTACGGTTCCTCCGTATTTGAAGGCATACGTTGCTATGCGCCCGGCGGCGAGCCGGCAATTTTCCGGCTTCGGGAACACATGCAGAGGCTGGTGGACTCAGCCAAAATTTACCGCATTGAAATCGACTACAGCCTGGACCAGCTTTGCGCGGCAGCCGTTGAACTGGTGAAGACCAACGCGATCTGGCCCTGTTACCTTCGGCCTATCGTTATGCGCGGGTATGGTGAGGCCGGCGTGAATCCTTTCAATTCGCCCACGGAGGTCTATATGACCAACTATCCGTGGGGCAAGTACCTGGGCCACGGCAACGTCAGCGAAGGCGTGGATGCCTGTGTTTCATCATGGACGCGCATTGCGCCAAACACGATGCCGGCAATGTCCAAGGCCGGCGCGAATTACATGAACTCTCAACTCATTAAGATGGAAGCCATTGTGAATGGCTACGTTGAGGGCATCGCACTGGACGTAAATGGCTTTGTGAGTGAAGCCTCAGGCGCAAACATTTTCATTGTACGCAAAGGCAAGCTGATAACGCCGCCCCTTGGCAACTCGGTCCTGCCGGGCATTACCCGCGAAAGCATTATTACGCTGGGTGAAGACATTGGCCTGCCGGTGGCGGAGCAGATGATTCCCCGGGAAATGCTCTATCTGGCCGACGAGGTCTTCTTCTGCGGCACCGCTTCTGAAATCACTCCCATCCGTTCCATTGACAAGATCAACATCAGCAATGGCGTCACCGGACCGGTTACGCTTGCCCTGCAGCGGGAGTTCTTTGGGATTGTGAATGGGACCGCTGCTGACCGCCATAACTGGTTCACCCGGGTGCCGGTGAGTGACCGGTCCAAACAGCCGGTTGGCGTTTAGTTTGTTCTGAAATCCCTTCCCCTGAGCGCAGGGGAAGGGATCCCCTATCACGTACAACACTCATTTTTCCGGCGCATCGCTTCTCACTGGTAAGAAGAAGGGAGGAAAACGAATGTTCCGAAAAAGTGATCCAGGAATATATCAAATTCGGTGCCCGTTCCATAAAGCGCGGGATTAGGCGGATATGGAGGAGTGCACGGGTTGCCGTTACAAGCGGGTCCGGTGATGCTTGCCTGCCCGGCAAAAGTGTTGCTCACTGTGGTTTGGTTGTTCACCTCATATTTCCACGTTAAAGTCTGCGATGTGCTGACATTTGCCCCAAAGCCTTTGAGGAAATCGGTCCCGGTAAATGCGTCCTCAACACCATAGGTTTGCGAATAGCTCGTTTGGCTTTCCTGACCTTGAGTCGTTGAATTGGTTGTGCTGACCATCCAGTCCGACTGCGGCGAACCTTCCGTATAGGGAACATTCTGCAGGCTGGAGAGACTGAACTGTGGCGGTAGAAGAACAAATCCTGGCGAGAAAGTTGGACAGGCGCTCGAACCAATAGGCGAATTTGGGGTACAGTGCCCCCATGGATCTGCGGCCAGGATATTGTTCAGGTCAGCTTGTGTGAGCCCAGGGCCTTGCCCCGAAGGCCAATTTTCGTTAGGGGCCCAAGTGCGCTGAAATTCTCCAAGAGGAGGAGCGCATCTGGAATCACTCGCGGCAATGTCCCCGTTTAGGCAGCCTACGAGGATGTCCACGATGTGGATGGGTGCGGTAGTATCCAGCGAACTGGAGCCATAGCCATTCCACTGCACGACTGCATTGCTGTCACCATCGTTAGTAAGCGTAAAGAGCATCACTGGGTTGACCCATACCTTGATGAGATCGCAATCGTGGTCTACCCCGATGTAATCCCCGGCCACAGATCCACAATTGTTACTGGGGCCTGGCCCAAAAAGCTTAAGGCTTTGGGTATTGGTATAGCTGGAAGTAACGGAGGAAGAGTTCTGAGACTGCTGCGTTAATGTAGTTGATTGTGTTTGTGTCTCCGATCCCCCCAAAAAGCCGAACAGCCCGCCGGGACTAGTTACCTTCACCGTCTTAGTTGTGCTATTCATAAAAGTATCCGTTATGGCTGTCGTATTGCTTACCAAGCTTGTATTGGTATAGCTGACAGAGCTTTTCGATCCCGGCGGTGCATAAATCACACCAACGACTACGTATTTGGGATTAATATATCCAGGCATGCTGATCGTGGCGGTAACGAACCCGGGCCCGGGCGTAATCACGATCATGTAACCGCTTCCATTGAAAGTAATCGAACGCCCCGCGGAAGTAGCCGGGCAGCTCCCTTGGGCACGGACGAGACCGTCGACATATGTCGTAAATCCAGTGATCTGTTGGGTCGTATTCTGGCTCGTGGTATAGGTGAAGTTGCTAAATGACCAGTCCGTGAACTGAGCCTGGAACCCACGAAATCCTGTACAGAACTCTGTGTCACCTGTCGCTGTATATGTTAGTGTCCCAAGGCCATTGCCAAAACTGAAGGACTGCGTCTGTGCCAACGCTGCCGGCGCGATAAAAGTCACGCCAAGAAAAATTATTCCGTAAAATCCTCGCCGCCAAAGTTTCATTATTTGTCTCCTTTGTTTATGTCTATCATTCTCAATAAGTCATCCGCTAAAATAGATCTTGTACCAAAATGGAATAGCACTCGCCCGCTTTCTTCCAAATCGGATGCTTCGCTATACTCTCACACACTACAGGTTTATGAACGTATTTAATTGTACAAATCGCAAGCGTTTAGTCCTATTTTGGAACTATTCCAGGAAGAAATATTATAGTATCAATAAAAAATATAGGGTATATGCCCCAGTATGAATGAGTAGGCAACCAATTGGATAAGTTTGCCCTTGGCATCTTGTAGCTATATGTAACCGGCACTCTAAAGTGTTTTGTTATCAACTTTATAAGTTTGTCGTTTTTTCCTTGGCCTGTTCCACACCTATGAAGGATCTATCGAGCTGTAACCCGGATTATGGCTTGCGCTTGGTGAAGAGTATGGTAGGTTCAATTCGACCGCCAGGATGGGCTAAAGCAGTTTTAGGATCGGCTCGGAAAGCCATTTGAAATTTGCGGCACAGGCACTCTTGCCTGTGCTTGCGTGCACTCTGAAGAATACGGGCACAGACAAGAGTGTCTGTGCCACATTGTTCGAACCAATCCTGAAACGGCTTCAGCTCCACCGCGCGACCATCCCCAGTTCGCGGGGAAGCAGCGCATTCAGCCGTTCGTGCAGTTTTTTCATTTCCGGGCCAGCCGAGCGGTCAAATGACACTCCTGTGCGCCCGCTGCTATTGGACCAGACAACATTCCCGGTGGCATGCACTGAATGTGGGAATTCCGGCAATGTCAGGCTCATGGTGAGCGATGCTCCATGCGGAAGCGGTTCAGCGGAGCCCAGGCACAAGCCGGTCTGGCTGAGATTCAAGACGCTTACCTGGTGCAGAGTGCGCTGCCAGCCACGATGGTTCAGCGTGCCGGATATCAATCGCGCAGGGACAGTATGGCGGTAGGTAGCGATCCTTTTTTGCGCCATGTTGCTGTACGAAGCCTTGAGTGCGCGCACCAGTAAGCTGGCCGTCAATGGACGAGGCAAAGTAAAGTGCACACGCTGGCTGCGATAGTGGTCACATGGCTCCTGAGGCCCCACGGCAATCGTCAGCCCGCGCCAGTTCGATGAAGGCTCAAGATAAGCGAGCTGGTCCATCCATGGCAAGTCGTAGTCGAAGATGGCAAGATCCAGCCTCCGGCTCCGCATCAACTGCGCGACTTCCACCACGCTGGAAGCAGGATGGACTTTCAATCCGTAGTCTTCCAGGACTTTTTTCACGAGGCGAAAAGACGCTTGTTCATTGATAAGGAGCAGTCCGGAAAATAAATTCCAGGGCGCAAACGCGCTTCTTACCGGTATGTTGTTCGGCGCTGAGTTAGCTGGTCTCATGGAATTGCCGAAGGACGATCCTTCATCTTTTAGGATCATGGATGAAGTGGAGGTTTTGCGCTGTGCCCGCCATCACACTCGCGCAATGGCCACACACGCTCTGTTCAGAACAGATTACACAATCAGGGAAGGCCGACGCACCGACGTTTTACTTACACCGACGGGAATTTTCACTGGGTTTCGCGCTGGAACCA
The DNA here is from genome assembly GCA_049802395.1 of Candidatus Angelobacter sp. Taxonomy (GTDB): domain Bacteria; phylum Acidobacteriota; class Terriglobia; order Terriglobales; family Acidobacteriaceae; genus Angelobacter. The sequence goes on from JBARMK010000163.1 coordinate 8,336, forward strand.
CCAATTCGATCCCCTGAGGGTCTAGGAATATCTACTTAGACGAAAGATGTGGGCCGTTTATCTTTTCCCTATGGGCACGCCATTCTTCTGCCGTGATCTCCCAAATTTCTGTGGGAAAACGGCCGGAGACAAAATCACGGTCTTCTACCGCAACCATGCGCATGCCTTGTCTCTGGGAAATCCGCCGCGATGCGATGTTTGGCAGTGCTTTGGGGACACGCAGCAGTGGGAATTTGAGGACATTGAACCAATAGTCGGTAACCGCATTGCAGGCTTCACTCATCAGCCCCTGCCTGTGCCAGGGCAGGCCGAGCCAGAAGCCGCGGTTTATATTTTCACCGCGTATCAGGCTGATAGCGCCGATCAACTGATCCGGATTTGTATTCAGGCGGAGCGTCCAGGCCCATTCGTCGCCGCGTCCGACGGCTGGAAGCGCAACATCGCGATAAAACGTATAAGCGCCATCCAGCGGATAAGGCCAGGGCACAGCTTTCGTGAGATAACGCACAATCTCCCAGTGCGGAAATAACAGTTGCGCCTGCTCGGCGTCGGACAGTTCCAGTGGACGGAGGATAAGGCGAGGGGTTTGGAGCGTGGGAACCATCCGTTGATGATAAAGAAAATTGAACCTTAGTGCGGAGACCAAAGTAGCGCTAGCATTTTTTCAGTAAGCGTATTCAGCTACAAAGATATTTCGCGCTTTTGTAAAAAATGGGCGCGCATTGTTCGCGCGCCCGATTGGATACTGAATCCTATGCGGATAATCTCACTGGGCTAGGCTTAACGACCATACAAAATCGCGGCGGACATATCCAGCGGGAATGTTGGCGGGAGGCCCGACAATAAAGTTAGGTGAAAGTTGCTGGCCTTGCACGTTAATAGTGGAAAGATCATGGCAGGTAATGCAGGATGATTGCTTCATCAGGCTGGGATTACCGGCGTTGTCACCTTCAATGATTGAATTACCGAGAATTGTGGGTTTGCCTTTTGCATCTACAAAGTCTACTTGTACTCCATCCAAACGATAGTTGAGCCATTCTGGAGCAAGATCGGCCTGCTTCATCAGCGCGGCCAAATCGGACGTAAGCTGCGTGGTGGCGCCTGAGCTCTTGGCGGGCTGCGATCCCCATGGATCATTGCAGCCAAGCACCTTGCACCGCTGTGGATTAGTAACTGAGTTTTGCGGTTCAAAGGTCGCCCATACCCATTTGTCTATGAGCTTGGAGATCAGATGGATGCCCCCAAGCGCATAACATCTGCCATCCACAGTTTCCACATGGACGTTCTGCGGCGGGTTGTTGCAGCTGGCCAGCTGTATCCAGTCGGCCTTGATCTCGATTGAAGGAGGCGTGAATTGAAATGCCGTGCCGGCTTTCACAAACTGCTCCTGTCCCGCAAGAGTATTGAGATTGTTTGACTGAACATACTTCTGAGCGTCAGGGTTCAGACGGGCTTCTTCGCAGATGGTCCGCTTGCTCCAGGTCTGGCTGTTGCAATCCTCATTGGCAGACTGGGGCAGGATCTGTTCGGCTTTCAAACGGCCTTTCTTGTGTCTGGCTTTTTCACGCATGATCCTGGCCAAAGGGCTCATGTGGAAGCGCGGACGTTTTCCTTCCGCCATCTGTGCCGACGAACCATAGATTTGGTTTTGCTCTGTCCACTGTTCCCACGCAACATACGGGTATTGTGTCCCTACCGGACAAGTGGCGGCCACAAACAACTGCCATGCCGTTTGCTCAGGAGTAGCAGCCATTTGCGTTGGAAAAGTACAAGCAGAGGATTGTTGCAGCAAGGGCGTGGCAGCCATTACCACTGGTTGTGCTCCATTAGCAGGTCGTAAGACTCCAACAGCCGCAATAATAATGACCACGGCCAGCGCGCTCAGGAATTTATTCATCCAATTTCCTTTCAATAAATTTTGCGCAGATTATAGAGCGGGAACTTTACCGTAAGAATCAACAATGAGGATTGTTACAAATCTGGAATTAGAAATTACTTATATGCAGAGCTTTGCAGATTTTGCGCAAAGACCTACGGCAAGCACAAACACAGAATCGAATATCATCCCGCCTTGGCTTTTGGTTTTTCCACCGGTCCCTTTTCCACCGGATCGGTAATCAACCTTGCGCTGTGGTTATACGTAACGTAGGCCCAGGCCCATTCAATCATGACAAAGAGACGGTTGCGGAAGCCGATCAGGAACAGCAAATGAATAAACAGCCAGGCGAGCCAGGCAAAGTAGCCGGAGAAGTGCAGCTTACCCAGGTCGGCGACGGCACGGGAACGGCCAATAGTCGCCAAGCTGCCTTTATCGAGATACTCAAATTCTTCACGCGGCTTGCCTGCGACAGTTCGCGTGATCTGACGCGCCCCGAACTTTCCCATCTGGATAGCCGCTGGCGCCACGCCCGGCACAGGCTTGCTACTTTTCTGCTGGATTGAAGCCAGATCGCCCGCGACAAACACTTCAGGATGGCCGGGCACGGTGAGATCGGGCAGAACAATCACGCGGCCAGCTTTATCCGTAGGGACATTGAGCATTTTGCCCAGAGGCGAAGCGGAAACGCCGGCGCCCCAGAGAATCACCGCTGCCGGAATTTTTTCTTTCCCTACAGAAACTACTCCTGGCTCAATATTGGTGACCATCGCGTTCGTGCGCACTTCAACGCCCATCTCTTTAAGCTGGCGCTCGGCGCTGGCGGAAAGATCCTCCGGATAGCTTGGCAGAACGCGAGGACCGCCTTCGAGCAAGATGATTCGCGACTGCCGTGGATCAATGGCACGAAATTCTTTCATCAGATGCCGGCCGGCAATGTCAGAAATCGCTCCGGCCAGTTCCACTCCGGTAGGCCCGGCGCCGACCACGACAAAATTCAATGGCGGCGAAGACTGGTGGGTAATGACCAAACGCTCGGCAGTCTCAAAGGCCAGCAGGACCCGGCGACGGATCTCCAGCGCGTCTTCTAAGGTCTTTAGCCCAGGGGCAAATTCCTCCCATTCGGGATGGCCGAAATAGGCATGGGTGGCGCCGGCAGCCACAAGCAGGTAGTCATAGGGCAGTTCAATATCCGGGAGACCCAGGCCGTCCAGCCGAACCAGGCGTTTTTGCAAATCAAAACCGGTAACCTCGCCCAGAAGGACCTCGACATTTGCGTCATGGCGCAGCACGGTACGCACGGGAGAGGCAATTTCAGCGGGTGAAAGCACTGCCATGGCTACCTGGTACAACAGCGGCTGGAAGGTATGGTGGTTTTTACGGTCTACCACAGTGAGCTCTACTGGGGCCCGCGCAAGCGCTTTGGCGGCGTTAAGACCGGCAAAACCCGCCCCAATGACCACTACCCGAGGTCTATTGACGTGCTGTGTCATCGGTAACATTGTAGCCATACAAAACCCAACGTACACTGTTGAAGGTAAAAGGCTTATGTGGCCCGTGTTTTTGGGCGGCCTGGGAACACTCAGGGAAATCGGCACCAGATCATCAGCTTGCTCCCTGATTGCGTTCTCAGGTGCGCCATGGTACTTTGCAGCCACTTAGCCAACAGCGCCACATTAATAGATTGTTCTGTTGAGACCCAGGATTCTTGGTAAGAGAGAAATATGCACATTGACGATCTGCTTCGAATTGCGATGGAGCGCAAAGCCTCCGACCTTCATTTGAAAGTCGGCAACTATCCGCACGTGCGCGTGGATGGCGAACTTGTGCCGTTGACCGAACAGCCGCGCATCTCCGCGGAAGACATGCTCAACATGGCCTTCAGCATGATGTCCAATCGCCAGAAGCAGAAATTCAAAGAGGTGGCCGAACTCGATATGGCCTATGGCGTCGCCGGACTGGGGCGGTTCCGTGTGAACGTCTTCCAGCAGCGCGGCAACGTAGGACTGGTGCTGCGCGTGATTCCCACCAAGATCCGCGCGCTGGAAGAGCTTTATCTTCCCAAGGTGATTGAACACATTTGCGAAGAAGCTCGCGGACTGGTGCTGGTGACCGGCGTGACCGGTTCAGGTAAGTCGACCACGCTGGCCGCCATGCTGGATCGCATCAATTCGAGCCGCCCGGAACACATTATTACGATTGAAGACCCTATCGAATTCCTTCATCGTGATAAGAAAGGTTTTGTCAACCAGCGTGAAGTGGAGGTGGACACTCCCTCGTTTGGGTCCGCCTTGCGAGCAAGTTTGCGTCAGGACCCGGACGTGATCCTGGTGGGCGAAATGCGCGATCTGGAGACGATTTCCACCGCGCTGCACGCCGCCGAAACTGGCCACCTGGTCTTCTCAACACTGCATACGTTAGATGCAGTTGAAACCATCAACCGAATCATCGCTGTATTTCCTCCACCGGAGCAAAAGCAAGTGCGTATGCAGCTTGGCGCCACCTTGCGGGCCGTCGTCAGCCAGCGACTAGTAAAGCGGGCTGACGGAGCGGGCCGCGTCCCAGCCACCGAAGTCCTGATATCCACCGCGTTTGTCCGCGAGTGCATCATGGTCCCGGAAAAGACGCGCCTGATTCATGAGGCCATTGGCGCCGGCACTTCCCAGTACGGTATGCAGACGTTCGATCAGTCCCTCTACGATTTGTACTCGCAAGGCCTGGTCAGCTATGAAACTGCACTGGAGAACGCCAGCAATCCAGACGACTTCAAGCTCAAAGTGCAAGGCGTCCATTCCACAGCGGACGCTGCACGCGAGCAGATGGAGCAAGCCGGATTTAGCGCCGGAAGAGCGTAAGCTCGACCTGAAATCAACCACCAAGACATACCCAGGGAGACGCGATCTGCGTCTCCTTTCTTTTTCGATTTTTTCCGATCAGTGTCATCATCGTTTATCAGCGGTAAGATTTTTCTTGGTTTTCCGATCACGCGCGCTGACGTGCGATGTCTGCAATCCCGGCGATTACCCGATCTTGGCAATTCGTTGTGGCCCTCTGCCGATCTCCGGGTCTTCTTGCTGAAACTGGGTCAAATTTGCGTCTGATTTGGGTCGATCTCATCCAGCACTGCGAAGCTAACCCCTTGCTTTTCAGATCACCCGATCACTCGATCAACTGATGCATGCCCCTACCCCCTATGTAATCCCACCCGATCTCATGTGATCCCATCTGATCCCGGAATCGGCAGAGGGTCACAGCCCAAAAACACAAAGACCCGGCCGCTAAGCCGGGTTCAGAACTTTGCTCATGTGGCACAGCCGCCCTCGGCTGTGCGGTTTCTCACTATTCCTTGGACCGCAGGCGCCCTCGCCTGCGCTCGATGCATTTACAGGCTCTGGTTTTGTGGCACAGGCACTCTTGCCTGTGCAAGTCTGTGCCAATTGCTAGCTGCCAGTTGCTAGCTGCTTTCAGCAGCTACAAACAAAATACGAAACTAAATTACCACGATTTCACGCCGCTGCAACAAAAAAATCTGCGACCCTCTGCCTGTCGAGCGCCGCACGCGCGAAACAGCCTAGCCCAGCTCCGAAGGCGAGTGCAGCGAAGCCGTAGGGCTGGGTAGCCAAGAGAATGGATACGAGCCCAGCGGAGCGACACAAAATGTATCTGCAAGTGAAACAGACTTAAACCCGCCATGCTCCAGTCCCGCCAGGGACGGCTGGTAATTTGATCCTAATACGCTCTCTGTCGCACGTCGGAACCTGCTGCACTCAATAGCAGCAACCCTGGTAATGCCGAGAACTGTAGAGCTGTTATTACTAATGTGTTGTGGCTATTTATGCTCATTGAAGCACAATTTCCTAAAAGCAATGCTACTAGTCCTGCCGCCACGAGCTTCTGTTCTTTGATCCATCTTTTTGTTCGAACAAATGTCACAAGAAGAGCTATCATACCTCCAAAGAATGGAGCGCTTCTGCTGAGATTGGAAAACAGATCCATCTGCGAAGTGCCGGTGAATAACTCCGCAACGAATCTTATTGCTAAGGTACCCAAGGAAAATGTAGCCCACAATTTAACGAATCGCGGTGAAACAAGGAAGGAAATAATCTCAATGGATAGCATGCACAGCAAAAGGTTGTTCAAAAGCTCAGAAGCCCAGAAGAATTTGATATATTTCGAAGGCCAAAACAAATAGCAACTGAGCAAGCTTGAACCGCTAAAGGCAACATAAGCGAGATATATAACCGGAATGCGCAAAATACGTTTCTGTTGGGAAGCTAAAGTGAAGCCTACAGCGGCTATCATGATTGTTAACAACCAAGGTGCAAGGATGCGTAAGAGTCCACCCCTTGCAACTGCAATGATAACGGGAAGTGCTGCTGCCAGATAAAATTCGACAAATGGGTTTCGCAACGCGCGTTTGACCGCGTCTTCAAATAATGTCTGACGCGGAGATATTTTTTGCGCTATGGACAAGAGACCCAGTGCAAAGACAATTTTTCCGACATGCCCCGGAATGTCATTGACATGGCTATGCCACTCTTCACGACTACGCTCCTGACAATCTTCAGGTAGCTTCGCAACTGCTCGCTTAATAAGTCTTGCAACAATCCAGGGGGTCCATTCCTTAAATTCATCGGCAAGTTGACGAGAGATGACAGCACCAATAATCCCCAGAAACAGACTAATGATTACCGCCATGCTAGGTCTCCGATGACAAGGGATACGCAACGAAACTCCGCTTTCGCGTTTTTAGCCCCGAGTGCGGTGATTTGATACAGCCTACGTCTTGGCCTTCCTAACTCACTAGGCTCTTCGCTTTCCCATCTGCTTTTTACCCAACCTGCTTCCTCCAAGCGCATCAGTATCGGATAAAGTGTTCCAGATGCCAGTCTGGTACTTCGGCCAATATCCGCACCTGACATTTCGTCTGGAGCTGACATCACTGCGGCGAGCACTTTTAAGGTTTGGGTGCTGATACTTCTATGCTTGGAGCCCATACTCGTAACTCTACATAGGGTGTAGCAGAATGTCAAGAGATTTTGGGATTTAACTCATACGCTTCATTCCTCGGCGGATGGGCCACTCTCCTTTCATTTTCTTCTCCACTCACAAATGCGCCGGGTGCCCCATCCTTTCGCAGAAGCTGCCTTTGTTTTTCTGCGCTTCGGCGAAAGGGTGGGGATGCGACCCACTCTCCCTCGCGCGCTTCGGCCCCCAAAACAACTCCCTTGCCCCGGTGGTAAAGTTGGCTTGGTGATCGATCAGAGGAGCGGCGAGACCGACTACGCGCCGAGCCGCGCTTCGGCAGGAGCAGGTTGCAGTTATGATCGAGAAAGACCGTCGGCGGTTTGGAGCGAAGCGACACGAATGGAAGACTTCGACGAACTTGTCCAGTGGGCCTACCGCACCCTGCCCCAGAAGATCCGGCGTCTGCCGGATTTCCCCGGCATTCAAGTGGTTGACGAGCCTCCGCCAGATGTATTGAAGGAGATGGTCGAGCACCGACAAATTGGCCCCAGAAGTGAATTATTGGGCTTATACAGCGGCCCACTCCGCACGAAACGGTCTTTTTTCCAGTTGAAGTATGCTCCCGACTTGATCTTCGTTTTTCGCGGCCTCATTCTGCGGTGTTCAAAAGGAGATTTGCGCGCCGAAGTCAAACAGGTCGTCTGGCATGAGGTGGCACACTGGCTCGGCTTCGAAACTGAGGAACAGGTAGAAGCGTTGAGTTTATAGGCCGGCGAGCCCGACCACGCGGCGAGCCGGTTGCAACAGGAGCACGAGAGTCTTTCCAGATCGACAATCGCCGGCGGTTTGGAGCGAAGCGACAAGAATAGACGCCATGAGGTGACACACTGGCTCGGCTTCGAAACTGAGGAACAAGTCGAAGCGTTGGGTTTATGACCGAACTCAAGCGCCTGGTGCGCCGCGCGTACCTGAAGGCGAATTGGCAGCGATTCGACAAAACAGGCCCGCTCAGCGGGCCTCAGATTGTTGACGAACCCCACCGATTTCAGGTGGGGTTTCGTTATTAAGAGAGCTGTTGAAGATCTCTTAGTATGCAGGGAAGCGGACAAGCCTTAGCAGGTAGCAGATGAGGAATTGCAACCAA
>JBARMK010000164.1:0-14754 GCA_049802395.1 Candidatus Angelobacter sp.
TGCTCTTCCGCGCCGATCTGTTTGCCCAGAGCCAAGCGCAGGCCAAACAGATTGTGGATTCCGCCAACACCCATCTCGCACTGATGCGCAGCATTAGCCAGTTTATGAAAACACGTGGACCGGACAAAGATGTAAAGGCTGTGTTTGACAGCATCCAGGCGGAGCAAAAAGAAAATGTGGCGGTTTTCACCGCCACAATTCCCGAATCACTTATCAAAAAACTTTTGTCAGAAGCTCAGGCTGAGGGCGCCGTGCCGCAAAATCACTGATCTTACATAGCTCCTGAAGCCACCTGCTGGTTGAAGCTGAAGCGCAGATATTTGTATGGGTTCACTGGCGTATTGAAAATTCGGACTTCGTAGTGCAGATGGGGCCCTGTGCTGCGGCCACTCTGCCCCACATAGCCCACCGAATCTCCCCTGCGAATCAACTGTCCGAGCGTAACTGCGAAGCCCGAGAGATGGCCATAAAGTGTGCTGATCCCGTTGCCATGGTCGATCATCACCGTACGGCCGTAGCCGTTCATAAAATCAGAAAAGCGAACCACGCCATCCGCCGGAGCAATGATCCTGGTTCCCAAATCACTGGAAATGTCCACGCCGCGATGGAACGCTCCCTCGCCGCTGAACGGATCAATGCGCTCCCCAAATGATCCGGTAATTCGCCCCTGCACCGGCCACAGAGTCGGCGCAGCGGCCAGCCGCATCCAATCCCGCGTTGTAGCGTCGCGAACATCGCCCATGCCGATGCCTACTGAAGCGGCGCCGTTCATGGCCGTCATGCGCAACGCATAAAATTGTTGCAGAGAAGCGGAAACGGGATCGTCATCCTGAAATTCCGGATCAGGCTTGAGACCGTAAAGTGCGGAAACCTCACTTGCCAGGGAACTGAGGGACTGGGCTTGCATCTCATTTTCCTGGGCAATTTGCTCAAGCTGAGAATATTGCGACTTCAGGGCTGCCTGGTCTTTGCGAAGCTGGTTGAATTGCTGGGTTTTGACCACCATGCGGGTATAGGAGCCGAGCATACCGGTCAGCGTAAGCATACCGATCAAAGCACCGGCCACAAAAACGTACAGGTAGTGCATTGGCACGGGAATCTTAAGCAGTTCGCCCTCTGCGTTCCGTGCCACCAGCATGATGTAAAAGCGCTTTCGCAAGTAAACAACTCCGCGGAACAGATTCTGTTACTTAAAAGTGCTCTTTCAAAGTCCTTGCTGCTGCGGTCTCTTCCGGGTTTTTCGGGCCGCTTCGATGGGCCCCTCGGCCTAGATCAACATTCAATCCTCTCTGGTCCGAAGGAGATTTCCGGAGGAGTACGAAATGAACCAAAGTGGAGGTTCTTAACTTCCGTTAACCTTAACAAGCAGCTTTCGCAGTGTCAACGTCAACGCCGGTGACGAAGGTTGGCGGCTGGGACACTACAGAAAGCCCATTACCGGCCATGGCCTTCGGTTCCCTATGCGGTTGTGATACATGATTCGTCGGCGGACAAGGGGCTTTGAGGGTGGTTTGCCCTAAATCACGGGCTTGGGCAGTTACTATGGGGTTAGGGCTCATCCCCCTGATCGATGCCAAGTTATTGTATTTGATATAGTTAGGTACTTCTTCCCTATGCGGGAACGACAATTGATTGATCGAATTCGGCGCTTCGCAAAGTCGCCTGCCCACGGAGCGGTGGTGCGCGGGATCGGCGATGATTGTGCCATTTTGCGACCTTCTACCGGCAACCAGCTCCTGGTAACCACGGACCTCTGCATAGAAAACGTTCACTTTCGTCGAGACTGGCATCCCGCCGCCAGTATCGGCCATAGATGCCTTGCGCGAGGCTTGAGCGACATTGCTGCCATGGGAGGCAAGCCTCTGGCGTGCTTTCTTTCGCTCGGCCTGCCGCCCCGACTACCGCAGCGATGGGTTGACGGTTTCCTGCGCGGCCTTCTCGCCCTTGCCCTGCGCTTTAACGTTCAGCTTGCCGGCGGCGATGTTTCCGCAGCCCGGGAAATCCTTGCCGACATCATCGTTACTGGCGAGGCGCCAGCCAGCAAAGCGATTCTTCGGTCCGGCGCGCGACCCAGCGATCGCATATTCGTCACCGGCGCTTTGGGGGGCTCAGCAGCGGTCCTGCAACGGCTTCTCACCGGCAAACGCGTGAAAGCTGCACCGTCTAACCCTCATTTTTACCCTCAGCCTCGGGTCGAAGTTGGGCAATGGCTGCGGGAGCGCGGGCTGGCCACTGCTATGATCGACCTCAGCGACGGCCTTTCCGTCGATCTGGCGCATATCTGTAAGGAGAGCGGTATATCGGCAAGGATCGTAGCCGCTCAGGTGCCTATCGCCCTGAATGCCGATCTCAGCCTGGCGCTGCATGGCGGGGAAGATTACGAGCTCCTTTTCACCGTCCCCAAGGGTGCAAAGCTGCCCGCCAGGATTGCCGGTGTGCCAATCACTGAAATTGGGCTCATCCGGAACCGCACAAATTACTCGTCAGCAATACAGATTTTAGGGGAGAATGGGAGGGCCAGGTCATTGGCTCAGCGAGGTTGGGAGCATTTCATCAGAAGTTAACGCTGAATACAGGGCAATTGCGTCCAGAAAAAAGCATAACATTCTTCAATTCAAACCCAGGATGGTTTATGAACTTTCCAACAAGTCAGACTCCGCCACCACCTTCACCGTATCCGAGCCCCAATCAACCCGCGGCTATGCCGCCCAGCGGACCTGGTCTTTCCCAAGCGCAGCGCCTCATCAACATCTTCATTGCGCCCCGGAAGACGTTTGAAGATTTAAGGCGTAATCCCAGTTGGTGGGTTCCATGGCTGGTAACAGGCGTCTTCATCATTATTTTTGGCGTTATAGCCGTACAAAAAATCGACATGGTCCGCTTCCTTCAGCAGCAAATTGACAAGTCGCCCTCCGCTCAGCGCCGTATGGAACAACTTACACCTGAGCAGCGCACGAGGGGACTCCAGATACAGGCAACAGTTACCAAAGTGGTTTTTTACATTTACCCGGTAATCACCTTGCTGGGAGGCCTGGTTATCGCTGCCGTCCTCATGGCGGTTTACAACTTCATCCTGGGCGCTGAGGTCCCATTCCAGCGCGCGATGGCCGTCGTCTTTTACTCATATGTGCCGTGGATCATTTCAACCATCTTGCTTACCGTGAGTTTGCTGGTCAGCTCGGACCCAAACACCATCGATCTCACAAATCCGATGCCGACCAACCCTGGATTCCTCATGGATCCGCAGGGCAATCGATTCATCTATGCGATCGCCTCCAGTCTGGATATCTTCAGTATCTGGGCAGTTGTCTTGTTGGGACTCGGATTCGCAACGGCCTCTTCCAATCGAAAACCCGACGCAGGTACGGGGATCACAACCATGTTTGTGGTATTTGCAATTTTTGTGCTGTGCCGAGCAGCCTGGAGATCGCTGTTCTAGACGAGCGCGACGAGATTTGCCCGTTTACGCTTAAAAATCAACCGTTTACTGCTACTTTTGGCGAAATGTAAGCTGTGTATGATTTAATAACTAGTTCATACATGGCAGATTTCTCAGTCAGGCTACGACGGCGATTAAAGGCAGTGAATCGCACTTTTCGCGAACTTAAAATGATCGCGAAGGGGCTGCTTTTTACTGACCACCCTATTCAGGTCCATATTATCCCTATGCGGCGCTGCAATCTCTCTTGCGCCTACTGCAATGAATATGACGATTTCTCCGATCCTGTACCGCTGGAGGAGATGTACCGCCGCATTGATAAGCTGGCAGCCCTGGGCACCACGCTGATCACCATCAGCGGCGGCGAGACCCTGCTGCATCCTCAACTTGATGACATTATCCGCCGCATACGCTCGCACGGACTCATTGCCGGCCTGATCACTAACGGTTATCTACTGACGCCGCAACGCATTCAGCAACTCAATGACGCCGGCCTGGACCATCTGCAGATTTCCATCGATAACGTGAAGCCTGACGATGTTTCCATGAAATCGCTCAAGGTCCTGGACAAAAAGCTGCAATGGCTGCGCGAGCACGCAGAATTCCATGTGAACATCAACTCCGTGATTGGGGCTGGAGTCAAAGAGCAGTGGGACGCGGTCACCATCGGCAAACGTGCGGTGGAACTGGGATTCACCTCTACGGTAGGCATCATCCATGACGGAACCGGCCAATTGCGACCTCTGGACCATGAAGCGCAGACTGTTTTCCAGGAAATGAAAAAGCTGGGCAAGCACAGCTATGCTCGCTTCAACCAGTTCCAGAACAACATCGCGCTGGGCAAACCCAACAATTGGCGATGCCGGGCCGGCTCCCGCTACTTATATATATGTGAGGATGGACTGGTCCATTACTGCTCGCAGCAGCGCGGCTATCCTGGAGTACCACTCGCTGATTACACGGTCGGCGACGTTCGCCGCGAATTTCTCACCCAGAAATCCTGCGCGCCCAACTGCACTATTTCCTGCGTCCATCAGACGTCGCTGGTCGATTTCTGGCGCGCCCCGCAAAAGCTTGAGTCGCACAGTACGTTTCGCCCGGCTGCGCAGCAGAGTGACCTGGTGCAGATCAAAGCAGCCAAAGAAGAATCCGTAATGGCGGACTAGGCCGCTTACGGCTTGAATCCCACTGACGTCCACAGAGCCGCCGGCTGATACATTCTTCCTCCCGCAAACACGCTGCTTACCTTGCGAATATCGCTAATGTTCTCCATAGGATTGCCATCCACAAGGATTACGTCGGCCCGTTTGCCGACTTCGATGGTCCCAGACTCTTTTTCCATGCCCATTGCGCGCGCCGCCACCAGGGTTGCCGACTGAATGGCTTCCATGGGCGTGAAGCCCGCTTTCACATAAAGTTCTATCTCGCGATCCAGACTAAAACCGGGAACCGCCTGATCGGTGCCGGCGACCATGGGCACTCCCGCCTGATGCAGTATGCGGACCGTTTCCAGCAGCAAGCGAAACTGCGCGGCCGAGTCCACCCCCCTCGAGGGCGGAACACCCATGGTTTCCAGACCTTCTCGCAGCTCTGGCGCCACCTTCAATATGCCCGGCTCAAACGTCGAGACTGGAGTGTTGGTGGCATGCGTGATGACTTCCATCAACGCCAGCGTTGGATCCACCACGGTGTGGTGCTCCAGCAGCACTTTGAGGACTTTCTTCACTTGCGGTGAATCGGCATCGATTGTGTGCGTCTTGGGGTCCTGCATCACTGCAGTAACGTACTCCACGTGATTGATTTGGTCCATGCCGGATTCGATTCCCTGGATCGCGTTCATGCCAACGGGAATATGTCCCGTGACCGTCATGCCCAGGCGATGCGCTTCCTCGGTGACAATTTTCAGAATGTCTGGCTTCACCGAGCTGTAAATCTTGATCTGCTGAAACCCGGCCGCCTTGTATTTCTGTACCTGATCACGTGCCTGCTCCGGCGTGTCCACGTTAATCACGCCCAGAGACAACGGCCCGGAGCCGTCAACCACGCCTGCCATAACCAGGCGTGGTCCAATACCCTGGCCCGTGGCAATAGCATCACGCGCGGCTACGATGAACTCTCGTTCGTTGCCGACGTCGCGTGCCGTGGTGACTCCCGTTGCAAGGTAAATCGGCCCCCACTCCACTTGCTCAAAGTGCGCGTGCATCTCCCATAAACCGGGCAGCACGCTTTTACCGTATGCATCCACGATCTGCGCGCCGGCGGGAACAGGGACACTCGCGGCTGGCCCGGCGGCAATGATTTTTCCATCTTGCAAGATGACGATGGCGTTCTCCACCGGAGGCTTGCCTGTGCCATCAATCAACCTGCCGCGCACAATGGCCACCAGCGATGGCGTCTGCGCCGTGAAACCGGCAGCCACCTTCGCCAGGCTCGCCATGCCGTCGCGCGCAGCGCCGGCCACGAAGGCCGGCAACCCATCTTCATAGCCATCCGCCACAGCTTCAAAATGATCCATCTCCGCATCAATGCTGACCAGCGCGATGAGGTGGTCCTGCGCATCCATCCAAATGGACTCCATCCCCCAGATAAGCCCGCGGACAGAAAGCTTGTGCAACTCCACCTGGCGGCCGCCGATGGTGAATTTTTCCGTGCCCAGATCCTTGATCTGCACCTCACCGCGTGGCAGCGTCTTTAGCAAACTTGGACTGCCATGAGAGCGCCAGTAGCGGACCAGCATCATTTGCACGGAAACCGGCGAATAGCCTTCTATGTCAAAGAATTTTTCCGCCGGCGCGATAGTGACATGGCCTGCGCTGCGGCCGTGCACCGAATTTTCGATCGACGAGAAACGGGAAATCTTGCCTTTGATCTGAAAATCCGTAGGCGTCAGGTCTTGCTCCATGGTGAGCGTGGCAGTAAGCGGCACCTGAGATCCGCGATCGACAAACTTGAAATCGGCCTTCAACACTTCCTCATTCTGCGAGCGCGTGAGGGTATATGTCTCCTTGCCGATCAGCTGCTCGAACTTGTGCAGATTGAAGCGTCCCTGCTCTGTGGCCGGCGACGCAGTTTGCGCCCACCCCGCGGACACCCACAACATCAGAACCAGAACGCAAGCTCGCTTCGTAGCTTTCACAAACACTCCTTATTTGTCTTGGTCAACTTTTAATGCATGCCGCAGAGCAGCCCGCGCCAGTGTACGCGTGGAATCCAGCGTCGGCAGCGGCGACTCACCATCACCGATGAGCAATGGAATTTCCGTACATCCCAGCACCACGGCATCACATCCCTGAACTTTGAAGCACTCAATCACCTGCTGAAAATAGTTGAGCGCTTCCGGCGTCTGGCGTCCCCTGACCAGCTCCTCGAAAATGATGCTGTTGATCCGCTCCTGCTGTGCCACCGTAGGCAGAACATAGCCGATGCCGAGTTTCTCCAGCCATTCCGGATATACCGGACCGTTCACCAGAAACTTGGTCCCGGTAAGCCCTAGCTTCTTAAAGCCCCTGCGTTTGGCCTCTCTGCCAATTTCTTCGGCAATGTGCAGCCAGGGCAGCGGCGATCTTGGAAGAACGTATGGCAGTGCCTGGTGAATGGTGTTGTCAGGGCAGATCAGGAAATCTGCTCCTGCGCGCTTCAACGCTTCCGCCGAACGCAGCATCAACTCGCCCACGCTCTTCCAGTCTGAAGCCGCATCAATCGGCTTCATGTACTCGGCCAGAGAGATCGTGTGCA
This sequence comes from Candidatus Angelobacter sp., assembly GCA_049802395.1. Classification (GTDB taxonomy): domain Bacteria; phylum Acidobacteriota; class Terriglobia; order Terriglobales; family Acidobacteriaceae; genus Angelobacter. The sequence continues at coordinate 7,175 of JBARMK010000164.1, forward strand.
TAGTGACCTCTGGGTGCGCGTGCTTGCCCATGAGAGACTCAGCTTCCAGACAAATCGTCCGATAACAAAGCGCGGCCCCTTCCGCACTGCACCCGACAATGCCGATGTGCTTCGTCATACCAGGAAATCTATCTGCGACAAGAACTTCAGCTTCTTTTCTACCGGAAGAAACGACGCTTCAAAGGAGTTGCGTGCGACTTCTCGCAACTGCTCGTCGGAAAAGCCGAAATCCTGGCGTGCGATCTCGTATTCCTTGTTCAACGATGTCTGAAACATCGCCGGATCGTCCGTGTTCAGCGTAATCATCAGGCCGTTATCGAAAAATGACCGTACCGGATGCTGTGCCAGTTCCGCGCAGGCGCCCGTCCGCAGGTTACTGCTGATGCATAACTCCACGGGGACTTGTTTTTGCGCCATGATCTCCAGCAACTCAGGATCACGCGAGGCGGTCAAGCCGTGGCCGATGCGCTCCGCCCCAATGTTCAGCGCGCCCCACACTGATTCCGGCCCGGTTGTTTCACCTGCGTGTGCCGTGAGGCGCAGGCCATTGTCGGCGGCCTTCCTGTAAAGATCGCGAAACCATTCTGCTGGCCCGCGGGCCTCGTCGCCGCCGATGCCCACCGCAACTACATTGCGGTCCTGCAGTCGGGCGGCCAAGTCAAAGACCTCGGACGCGGCTTCCGGACCAAAATGGCGAACGGCGTCAAAGATCCACAGGATGGAGACGCCAAAATCGCGCAGGCCACGCTCACGGCCGTGCTCCATGCCTTCAAACAGCGGTTCCACCGGCTGTCCCCGCCAGCGAATCACGCCGATGCTCACGTACACCTCCGCGTGCATTACGTTTTGCTGGCGCAACTTCTGCATCAGGCGATAGGTAACCAACTCATAATCTTCCGGGGAGCGCAGCCGCTCCGTGACTGACTTGAAAGCCATCAAAAAGCCGTTGAAGTCCTTATATGAATAAAGACGCCGCACGTCTTCTTCCGTGAGCACGTCGCCGCTGCCGGTAACGTCGTAACGATTGTTCTCCGTGGGCAGCGGGGTGTGATAGCGGCGGCTCAATTCAGCCACCGTCGCCGGATCAACGCTGCCTTCCAGATGCAGATGGAGTTCCGCCTTGGGCAGCGACTGAATGAAAGACTTGGAACCCATCAGCCTTTGCCGGAAGAAACGTTAGCAGTGGCAAATTCACTGTGATGACGGCTGTAAAAAAAGTAAATGACCAAGCCAAGCACAAGCCAGCCAAAGAACCGCATCCAGGTAATAACCAGCAGACCCGACATGAGAGCAAGGCAAAGCAGGACTGAGATGATCGGGAACAGCGGCACAAACGGGACCCGGAACGCACGTGGTCTGTCCGGCTGATCTTTCCGCAGGAAAATCACTCCCAACGAGACCAGAACGAAGGCAAACAACGTTCCAATGTTGGAGAGATCGGCTGCCTGACCGATATCCACAAAGCCTGCGGGCAAGCCAACCACCAACCCCGCAACCCAGGTCGACCAGTGGGGGGTCTTGAACTTGGAATGCAGGGTGGAAAAGAACTTGGGCAACAGGCCGTCGCGGGACATGGCAAACCAGATGCGCGTCTGGCCGTATTGAAAAACCAGCAAGGAAGAAATCATCCCGGTGAGCGCGCCAATAATGATTACGGCTTGAAAAAAGTGATTTGCGCCCAGTTGCTTTAGAGCGTAAATCACCGGAGCATCGCTGGCTTCTCCGGCCATGCTGAAAGTGCTGTAAGGCATCATGCCCAGCAGAACAATCGCGACGCCGATGTAGAGGACCGTGCAAATGATGAGTGAAGCGATGATTCCAAAGGGAAGGTCGCGTTGCGGGCTGCGGCACTCCTCCGCCGCGGTGGACACCGAATCAAATCCAATATAGGTAAAGAAAATGATCGCGCCGCCGGCCATAATTCCCGGAAAACCGCTGGGCGCGAAGGGATGCCAGTTCGCTGGCTTTACCAGCATGCCGCCAACAAACAGGAACAAAAAGATGGCGCCAATCTTGACCATCACCATAATGTTGTTGGCGCCGGCAGACTCTTTTATGCCCCTGACAAGCAAAACGGTCAGAATGAAGACGATGAGGAAGGCGGGGAAATTGAAATACGAATGGCTCCATCCCTCGGGGGTAAACACCGGGGTGGACCATTTATCCGGGAGGTTGACACCAAACGAGCTGAGTTGGGCCTTGAAATATCCCGCAAAGCTCACCGCCACAGCAACGTTGCTCACCGCATATTCGAGGATGAGGTCCCAGCCGATGATCCACGCGATCAGCTCGCCTAGCGTCGCGTAAGAATACGTGTAGGCGCTACCGGCGATCGGAATCATGGATGCCAGTTCCGCATAGCACAGTCCCGCAAAGGCGCAGGCCACTGCAACCAGCAGGAACGAAATGGCAATCGCGGGGCCCGCGGGCGGCCTTCCATACATCACGATGTCATGAAGATTGCCCCCGCGCACCAGGTGCATAAAAAGGTCCAAAACCTGCACCTTGTAAAACGAGGGATCGCCATGCTCTCCGGCGGCTGCTGTGCCGGTAAGAGCAAAAATCCCCGAGCCGATGATGGCGCCGATGCCCAGCGCAGTCAGCGACCACGGTCCCAGCGTCTTCTTCAGCCGGTGTTCTGGCCGTTCTGAGTCCGATATCAGTTTGTCAATGGACTTTTTGGCGAAAAGTTGGCTGGCCAGAATGGCCTCCTTGAAGTGAAGACTGAAGTGCTCGGCCTACGACCGAAGATCAAAGAACCATGCAGCACAGAGACGCACCTGCTGTGCGTCTCTGTGCCCTCACGACTCATTAACGTTTGGCCGTGCCGCGGACCATCTTCTTCACCTTGGGCTTCTTGGAGCCACGCGCATATTCCCGAGGCTTTTTGGGCGCCTGCTTTTTGCGCGACGCGCGCTTTGCCTTCTTGCGATCTTCCTTGCTCAATGCTTTGGTATTTGCCATGCACCTATCCTAATAAAAGTAAACTGCGAAAGTTGTCACGCCCGCTCCAGATGCGCGTACTTTTCCATCAGTTTTTTTAATCCGAATCGTGGAAATTGTACCGTAATCTTGGCGTTTTCTCCTTCACCTTCGCGCCGATAGACGACTCCCTCGCCATATTTGGGATGTTTCACCCGCTGGCCGGGCCGGAAGGATGCGCCGCTGGCCGGCTTCTCCACCTGGACCTGCGGACGGTTAAACTTCTTGCCCCGCGAGGCAAAGAACTCGGCAATGTTGTCGATGGAGTTGTATCGAGGTCCAGAATATCCGCCGGTCTTCGTGTTGGCATTGGATCGCGCGGCCCCGCGTGGCTGGCCCACGCCCGATGGCGCGCTCTGGTCTTCATCTTCATAGCTGTAATGCCTGTCGCCGAAATCGGCATCCTGATGGCGCGTGGCTGCGGTTGTGCGCGACGTGCCCAGCTCTTCCAGCAGTTGTGGCGGCACCTCCTCCAGAAAGCGCGAGGGAACGGTTGCGTCCGGCATGTCTGTGCCGTAGCGCCGGCGATAACGGGCGCTGCTCAGCACCAGCCCATCCATGGCGCGCGTCATGCCCACGTAACAGAGGCGGCGCTCTTCCTCCATCTGGTCAGGATCGTTGAAGGCGCGCGAATGTGGGAATAACCCTTCTTCCATGCCGATCAGAAATACCAGGCTGAACTCCAGCCCTTTGGCCGAGTGCAGCGTCATCAAAGTGACAGTCCCGCGGGGATCGTAGGTATCCACGTCACTGACGAGCGCGGCGTGGTCCAGAAATTCGGCCAGGGTCTCGCCACGATCGCGCGAGTCCATGGCGGCATTCACAAGTTCGCGCAGGTTGTCGATGCGCGCCAGCGAGTCCGGCGTGGCTTCTTCTTCCAGTTGCTTGATGTAGCCGGTGCGGTCAATCAGGAACTTGAGAATCTCCGGGATGCTGGCGGGACCGCCAGGAGCCCGGAAGCCTTCAACGGCTGCTGCGCTTTCTTGCTGCCCGCCGGCTTCCGCCGGTTCTGGCTCTTCATCGTTGGCGCCAAAATCAAAGCTGATATTTTCGCCCAACTCGGCTGGCTCAAAGGAAGTGTCCTCCTCCTGGAGCACAGCAGCGGGCGGCTGTGCCACAGGTGAATCGTGAGCTTCAGCCGTTTCGGTCACGCGCTCCGCAAAGGTCCCGAACAGCATGGCGCGGGCATCGTCAATCAGCTCTTTGAAGCTTTTGAGAGCGGCCAGAGCGCGGGCCGGGAGAAGCTTGCGCTTGATCGCTTCACTTACAGCCGACCCAAGCGACATTCCCGTTTCCAGTGACAGCCGTTCCAGTGTTTCAACCGTAGATTTGCCGATTCCGCGCGCTGGGGTATTGATCACGCGCAGCAGCGCGATCGAGTCCTGAGGATTGTTGATCAGCTTGAGATAGCTGATCATGTCCTTGATTTCCGCGCGCTCGTAAAAAGAAAACCCGCCCACTACCTGATAGGGAAGCTGGTAGCGCCGCATGGCCTCTTCAATCAGCCGCGACTGCGAGTTCAGCCGGTACAGCACGGCCACACGGACGTTTTCTGCGCCCTCTTCGCGGGCTTTTTTCAGGTAGCGGGAGATGTAGTCGGCGGCGAAGAGCGATTCATTCTCGCCGTCGGGCGCTTCGTAATAGCCAATGCGGTTCCCGCCCTGGCGCGCGGTCCACAGCGTCTTGCCTTTGCGCTTGACGTTGTTCGAGACTACGGCTGACGCCGCTTCCAGAATGGCCTGCGTGGAGCGATAATTTTGCTCCAGGCGAATGATGCGCGCTTCGGGAAAGTCCTGTTCAAATTCCAAAATGTTGCGAATGTCGGCCCCGCGCCATGAATAAATCGACTGGTCTTCATCGCCTACGACGCAAGCGTTGTGACGCGATCCAGCCAGCAGCTTGATCAACTCATACTGCGGGCGGTTAGTGTCCTGGTATTCGTCGATGAGCAGGTATTCGTAGCGGCGCTGATAACGTTCGCGAACTTCAGATGAAGACTTAAGCAACCGCACCGTTTCCAGCAGCAGATCGTCAAAATCGAGTGCGTTGGATTTGCGGAGTTCCTTGCGATACTCCTCAAAGACGTGCGCAATCTTTTCCGTGATGGGATCGGCCGATTGAAGATACATCTCTTGCGGATCCAGCATGTGGTTCTTGGCCCAGGAAATCCGCGAGAGCACGGCGCTAGGCTTGAGCTGCTTGTCATCGAGCCCCAGGCGGCGCATTACCGACTTAACTACCGCCTGCTGGTCGGATTCGTCATAAATGGCAAAATCTTTTTTGTAGCCTGCGCCTCCGACCTTCATTGCCTCAATGTCGCGCCGCAGGACGCGCACACAGAACGAATGGAAGGTAGCAATCAGGGGCTTCCGCAAAGTACGGCCACCCAGCAGGTCGCCAACGCGCTCAGCCATTTCCGCCGCGGCTTTGTTGGTAAAGGTGACGGCCAGGATCGAATCAGGTTCAACTCCTTTGTCTTCAATCAGATGCACGATGCGATAGGTGATCACACGGGTCTTGCCGCTGCCCGCGCCAGCCAGGATCAGCACGGGGCCGTCAACGGCCTCCACTGCTTCGCGTTGCTGGGGATTGAGTTTATCGAGGAAGTTCACAGAATAAATTCGCGTTTCAAGTATGGCAGTCTTTATCTCAAAAAGAAAAAAGGACGCTCTTAAAAGAATAAATGAATACCGGGGTTTCCGCCCCGGCGTTCCTTGGAGGAGCATCCATAGTTGCTTCTTAAGATTATGGCGTAGAGACGTAGCATGCTACGTCTCTACCGGAGTGCACGCGCGATTACGGTTTCGGCGTCGGGCTGGGCTGCGCTGCCGGAGGCCGTTGTTCAGCAGGTCTGGGTTGCTGCGGACGGTCTGCTACCGCCGGGTTTGTTACGGGAGAAGCAGGAGTTTCATAAACGCCGCGAATCTCGTCATCTTCCGCCGGCGGAGTTGGCGGCAATTCTTTCTCAATCGGCTTACGCGGGAACATCTGGTCGCGCTGCGCCGCCATATAAACAAATGACGCGACGATCACCGCCATCTGCTTCAAGTCTTCGGGTTGCAGGCGGTCATACACGTCCATGTTGGAATGGTGCGTGCGCGTGTCGTACTCAAGTGGGTCCTGTATGAACTGGAATCCCGGGATCCCGACCGCGTCAAAAGAAAGATGATCGGTGCCGCCGGTGTTGCGCATGGTGAGTGTGTCCATGCCCAGATCGTGGAAGGGCTTCATCCAGGCTTCAAAGATCGGCTGGACGGAGGCGTTCTCCTGCATGTAGACGCCGCGAATCTTTCCAGAACCGTTGTCCACGTTGAAATAGACGGAGACCTTTGCCTGTTCGGGCTTGATCGCCATGGGGCCGTTCTCACGGCGGCGGACAGAGGGATCGCCCTTGCGCTCTGGATCTTTCGATTCAGGCCGCGAGCCAAAGTGGTGCGCCACATACCACTCTGATCCCAGCAGGCCCTCTTCTTCACCGCTCCAGAGGCCGATGCGGATGGTGCGGCGAGGTTTGATGTCGAGAGCTTTCAGTATGCGAACCGCTTCCATCATCACGATAGTGCCCGCGCCGTTGTCCGTGGCGCCGGTGCCGCTGTGCCAGGAATCCAGATGCGCGCCCAGCATCACCACTTCATCTTTCTTGTCGGTGCCGGGGATTTCAGCGATGGTGTCATTCTGGGTCATCGCTTCCGGCCCGTCGTAGAAATTGTTTTTAACGTTGAGTTCGAGTTCGACGTCTTTCTTATCTGCCAGGATGCGGGCGATGCGGGTCCAGTGCTCAGTGGCCAGCGTGATCTGCGGCGTGCCCACGGTCAGGCCGGTTTTGTAAGAGCCTCCCTGCTGGACAAAGACGGTTCCGCCTCCAATCGCGCCACGGCTATGGTCGATCACAGCCAGAACTTTTTCGTCGTCAAAGAATTTATTGAGGGTCCGCTGGAAGCGGGCGCGCTGGGCAAACTCACGAAACTGAGGGTTCACGCGTTCGCTGGGAATTTGATAATGCTCAATGTCGGCCAGTGATTTGTCGTTCAAACGCTCTGAAAGCGGGTCGACTGAAGGCTTGACCTCAGGATCATCGCCAACAAGAACGATTTTGCCCGCCAGCTTGCCACGGTACTTCGGCAAGTCCTGCGGACCGCGGATGGTTACGCGCATTACACTGGCCCGAACCACGCCGTCGGTGCCCGGGGTCCATGCCTTGGAGTATGCGATGAGCGGCGCAATATCAGGAGAAACCATGCGGACGTTGATGTACTCATTGGCCCATCCGCGGCCAAACGGCTCCCATGGCTCAAGATGCGAATTGGCCAGGCCAAATTCCTTGAGTTTGTCGCGGGTCCAATCGTTCGCTCTTTTCATGTTGGGCGAGCCAGTCAGGCGTGGGCCAATCTGGTCCATCAACCCGCTGGCGATTTCCATGATCTTGGAGTTGTGGAAGCCTTCATAGCGGATCTTGCCGATCATCTCCAGATCGACCTTCTCCTGCGCGCTGCAATGGAGCGCGGCGGCCAGAAAGAGGACCGCGATACACGAAATCAAGCGCTTTACGGTGAGCATTGTTTCTCCTTGGTGATTTAGAGCGGACTGTAGGGCAGAAA
>JBARMK010000165.1:0-6471 GCA_049802395.1 Candidatus Angelobacter sp.
TATGAATGACGCGCTTTCGGATGAGTCCAGGAAGCCTCCGCCATGGGTCTGGCGGCTCGCCGGCTGGGTTAGCGTGGACCGGCAAACCGGCCACGTCGCCCAACTCAATCTGCCCGCCTTTGATGGAGAAATCTCTGAAACCAGCTGGTACCGCGACTACGCCGCTTATTGCGGTGCATCCGATGACGGGACCAGGGTTTTCATGATGGTGGCGCAGCTGGGAAAGCGTAAACCGATCCTCAAGAAAGAAACGCCCGCTTCCACATGTGCGGCGCCGCGATGGGAGCGTGCTCCCAGTCGCGTGACGTTTGTGATTGCGGGAGAAAGAACCACCTTCGCCGTCCGGGCCCACGGCGCCGATCTCCAACCCGAAACCGCTGAAGAAGAAGGCCCGCAATGAAGACTCTTCAGGAATATCTTGATGACGCGGCCGTAGCTCACGGTCATCTCTGCGCTGGCCAGGTGCTGGGCGTTCGCATGGCTATGCTTGGCCTGAAAAAACTAGGATTGGAAGACCCACAGGGCAAAGACCGCAAGCGCATTGTGACCTTTGTGGAGATCGACCGTTGCGCCACAGATGCGGTGATGGTCGTCACCGGCTGCCGTCTGGGAAAGCGCGCACTCAAGTTTCGCGATTGGGGCAAAGTTGCGGCTACCTTCGTGGATGTTGAGACCGGCAAGGCCGTACGCATTGCCGCCCGCGAATCGTCAAAAGCGCTGGCAAAAAGCATGCATCCCGAGATTGAGAATAAGAACGAGCAACAGATGCTTGCCTATCGTGAAATGCCAGATGAACAACTTTTCCAGGCACAATGGGTCCACGTGGAGCTTCCGCCGGAAGAGTTTCCCGGTTATAAGGGCGAGCGCATTGTCTGCGCACATTGCGGTGAGGGTATTAACTTCAAGCGCGAAGTCAGATTGGGATCCAAGGTCCTGTGCCGCGCCTGCGCAGGAGAACGGTACTACGAACCTATCGTATAAGGGTCAAAGTTTTGCTCGGCTTCGCCCCGATGGCCCTTAAGAAACCGGGAACTTTTCGACCCCGCCGAGCGTACTAGCAACCAGGGCCCCTTCGCCAGGAGGATACATGCGTAAGCCATCGTTCTATCTCACGTCCGCGACGCTCATTTGCTTCATCGCTTTGATTGGCTGCTCGATTACCACTCATGACAAGGGAAACGGCAAGAAAGACGATGTCGATATTCGCACGCCGTTTGGCTCTCTGAGCGTTCGGGAGGGACATACGGATGTGAAGGATACCGGCTTGGCTCTGTATCCGGGCGCCCACGCCAAAAAAGATTCAGACGATGAGCACGGCCATAGCGCCAACGTCGATATTTCCAGCTCGCTGTTTGGTTTGAAAGTGGTTGCGTTGAAGTATGAAAGTGATGACGCGCCGGACAAAATACTGGCCTTCTATCGCAAAGAAATGGGTAAATACGGCAAAGTTGTGGACTGCACGGGTGGCTTCAACATGAACTTCCACCACCACGACCGCGACGCCGAGGTTACATGCGATGGCCGTGAAACGTCTGGCCATGAGTACAAGGAAGAACTCAAGGTTGGGACGGAGAACAATCAGCGGGTGCTCGCCATCAAACCCAGCGGCAACGGATCAGAATTCTCTCTGGTTTACGTTCGCGCATGGGAGCATAAAGACACAATGTAAACTCCACCGTCTTGGATCGCCATGGCGCTCGGCTTCTGGATTTCAGAAAAAAGTACGTTTAGATTTAAGAAAAGCTACGCTCGGAATGTGAGAAGACCACCCACCACCGTCGCCATTACCTTCCCCTGCATCTGCCTGCCGTCGAACGGCGAGTTCTTGGATTTCGAATGAGATTGCGCGACGTGGTAGATCCATTTCTTTGCGGGGTCAAAGATCGTGACGTCGGCGCGTGCGCCCACCGCTAGCGTGCCGCGGCCCTGCAGATTCATCACGCGAGCTGGACTGGCGGAGAGCAACTCGACAATGCGTGTCAGCGAAATGTTATGCCGGTAGTGAAGGACAGAGATGCACAACCCCAGCGCCGTCTCCAGGCCGGTGATGCCGAAGGGCGCGCGGTCAAATTCCTGGTTTTTTTCATGCGCGGCGTGCGGAGCATGGTCGGTCGCAACGCAATCCACGGCGCCATCGGCGAGCCCCGCCAGTAAAGCTTCACGGTCTTCGCGGGAGCGCAGCGGAGGATTCATCTTGTAATTCGTATCGTACTGGCCCACATCTTCATCGAGCAGGGTGAAGTGGTGCGGCGTGATCTCGCAGGTCACGCGCAGGTGGTCGCGCTTGGCTTTGCGTACGGCACGCAGCCCAGCCGCGGTGGAGAGATGAGCGACGTGGTAGCGGGCCTTCGTCTCGGCGGCGAGGCGAATATCGCGTTCCACAATGGAGCTTTCCGCTTCCGACGGCCAGCCGCGCAGGCCCAAGCGGAACGCCATGGATCCAGCGTTCATTGCCGAGCCCACCGTCATGCGGCAATCTTCCGCATGCTGCACAACGGGCATGTTCAGCGCGACGGCAGCGGCCAGCGTTTGCCGCATAATCTTGTCATCCAGAATCGGCTTGCCGTCATCACTTAGGGCCACAGCGCCGGCACGCTTGAGCGCGGCGAAATCGGTGAGTTGCTCGCCCCGGCTGCCCAGGGTCGCAGCGGCAACAGGAAAGACGTTTACATGCGCACCGCGTGCAGGATCGAGCATCCAGCGCGTGATTTCCGGGGAGTCATTTACCGGGCTGGTATTGGGCATGGTGCACACGGAGGTAAAACCTCCGACCGTTGCGGCCATGGTGCCACTGGCAATGGTTTCTTTGTGCGACTGGCCGGGCTCGCGCAGGTGCACGTGAATATCGATGAAGCCAGGCGCGACGACAAGCCCACGGGCATTGAAGCTCTCGTCAGCCTTGCCACGCAGCTTGCCTGCAAGTGCAACCTCAGCCACACGGCCATCCTTGAGCAGCAGATCGTACTTGCCCTCAAGGCGCTGGGCGGGATCGAGAAGAAGGCCATTGCGAATTGCCAGCGTTCCCAGCTTCATTGAGAAGACCCTTTTGCAGGTATTGCACGTTCCTTGAAGATGACAGCCATTGCCTCTTCGTAAACTTTCTCAAGAAATCCGGCGCTCAGATCGTTGTAGACCTCGTAAACGATGCCGATGATCTGTTCGGTCAGTTCAGAATGTTTATATCTGCGGTCAGCGTTGATCTGAGGCGAAGGCATTTCTATGCTACCCCCAGACAGGCCGACAAGATCGCCATTCTCACAAACACCCCATTGTGCACCTGTTCTTCAATTACCGATTGGGGTCCGTCGGCGACTTCACTTTGGATTTCCATGCTGCGAATCATAGGCCCAGGATGCATTACGATAGCGTCACTCCTGGCCATCTTCAGCCGCTCCGCCGTAAGCTGGTAGTGAGCAATGTAAGAGTCCGCATCCAGTTTCAGCCCGGCGAGGCGTTCTTTCTGCACGCGCAGCATCATCACCACATCGGCTTTGCGCACGCCTTCCTCCAGGTGGCGAGTGACCTTCACTCCAGGAGCGAGCGAAGCCGCATAATCCGGCAGCAACTCGGGCGGACCGCAGAGAACCACCTGCGCGCCGAATTTCGAGAGCAGGTGAACATTGGAACGCACCACGCGGCTGTGTTGAATATCACCAATCATGGTGACACGCAATCCCTTCAAGGATCTTTTATGGCGCAGGATGGTGTAGGCATCCAGCAGGCCTTGCGAGGGATGCTCATGCATGCCGTCGCCGGCGTTGATGATAGGTACCTTTAAATTTCGCGCGAGCACGTGCGGAGCACCGGAAGACGGATGGCGGACGATAATACAGTCCGCACCAAGCGCCTGTAGCGTCTTACCGGTATCCACCAGGGACTCACCTTTTTCAATGCTGGAGGCGGTGGCATGGATGATTGAGGTATGCGTGCCCAGAAGCTTGGCGGCAAACTCAAAAGACACGCGCGTCCTTGTGGAAGACTCGTAAAACAGCAGCGCAATGCGCTTGCCGCGAAGCAGAGGCCGCGGCGGGCGGGACTGCATGCGCCGTGCCAGCTTGAGGAAAGAGGTAATTTCATCTGCCGAGAGGTGCTCGAGTTCGAGTAACGAGCGTGTGCGCGCCATTGGCTAGTCAGTGCGCTCCACCAACAGGACCTGCTCTTCCTCATCGACCTCATTGAGTTTCACTTCGATGATTTCGCTGTCGCTGGTCTGCACGGTGCGTCCCACAAAAGCGGCTTCAATGGGCAGCTCGCGATGGCCGCGATCAATGAGCACGCAGAGCTGCACACGGCGAGGACGGCCGTGGTCGAACAGCGCGTCCATGGCGGCGCGGACGGTTCGGCCTGTATACAGCACGTCATCCAGCAGAATCACGTTCTTGTCCACGATGTCGGTTCCCAGCGGCGTCGTTTTCTTGATCACCGGAGTGGCGCCCACGGTGGAGAGATCGTCGCGGTACAGAGTGATGTCCAGCGTTCCCACTGGGACCGGTTTCTTTTCAATTTGCCCGACCAGTGTGGCCAGGCGCCTGGCCAGGGGAACTCCGCGGCGCTTAATGCCCACTAGCACCAGGTCTTCCACGCCATTGTTTTTTTCCACGATCTGGTGGGCTAGTCGAACCAGGGTCCGTTCAATTTCTGAACCGGACATGAGACGACCCTTCGTACGGAGATTGGGTGGACGAGACGGAGCGGTGTTCATAATCTCACCGCATGATATCTGATGGCGGCCGAATGCGCCAACCGAACGACTACGGCCGCTTGTGTGGGCCCGATGAGCCCACTGCAAGGGCGCCACTGGCCATGCCGAGCAAAAGAAATAGGATCAGAAAGAAGAGGCTGACAAGGGTCATGAATGCAAAAAAGCCTTCATTGGTCGAAAGTAAACGAATCATCTCCTGGGTTTGCGGTTCAGGGTTCTTCTGCATGCGTTCCTGAACTATTTGGATCACGTCGGCCCGCTTCAATGAGATTGTGGCCAGAAAGAAGATAAGAAAGGAAAAGTAGCTGAGCATCGCGGCGAATGCCCCTAGCCGCGCGCCTTGTGTCCGGCCTAGCTGGCCAGTGTGGTGTGAGCGATAACGAAATATCACTCGTCTCACGCTAAAGGGGAGCATGAGAAACAGGCCGAGCAAAGGAACGGCTGCTGCAAGCAGCCCGGTGAGAGCGGCCAGAGGCGATGCAATTCGAAAAAACGGGCCCCACTGAATGCCCGGTCTACCAGGAACAGCATTGGGTGGGCGGAAGGCTGAAGCTTCAACTGACCTGTCCAGTTCGTGCTCAGCGGAGACCACATTTTCCTCTGTGGGCGCAGACGTCACCCTTATTTGAGGAGCGCTGCAGGATGGGCAAAAGGCGGCTTTCTCCTCAACCGGCTTTCCGCAGCGATAGCAAGTATGCATTCTTTTTCAAGGTACAAGACCCGTTGAGGGGTTTGCAAACCCACGAAAACGCGATGGAGCATCGCATCTGACCGTGTTTCCCTTTGCTGCTGCCACGAACGGCTCATTTCGTAACACGTTTGAACCTGATCTTCACCTCCTGATCAGCGCAACAAAGGAAAAAATCCTGAAGGATATATCAAAATGGGAAAACAACACCCTATTTCAGTAAAGCACTCAGAGCTGAATACACGTCTTCCGGGAGAAGGAAATAGACGTGAAAAAAAATGCAATTCGGTTATTGTTGCTCATGGCTCTTTTGGTCGCCTGTGGTTCTACCCCGGTTCTAGCGGACGGCGGCCCTCCACCATCCTGCAGGCCTCCCGTGCCGTGTATGGCAAGATAGGCGCGTGGATTTTTTACACTGTGGAAGAGTCTGGCTGGCTAGAGTAAGCTGGCGCATGACTCATGTGGGTTAGAACCCTATTTTGGTTGGCCCCACCGCTGCTCCAAAGCGGGCTTACGGTTCTTATGTGGCGGCGGGGCGCCCACAAGACTTTCCGTTTCTTTTTTGCCTATACAATTTTTGCCATCGTTGCTGAACTGACGAAGTTTGCTCTCGTCAAGCCCAATCGCAATACATGGGTTTACTTCTGGGTCTCTTGGGGAAGCGAGGCGGTCTATGCGATTCTAGGCTTCCTGGCCATCTATGAAGTATTTCGCTATGTGTTTGAGAACTTCCGCACCTTTGGCTGGTTCAAGTTTCTCCTGCCTTTGACCGGCGGCGCCATGCTGGGAATATCGATTTTGATTCCCATCGTGCATCCTGCAGTGGATACAGATCCCCTGCTGGAAGGCATCTTCGCTCTACAGATCGCAGTACGGTGTCTCCAATTGGGCGTTTTTTTTCTTATATTTGCGCTGGCCCGCTTTTTTGATCTGGATTACCGCCAGTACGCTTTTGGAATCGCCGCAGGGTTCGGGATTGCCGCCACAGGAATTCTGCTAGGTACTTTAGTGCGCACCGGTCTGGGATTAGAATTTTTAATCTTCTTTCAATATGTTCCCACTGTGGCATACTGTGTGGCAG
>JBARMK010000166.1:0-1885 GCA_049802395.1 Candidatus Angelobacter sp.
AAGCCGGATGTAGTTCCCTGGAAGGAGCGGCGGCCGGGTCTTTGCCAAGGCCTCATCCACGCAAACGTTCCGCGTCTCAACGATCAGTTTCCCGCCCGTGGGCATCGCGTCGCAGGCGTTGACCGTCAAATTCATGATCACTTGTTCGATTTGTCCGGGGTCCGCCTTCACTCGCCCTAATGATTCCCCGGCCTTAAAAGTAAACGAAATGTCTTCTCGCACCAGCCTCTTCAGCAAACTACACATCTCCGCCACCAGCGCATTCAAATCCAAAACCTTGGGCTCCAACACCTGCATCCGGCTAAACGCCAGCAGTTGCCGCGTGAGAGACGCCGCTCGGTTCGCCGCCTTCTCGATTTGGTTCGCATTTCGTAGCAACGGATCGCTAGCCTCTAACTTGTCCAGCATCAACTCCCCGTGCCCCTTGATAATCGTCAGAAGGTTGTTAAAGTCGTGCGCCACTCCGCCCGCCAGCCGCCCCACCGCTTCCATTTTCTGTGCCTGCCGCAGCTGCTCTTCGAGTTGCTGCTTTTGCGCCTCGTCACTCCGCAACGTTTTCCGCATGCGATCAAACGCCCGCGTTACTTGCGCCACTTCATCCGAGCCTTCCGCCCGCACCGGATACGAAAAATTGCCCTTCTCGAGCGCTTGAACACCTTCTACCAACCGCGCCAGCGGCCGCGTAAATCGATCCGATACCAAAAAGACGAGCATACCTCCAGCCAGCACTGCCAATACCCCCAATCCTCCCAGCAACTGGTTCTGCTTCTCCAGGTATGCCAACGCGTCGTTGTACGATTTCAAAACGATAATGCTGACCGGCTTCGCGCCCGTCGTCAGCCCCACGGCACTCGCAAAAAACCGCTCGCCGTCCAGAGTAACTTGCTCACGCCACGGTCCCGTCCGCAGCTGCGCTGCGAACTGCTGCTCTTTGAACAAAGGCAGCGTGCTCGCTACGATATCGTTCCCATATCGAAACGCCACGTGACTCGACGCCACGCGCCGTAGCTCCATGGCCTCTGGATCAATTCCGCGCCCCACAATGACCGTACCCAACAAATTACTCTTCGCCGGCGACCCCCCATAAAATGGCTTCAAAACCACTTGATAAAGCCGCGTCCCGCTGTACCACCAGCCCGCGTCACCGTGTACTTTCAGCGCCTCGTTCAAAGCTTCCTGCGCGGTAGCCAGCGGAAATTCATCCATCGTTGTATGCAAAGCCACGATCCTGCCGCTAGCGTCAGAAAGCACCATCAGATCGCACTCGTCCGAATGCCACGGGTCTTTTCCCACATCCTCGATTGCCGCAGGGTCTCCGTTCCTCATTGTCACTAGCGACGCTAGCAAATCTGCCCTGCGCATCAACGCCACCACATGCCCGTGCTGCAGCACCTGGAACGTAATCATCGCATTCTGCGACTCTTCCTGAATTTCCCGCTGTACGCGCTCTTCAGCCGTGCGTCGCACCACCAGCAATGTGGCCCAAGTCAAGCCCGCGGTCACCACCGCCAGCGACAACATGAATTTTGTCCGAAGTCTCAAGTATGCCTCGCCAAGTAGTGCCGCCGAATCGCACCTGCTTCGTCGTACCCTAGCCTGCCGTGCCTAAGCTAGCCCTGTCGTGCGTGGCCGTGTCGTCATTAGCCGCCGTGGGTAGCCTGGCAATACCTCGCCTTATCGTTGCTTGTAACGCCGGAAAGACAGCACCCCGACCCACGGGAAGTTCTACGTTCAATGTAGTATCCCGGGATGAACACTAGAATAGTCCTCAAGTACCAGTGTTCTAGCACTGCAAGGGGTCTTCGCCTTCCTACCTCCTTCTGTTCTCTTTCTTTTCTTCCTTTTTAACTCTTTCTTCGATCTCCTCACTCCATCCTTTGCGTCC
>JBARMK010000167.1:0-11319 GCA_049802395.1 Candidatus Angelobacter sp.
CTCAAGGACATGCTGAACAATATCTCTGAGATTGGCAATGATCTGGAATTCCGCGGCTCAACCGCCGCTCCCACTTTGCGCATTGACGGCATGATGATCGCCGGCGCATAGCCGCTATTTAGCGCTACTCTTCGCTGGTTTAGATTACGGTAGTAGAATTTGGGCATGGGCGATTCTGAAAAGGAACAGCCGTTTTCTCCCCTTCCGAAGCAGACGGATAATAAGAGCGTGGCGCCAATGGTGATGGGCGCCGTGTTGGTCCTGATAGCCATTGTTGGATTTATGCTCGCAGGCCGAGCGGGCAAGTCCGCCGGCAAAGCGGACCAAAGCGATCCCAACATCGCCAAGATCCAGGTTTCCGATCTGCACATGGCCACGGCGCAGAATTTTGCCGGCAGCTCCGTCACCTATATCGAAGGCAGACTCACCAATCACAGTGACCGCACATTGAACGCCGCCCGGGTGCAGGTTATTTTCAAGAATGCCATCGGCGAGATCGCCCAAGATGAGAAAAGCTTGCTCGTAACTGTGTTGCTGCCCAATCGTCCTTACGTCGACTACGGTCCTCTCGACCTCGCTCCGATCGCGCCTGCTCAGACGCGCAATTTCCGGCTGACCCTGGAGCACGTCTCTGCCGATTGGGACGGCCAGGTGCCACAGGTGAAGCTGGTTTCAGTAGGGTACTGACTCTGAAAATTGGCAAACAGGCATTCGCTAAATTAGCCGGGCCTGCCATTGATCCAGCAAAATACAAAATCCTGATTACCGCCTTTCCCGACATTCACGTTTTTGACGTTGCCGCTTGCTATTGCCAATTGCCAGCTGCTTATTCCCAATGCTTTAGAATGTCAGGGATGGCTGAAGTAAAGACAATCCGGCTTACAGAGCAGGTAAAAGCCGCGGGTTGAGCAAGCAAGCTGAGTCCGGCGGCGCTGGACGCGGTGCTTGGGAAATTAGCCCGGCAAAATGACCCCAATGTTCTGGTTGGCTTTGACACAGCCGACGACGCCGGAGTGTACAAAATTTCCGCCACACAGGCGCTCGTCCAGACCGTAGATTTCTTCACGCCCATCGTTGACGACCCTTACACCTTTGGCCAGATCGCGGCCACCAATTCCCTGAGTGATGTTTACGCCATGGGCGGACGTCCCTTGTCCGCGCTGGCCATCGTCTGCTTTCCCGATAAAGGCGACCTCGACGTACTGCAGCAGATTCTGGCCGGCGGTCTTTCCAAGATGATGGAAGCCGGATGTGTCGTGATCGGCGGTCACAGCGTGCGCGATCCTGAAATCAAGTTTGGCTACTCCGTCACAGGCATGATCCATCCCGAACGCGTGTGGAAGAACAGTGGCGCTCATGTCGGCGATAGTCTGATACTGACCAAGGCCCTGGGCACCGGCGTGATCTCCACGGCCATCAAGCGCGGTGAGGCCAAACAAGAGTGGATTGATGCCGCCACCCAATCCATGACCACGCTGAATGCCCGCGCCTCTGAAGTTGCCGCGTCGGGCAAGTTCACGGTGCATGCCGCCACGGACATTACCGGCTTCGGCCTCATCGGGCATGTGCGGGAGATGGCCGCAGGCAGCGGCGTTTCCGTGCGCATCAACTCCGCCAACGTGCCTCTGCTTGCCGGGGCCATGGACTGCGTGCGCGCCGGCTTCATCCCCGGAGGCCTCAAGAACAATCGTGAATTTGCCGAATGCCTGGTCGGCTATGAGGCAAACGTTCCGGAAGAAATCAGGACCATCTTGTTCGATCCCCAGACCGCCGGCGGCCTGCTGCTCTCCGTTGCCCGCGCCGATGCCGATCCGCTCGTGACTGCATTGAACAACGCCGGCGTGCCCGCCATAGAGATTGGTGAAGTGCTGCCACAAGGGAAGCCGCTGATAGAGGTGGTGTGAATTGTATAAATGAGAACCGGTCTAAATGAAACGTTCAGGAATCGTGCATCACTATGATAGTGTGCCCGACAATTACATCCTGATGGGCGATGCTACGACTAGTCTTCTAGAAGCCACACAATCTCCAGACCTGGTACAGATTGACCGGGTAATGAAATCCTTCGGCGGAAAGATTGCCCTCAAGGACGTTTCTTTTTCTGTTCCTTCAGGACAGATTTGTGGATTGTTAGGTCCCAACGGCGCCGGGAAGACAACACTCTTCCGCTTGCTGATGGGTATTCTCAAAGCGACTGTGGGAAAGCTCTCCATCGATGGACTTGACGCTTTTGAAGACCGTGTGGAGGTCAAGCGGCTGATAGGATTCCTTCCCGATGAGCCGGTCTTTTATTCCTATCTGTCCGGCGAGGAAGTGCTGGAGTTAAGCGCGGCCATGCATGGCCTGGATGTGCGAGCTAACCATGGCAAGGATTGCGCCACTGATTGCCAAGCTCCGGCTGGCTTCCGACATTGACAACTATGCCGAGGACTACTCGCGCGGAATGAAGAAGAAGCTTGGTCTGGCTTTGGCCATGCTGCATCAGCCCAAGCTTCTGATTCTGGACGAGCCTACCAACGGCCTGGATGTTGAGTCGACCCGCCTTTTCTATGATCTGATCTTTGAAAGCGCCAAACAGGGAACCACCGTGCTGTTCTCTACCCACCTGATGGACCATGTCACACGACTGTGTTCCCACGCGGTGATCATTAATGAAGGAAGGGTAGTGGCCAATGGTTCGCTGGATGAGCTTTGCTCCACTTACGGACAAGCCAGCCTGGAAGATTTCTTTCTGAAACTCACCGCACGGCCGCCGCAGACATGAACCGCGAACTCCCCGACCTACCCGGCTTCTGGCGAACCTTGGGATGGCTGCTGCGCGCAGCACGAAAGCGGTCGGAAGGCCGGCAAAAACGGCAGCGCCAGTTGCTTCAGCATCGTTCAGGAACCGATTGGGGCGTGCTCGGCTTTGCTTTTGGGGTGCTGGTCATGGCGGGGTTGAACATCTGCGCCGCATTCGTGCTGCGCAGTGCGGTAACTTCCGGGCAGCGTGTGGCCGCTGAAAACCAAGGAAAGATCGTGGTGAGCTCTAGCTTCCTTGCTTCAGCGAAGGCGATGAAGTCGGCTTATGACGATTTGGACCACATACCTGACCATCCTTATTCCGACCTTGACTATTCGTCGGAAGCCAGGCAGATCGAGAGGGAGTACGGAGGGAAGGCGGACGAAATTGAGCAGAAACTCCGCGATGCCGTACGCGATCATGGCGTGCGGGATCTGATCAGCAACGATGAAGCAGCTCCAGGATTGGCCGCCTCCACATCTCCTCTGCCCGCGATGCTGGGCTCATTAATTCTGATCTGGTGGGGAGTAGTGCTGGTCTTCCAAAGAGAGGGAGTAGAGCTCGACCTGCAACGCCGCCGCCACCCCATGTGGGAATGGCTGTTCAGCCATCCGGTGCCTGCTGGGGCGGTGTTTCTGGCGGAGATGCTCTCGCCCATTGCCGCCAATCCCATCTACTGGGGCGCCCCTTTATTTGTAGGAGTTGTGTACGGCTTTGTCTACGACCCCAGAGTGGCCATGCTGGCGATTCTGCTTATTGGCGTGCCCATCACGGTTGCCGCAGCGTGTCTGGGCAAAGCACTGGAGATCGGAGTAGTGCTGCGATTTTCACCGCGCTCCCGCGGGGCGATGGTTGGCCTGATGGGCTGGCTGGGTTACGCCTCCATGATGCTGTTTTTTCTGGGCTTGTTCATCGTTCCCAAAATAGTCAATGCGGTTGGTCGATATCTTGGCATCTTCACTGTGCTGCCCTGGCCGTGGTTGAAGTTTTTCCTGGGCGCTCAGACCGATGGTTCTTTTTCCTTTCTTGCCGGCATGGCCGCATGCTGGATTGGCGCAGCGGTTACGACTGGCGCCGCCGTGTGGTTCAGCGTTTGGGGAGCGCAGCAGGGCCTCAGTGGCAATGTTGGCCAGGCGGATTCGCGCCCGAAAGCAAAAAAGACGGGAACCAGCTTTGGCAAGGAACCTCTCTATCGCAAGGAACTGCTCTGGTTTACCCGCGATCGGAGCGCCGTAGTCCAGGCCATTCTGATCCCCATGACCGTGGCCAGTTTCCAGCTCTTCAACTTTCGCGGTCTGCTCAATGACGTGCAAGGCGCGTGGAATTATCTGAGCGGAGCGGCGATCCTGTTCGGCACCTATTTCCTGTGGGTACTGGGCCCAAAGTCTCTGGCTTCTGAAGGTAGTGCGCTGTGGATTGCCCTGACCTGGCCGCGCGGCCTTGAAAGTTTGTTGAAGGCCAAGGCCTGGCTCTGGTCGCTGATCTCTTCTTGCGTGGTGGCTCTGGTGCTTTGTTATGCCGCTTACCTCTTTCCCGCGAGTATATGGAAGATTGCCCTGGTAGGAGTCGGCTGGTTCTTCTTCGGGCGTAGCATGGCGGAAAAGAGCGTGACGCTGGTGACAGTGACGTCTCAATCCGGCGAGCCGGAAAAAATTCCTGCCGGCCGCCGCTGGGCCGCGCAGCTCGGCATGCTGACGTTTTCTATCGGTGTGCTGATGCAGCAGTGGCACCTGGCGGTCATCGGCATTGTTTACTCGTATATAACGGCCGCCGCCATGTGGCAAAATTTCCGGGCACGCCTGCCCTACCTTTATGATCCCTGGTCGGAACGGCTCCCGCCTCCGCCCACGCTCATGCATGCCATGATCGCCATCAGCATCCTGGTGGATGCAGGCGCGGTGCTCACGGGCATGGTCTCGGTGGCTACCGGACCCGAGGGCATCGCGGTTGCTCAGGCCATCAGTTACGGGATCTGTGCTATTGGCGTTTCTCTCGGCATGACGAGCTTTCTGGGCAATCGCGGCGTGTCTCTGCGCGACGTGTTGGATTGGCCGACGACGGTTACCGCTCGGGGAAAATGGGAATCCTGGTGGCAAGATCAATCGGAATACCGCAAGCTTCCCTGGTCGCTACTTCTGGGGGCTGCCGCGGGACTGGTGTTAGGTCTGTTCGCTTACGAATACGTGGGTATCTTGCAGCATTTTCCCGCATTGGCGGAGCTCATCCGCAAATCCCGGGAGCAACTAGCGAACATGCCGGGGGCGCGAATTTCATACGCCGTGATGGCCGTTGGGTTCGCTCCCTTTGCCGAAGAATATCTTTTTCGCGGATTGCTCTTCCGCGCGCTGGACCGCGAGTGGGGTGGCTGGCGCGCGGTGGTTGGCAGCGCGGCTTTTTTCGCCGTTTATCATTCTCCGCTGTCCTGGCTGCCGGTGGCATTGCTCGGCGCCGCGAACGCCTTGATATTCAAGAAAACCGGACGGCTGGCGCCGGCGATTGTGCTTCACATGGTTTATAACGCGGTGGTTCTGACGTGGACATAAGGTTTGATGTCCCGAGGTCTTCGATGAGTGGAAGAAACAAAGGCATGCGGTTATACGCTGTTACGTGATCCTGCCCCAAAGCTATTGTGATTTGCTACAGATTCGGTCGGGGGCAACGGTCTTTGACCGGGTGCTCTTGTACAGAAGCCAAAGATAACTCGACACCCGGCGCTTCGCCGGGTGTCTCTTATTTTGTTCGTGCAGAGGCGCCGCGATACGGAAGTCCGGAAGGGCTTCCGCGCGACGGGTCTGCATTAGGAGCATTCAGCTGCCAGCACTCCGTCGTCAGCCAAGACCGGCTCCGAAAAACGATATGTTTCCAGGGCATCGGTTTGTCAAGATGTACTAATTCGCGATTGATATGGGCGAAGAAAATAGCTATACTCCGGTAGCGCCCAAGGGTGTGGAAGCAAAGATCTTTGAAAACTGAGCAGCTAACAATTAGCAAGTGGCAAAGTGGCAATTAGCCGGAAAACCCAAAACCTTTAACCACCAAAGACACCCGTTCGACTCGCTTCGCTCGCTCAGGGCAGGCTACTGAACACAACATGGCCTGAACCCACGCCAATTTGATGGCCTGATGGCTGAAGTGCACGCCGATCTGGGATGACTTGGGATGACCCCTCTGAAACCTACGCCAATCTGGGATGGGTAGGGGAGGGGGGAGGGGTATGCGAGATCGGGTGATCCGGTGATCGGACATCGGATGATCGGGAAATACCAAAACCCACCACGGAGGCGCGGAGAGGCAGAGAGCAGCCGAGAATCCAGGTAGCAGTGTCTGTGCTACACAGTGTCTTTAGTCGTACTGCCGCTGCCGGCCCTCCACGGCCAGAAGAAGCACAATTGCCGCCACTGCCAGCCTGCGGTCCAGCCGTTTGCCCGGATCGCGGGTGAAGTCCACTGCCATCTTGGGTACAAATATGTTCCAGTTCTGCGTGGCGGTGCCTATCTCTTGTCCGCCGAGTTCAAAGCTGTAAGTTTGCGGCAACAGCGCGGTAATAAATCGGCGCACCAATGCCAGCACTAAAGAATCTTCCTTGATCTTCCCTATTTCCTGGTCCAGGCTGTCCATGATGGTCCATCCCTTGCGGACCACTGACTTCCAGCCGCGCCGTTTCAGCACGCCCACCTTTTGATTGTTAATGGAGTCAGTTACGTCAAAAGCCGTGCCCCAGTCAATCACTTTGCGCGCCTTAATGCGCAGCAGTTCCAGACTTTGTGTTTCGTCGGTGAAGACGCGCACCTCGTCCTTCCAGGTAAAAACTTTCCGCCGCAGAAAGGCGAGTGCATTTCCTAAATGGTCTTGAACGTAAAAGCATGGCGCCAGGGAGAAGATTTTCTGCCGAGCCACGAAAGTATCCTGTTGAAAAATGGCGGCAGCGATTGCCGGTTGAACTCCGGGCGCACTAACGCCTGGTGTTGCCATTCGCGCGTACCTCCTGAAGGGACCTTAAAGGGTAGGGGAAATTACTTAAGGAATTTACGTTAGAACTAAGGTTTTCTTCAAGAAAATTCGCGGTGGAGCTCTGGTACAGAAGGACTATTACCTGCCAAAACGATAGGGCAGCCGAAGCTGCCCTATCGTGCTTGATGTGGTTCTCTTTATGCCGGTGAAGGCTTGCCCGGAAGGATTCCAGGAGAGCGGCCAGGTTCGGGTTTCAGCACCTGCTGCACGCCGCCGTCGTCGCCCTTTTGCGGAACCACGCGCGCCGGAAGCTGTTGACCTTCCAGGATCATCTTAAGCTCATTGGCGTCCAGGACCTCGCGCTCCAAGAGCGCCAGGGCGATCCGCACAAGAGCATCGCGGTTTTCCAGGATGAGGTTTTTAGCCTTTTCGTAGCCAGTGTTCACAAGCCTACGCACTTCAGAATCGATTTCCCGTGCAGTTTCTTCGCTGAAATCGCGATGCTGCGAGATCTCGCGGCCCAGGAAAATCTGCTCTTCTTTCTTGCCGAAGGTAAGCGGGCCCAGGCTGCTCATGCCCCACTCGCAAACCATTTTGCGCGAAAGGTCAGTGGCACGCTCAATGTCATTGCCCGCGCCGGTGGACATCTGGCTCAGGAAGATTTCTTCCGCCAGCCGTCCGCCCATCATCACCGCAATTTGAGTGTTCAGATAATCGAGCGTGTAGTTATGCTTGTCAGTCTCCGGCAGCTGCATGGTCACGCCCAGAGCCATGCCACGGGGAATGATGGTGACCTTGTGTAGAGGATCGGCAAATGGCATCAGCGCTGCCACAATGGCATGGCCAGCCTCGTGATAAGCCGTAACTTTCTTTTCCTCTTCGGTGAGCAGCAGGCTCTTCCGCTCGGCGCCCATCAGGACCTTGTCCTTGGCCAATTCAAAGTCATACATCAACACTGACTTGCGGTTGTTGCGAGCTGCATTCAAAGCCGCTTCATTCACCATGTTGGAGATTTCGGCGCCGGAAAAGCCCGGTGTGCCGCGCGCCAAAATCGAGAGATCCACATCGTCGGCCAATGGAATCTTGCGAGTGTGCACGCGGAGGATTTCTTCGCGTCCACGGACATCGGGAAGCGGAACCACAACACGGCGATCGAAGCGTCCAGGACGCAGCAGCGCCGGATCAAGCACATCAGGCCGGTTGGTGGCGGCAATCAGGATCACGCCTTCGTTCGATTCAAAGCCGTCCATCTCCACCAGTAATTGGTTAAGTGTCTGTTCGCGCTCGTCGTGCCCGCCGCCCAGGCCTGCGCCACGGTGGCGGCCCACGGCATCGATTTCATCAATGAAGATGATGCAGGGAGCGTTCTTCTTGCCCTGTTCGAAAAGGTCGCGTACGCGGCTTGCGCCTACGCCTACAAACATTTCCACGAAGTCCGAACCTGAAATGCTGAAGAACGGGACATTCGCTTCGCCGGCTACCGCCCGGGCCAGCAGGGTCTTGCCTGTTCCCGGATGGCCTACCAGCAGGACGCCTTTGGGAATGCGTCCGCCAAGTTTCTGGAATTTCTGTGCTTCGCGCAGGAACTCGATAATCTCGCGGAGTTCCTCCTTCGCTTCATCCACGCCAGCTACGTCTTTGAACGTGATCTTTTTTTGCTGCATTGAAAGCAGCCTGGCCCGGCTCTTGCCAAAGCTCAGTGCTTTGTTCCCGCCGGTCTGCATCTGGCGGATCATCACGAACCACAGAACGCCCAGCAGGATGAACGGAGAGAACTGGAAAACAGCCATCGACCAGTTCCATCCCTGATCATTCTTGAAGGTGGTCTTGGTAACGTCTTTGTGGTCGTCCAGTGCCTTCAGCAAGGTCGGATTATTGGCCGGAACTACCAGGTGATACATGCTGCCATTACGTAATTTGCCACGCGCCACGTTGCCTTCAATCGTCACGTCGACAACCTGGTTCTGATTGAGCTGGGACACGAAGTCGGTATAAGCGATCTCCTGGTCCTTGCCGCTGTTAGGGCCGCCCTGAATTACTCTCCAGAGGACGAACCCCACCGCTAGCAGGGTTACCCACAAGATCACCGTTTTGAATGTCGAATTCACTGAATACTCCTAAGTGCCGGGCCACATACAGAAACAGTGGCCATGCACACCAGTCTCTTCATGCCACATCTAACTAATTATGACGCTTTGCAATGAAAAAGGTTCCCGAGTATAACCGGGTACAATCTACCAATTAGATGCCAATCAAGGCGTCTTTGGTCTCAAACTTTCTCACAGCAAAGATTTTATACCCATTCGCGACGCTGCGGTGATGGTAAAAACTGCTTAAGCCCCTTAGGATGCGGATGATTTGGCCCGGCCTGCAATATAAGGTAAATTTCGGCCCAAATGGCGCTCTCCCAAGCCATAGCCTACGACAAAACTCTCATTCATGAGAAAACCAAAGTAATCAGGTTGAAGGGAGACTCTCCGGGCTGACTGCTTGTCCAGCAGGACAGCCAGTTTTACGCTGGCAGCGCCCCGTCCCATCAGGTTTCGCATCAGGAATTCGCTCGTCACGCCGGACTGCACCAGGG
Source organism: Candidatus Angelobacter sp. (assembly GCA_049802395.1). Taxonomy (GTDB): domain Bacteria; phylum Acidobacteriota; class Terriglobia; order Terriglobales; family Acidobacteriaceae; genus Angelobacter. The sequence goes on from JBARMK010000167.1 coordinate 9,318, forward strand.
CTTCCACCAGCAGCACATGCTGGTCTTTCACGTCGAGTTCGGGGCTAAAGAATATTTCAGTCGTACTGGGATTGGTTTCTTTGAACTCCGCTTTTACGAACTGGCAGACTACCGCCAATTCCAGCTCGCGGACAAGGTCAGCCATGAAAATAAACCCGTTTTCCATGACGCCCACCACATGGACAGTTTTGCCCTGAAAATCGCTGGAGATCTGGCGCGCCATCTCCTGGACACGTTTCCTGATCTGCTCGGCGGATAGGAGAATGCGTGGATATACCGCTTGAGTGCGCTCGCTCACTCTTTCGCCTCAAGACCCATTTCTAGCTCCTCAATCAGGATCGCCTCTCCCTCATGGAGAGCAAAAAGCTGAGATACCGGGAACCCTCGCATCCAGACGATCTGGCCTGAGCTTTCAAGCACCGGCCAGAGTTTGCGTTCTTCGACCGAAATGTGCTCTCCCAGACGATTAGGTTGCAGCAATTCCTTTACTTTCTTGGGGGACTGGCTGTGCAGGGGAAAGAATCGGTCACCCGCTTTCCAATTTCGAACCGTAAGCTCCGGCGCCAGCAGGTTCCGGTTCAACAACAAAGCACAATTATAACCCGAAACCTTTTGTTTTCCTGCACTTATTACCTTTGCCCTGATGGTTTTTTTGAGCTCCGGAACCCAAACTTCGCCCGGAATCGGCAGGGAATATTGGTAATTTAACTGTGCTTTCTCATTTTCTGGGCCAAGCCTGAGTTCGCGCAGGCCACAAATGGCCGTGATACCTCCCGGCAAAGAGAGGCTCTGGGGTCGTTTTGTCTGATGGATCATCCGCGTAAGTTGCTGAATATGCTTGAATTCCAACGTCGCTTCCAGTTGCGCGGCAGCGGCATGGATTGCCATGCGCTGCAGCGCCTCCGGCAGCGCCAGCAGGGCATCCAGATTGATCGCGAGAGTATTGGCGGCGTTGCCAGTGGTGCTCCTGCCGCTACGGCTGGGCTTGCCGTGTCGAACCAACCGAGGCAACAGGGCGGCAAGCTCTGCGCGCCAGTACTCGTCTTCTCCGCGGGCGACTTCCGCCAGATCAGCCAGCGTTTGCCGGACCGCCGGGTTGAACTCGCTTTCCAGCAGCGGAATCAGCGTGTGCCGAATTCGATTGCGGGTGTGGCTCTCGTCGAAATTGGTGGAATCGTTGCGCCAGGACTGCTGAAGGCTTTTGAGATATGCTTCGATTTCCGAGCGCCGGATTCCAAGGAGCGGACGGATGAGATGCTTTTCCTTTTGCTCCGCAGCGATGCCGGCCAACCCACGTACTCCTGTGCCGCGCAGAATGCGCATGAGCACTGTTTCCGCCTGATCATCAAGCGTATGAGCGGTGGCAATTTTGTCCACCTGTCCTTGACGAATTAACGTAGCAAACCATTGATGGCGTAATTCGCGGGCAGCAGTTTCCAGGCTTGTCTTATGGTTCCGCGCGTATGCGGGAACATCAGCCGAGCCCGAATGAAGCTCAAGCTTAAATTCCCGCGCCAGATCACCTACGAATTGGCGGTCCACATCGGCTTCAGCGCCGCGAATCTGGTGATGAAAGTGGGCCACGGAGAGCACAACGCCGAGAGTCGCACGCAAGTCCAGCAGAATGCGCAAGAGCGCAACGGAGTCTGCGCCACCTGAGCAAGCGACTGCCACGCGCTCACCTGGCTCCAGCAGGCGCCGTTCACGAATGTACTTGAAAACTTTTTCCAGCATGCGCTAAAGCAGTTCGCACTATTGTGGAATAATTGGTGCTCTATGTACAGGAAACCAACTTCCTTACTGCGACGCGCGCAAATGAGCTTTCTGCTGGGATTTGCCGTGTTCCTATTGGGAGCATTTCTGGAGAGTACGCTGGACAGGTTCAACATCACCGGCGTGAGCGCTCTAATTGACAATCTCCTCATCGGGATCCTGGTTGGGGTTCTGGTCTTTGCTTACGAGTTGAGCCGCCACAAAGCAATTCTCCGCCAAATGCGCATTA
>JBARMK010000168.1:0-3070 GCA_049802395.1 Candidatus Angelobacter sp.
GTCATACTGGCCCACTACCGCCGCCGACAAAATGCACCACTTCCAGCCGGTCACCGTCTTTGAGCGATGTGGTTTCCCAGTTGGCGCGCGGCAGGATCTCCAGATTTAACTCCACAGCGACGCGGTCAGCCTTCATTCCGAGCTGTGCAACCAGGGCGGCAACCGTAAGGCCGCCGGGGAAGTCGCGCTTTTCACCGTTGATTTGAATGGTCATAGGGAAGCAATTAGCCATTGGCTCTTTTGAAATCCCGAAGCGGAGCAAGGGATCCCTACCGTAGTATCGAGCCTGAGCGAGCGGCAATTCAACTTTTCTGGTGCAATGCGAAGTGGTCAAAAAATGCTCTTGGCCCTCAACTCATCGCTGCTATAGGGATCTCTCGCTGCGCTCGAGACTTCGGAAGCCCTCAATACCCCCGGGTTTTATCCACTTCGTTCAGCAACGGCTTGCCGGTTAAAAACCGCTCTAGATTTTTCACGATCAAGTGATAATGCCGCTCCCAAAGGCGTTCCGTCACTGCAGCAGTATGGGGCGTGATCAGCAGGTTATCGAGCAACCAGAAAGGCGAATCCGCAGGCAGAGGCTCCTCGTTGAAAACGTCGAGCGCTGCTCCTGCAATGGTCCGATGCGTGAGCGCTTGAAGCAATGCCGGTTCATCTATCAGCGGTCCGCGGCCGACGTTGATCAGATAAGCGTCCGGCTTCATGCGGCTGAGGCGCGCGGCGTTGATCAGACCGGTGGTGGCAGGGGTGACCGGAGTGCAGAGCAGGATGTAGTCGGCCTGGGGCAAAACCTCATCGATCCGGTCAGAGCTGTACACTACGTCAGCGCCCTGAGGTCCTTTACCCGGATTTTCGCGCACGGCAAGCACCCTCATGCCCAGAGCTTTTGCCCGTGTAGTGAATTCGCGCCCGATTCCGCCCATGCCGACCACTGCAACGGTTGTGTCGGCCACCTCCCGCGGCCGTGGCTGTTCATTCCAGAGCTGGTCTTGCGACCATACGCCTTTCGCCTGGTATTGCATGGCTTGCGGCAGCCGTTTTGCCAGCGCCAGCAAAACGGCAATCGCATGTTCAGCGACGACCGGGCCGTGAATCCCGGTGGAGTTGGTGAGAAGCACGCTGCTTTGAATCAGCTCGGGGAACATGAGCTGATGGACGGCCGCCGCCGGGGAATGGATCCAGCGAAGCTTTTTGGCGGCAACGAATTGCTGCGGCCGCAGCGACCAGCCGATGAAAACGTCAGTATCGGTGATTTCCTGGGGCACGCGGTCGTAATTCTGGAGTTGAACAAATGTGTGTGCGGGAAAATCGCGCTGGAGGCGTTCGCGTATCCAGGCCGGCGCGTGCCAGAGTTCAAAGGGATGATAGTGGACGATTAAGATCTTCATTTTTGTCGCTGCGCTCCAAACCGCTACGGAGTTTGGCCCACCCGCTCAGCCTTCCGCGCTCGTGGCGAGCGGCTCGGCGCGCAAGTCGCCTTCCTACCCCGCCACGCGAACCACGCGCGTGTCGGGGACCCCGGCCTCCCACCCCGCCACGCGAACCCCGCGCGTGTCGGGGACCCCGGCCTCGCCGCTAGTAAAGGGTATTCAAGATGTTTTCATTACTCGCAAATCTTTTCCCGTCATTTCCTTCGGTTGATCAAAGCCCAGCATTCCCAAGACGGTAGGAGAAATGTCCTGCAATGAGCCGTCCGGACGCAAGGTAAATTTCTGCGCGTTTTCACTCACCACGATGAACGGCACCGGATTGGTGGTGTGTGCGGTGTGCGGGCCTCCGGTGGCCGGGTCGATCATCATTTCTGCGTTGCCATGATCGGCGGTAATCAACATGGCGCCACCACGCGCGCGGACTGCGGTGTAAATCTCGCCCAGGCATGCGTCCACGGTTTCCACGCCTTGCACCGTGGGAGGAATTTTGCCGGAGTGACCGACCATATCGGCATTGGCGAAGTTGACGATCACAACGTCAAAGGCGGAGTCATTCGTCGCTTTGATCACAGCGTCGGCGATACCGGCGGCGGACATTTCCGGTTTGAGATCATACGTCGCGACTTTCTGCGAGGGCACCAGCACGCGGTCTTCGGCGGGAAATGGTTTTTCCACGCCGCCGTTGAAGAAATAAGTTACGTGGGCGTACTTTTCCGTCTCCGCCACGCGCAGGTTGCGGAGATGGCGCTCCGCCATCACGTTGGCCAGGATGTTTTTGAGCGAGTCCGGCTGAATGACGTAAGGCAGCGTGAACTGCTTGTCATAGTGCGTCATGCAGACATACTTCAGGCTCTTGGGCACGCGGCTGCGCGGGATGGTTGCGTCGAGCGCTTCCGCGTCTGGCAGATCGCGTCCGCCCTGCGCGGTAAGGCCGCTTTCGCGGGCCAGGCAACGGGTGATCTGGCGGGCGCGGTCCGCGCGGAAGTTGAAGTTGATGACCGTGTCTTCATCGCAAATGGTAGCAACCGGCTTTCCCTGATTGTTAACGCAGACGAAGGGAACAATGAATTCGTCGGTCACGTCGCGATTGTAGGAATCTTTTACGCCTTGCACCGGATCAACGTACTCGCCGCCCTCAGCCTTGCTCGCGACCATAGCATCGAAGGCTTTCAGTTCGCGGTCCCACTTTTTGTCGCGGTCCATGGCGTAATAACGTCCGCTAACACTGGCAATCTTGCCCACGCCGAGTTCGCGCATCTTCTGCTGCAGTTGCTGGAGATAAACCGCGCCATTGGTGGGCAGCGTGTCGCGGCCATCCATGAAGCAGTGAACAAACGTGCGGTCAATTCCGTTCTGTTTCGCCATGCGCAGCAGTGCGTAGAGGTGGTTTTGATGGGAGTGCACGCCGCCATCAGAGAGGAGGCCGCATAGATGGAGCTGGCGGCCACCGCTGCGGGCATTTTTCATTGCCTCAAGCAACACAGGGTTAGTGAAAAAGTCGCCCTTTTCGATCATCACGTCGATCTTGGTGATGTCCATATAAACGATGCGGCCGGCGCCGATATTCAGGTGGCCGACCTCGCTGTTGCCCATCTGCCCGTTGGGCAGCCCGACATAACGGCCACTGGTATGGATGAGCG
>JBARMK010000169.1:0-3175 GCA_049802395.1 Candidatus Angelobacter sp.
GGCAGCTACTTTCCACCGGCCGATCCTAAATGGAAGGGCGCCGACTCAGTCATTTTTCTTGAAGAAGCGCTCAAGCAGATCAGGCGGGCGGGATACGCTGTCGTCAACGTCGATTCAACGTTGATTCTTGCTGAACCCAAAATTGGTCCGCACGCGAAAAAAATTCAGGCACGCGTTGCTGAGTTGCTGGGTGTAAAGCTCGACCAAGTGGGGATCAAGGCCAAAACGCCGGAAGGCATGGGCACGGACAACGCCGCCATCGCGCATGTTGCGGTGCTGCTCGAGCGGCTTGTTGAAGCTCAGCGTTCGTCTCTTCAGCGACCATCCAAAAGCCAGTCCAGCAGGCGAAAACAGAAAACCTTGAAACACGGAAGAAAAAAGAAGTAGGCGGAGGAGAATAGCCACTCGCTCCCAGTTCTTCTTTGTTTCAAAAATTTTGTTCTCTTGTTTCCTGCCCGGAATTGCTGCTACCCTGAACTGCCTCGTCGAACGCCATTTCACTTCCGGTGGTGCCTATGAAAAAATTATTCTCCTCTTTCTTCCCGATCCTGGTCATTTTTTGTTCCTCTGTGAGCGCGCATGCGGCCGGACCGCTGTTAATGCAGAAGCCCACGCTTTCAAAGACCCACATCGCTTTTGCTTACGCCGGCGATCTCTGGCTGGTAGCGCGCGAAGGCGGTGAGGCGCGTCTGCTTACCAGCGGCACCGGGACAAAAAGCGATCCGGTTTTCTCTCCTGACGGATCCATGATCGCTTTTACCGGCGACTATGACGGCAATGTCGACGTATACGTGATGCCTAGCGGAGGCGGCGTTCCTCGCCGGCTCACGCACCACCCGGCGGTTGATGAAGTCGTTGGCTGGGCTCCCGACGGGAAATCTGTTCTCTTCCGTTCGTCGCGCAACAGTTATTCACGTTTCAACCGGCTATTCACGGTTTCGCTCGATGGTGGCCTGCCCCATGAACTGCCTCTGCCCACGGCTGAGGCTGGCGCGCTCTCCGCGGACGGGAAGCATATCGCCTATGTTCCGGTGGATAACAACCGCCGCCTTTCTGCGATTGGATGGAAGCGATATCGCGGCGGCAAAGCCTCTCGCATCTGGATAGCGAACCTTTCTGATCTTGAGCTTGAGCAGGTCCCCCGCGAGACCTCCAATGACGGCAATCCGATGTGGGTCGGCAACAAGGTTTATTTTCTGTCCGATCGCAATGGGCCATTCAGCCTTTATTCTTACGACACCAAGACCAAGAAGGTTGAGACCGCCTTGGCCGGCAATGGCGCTGACATCAAATCTGCGGCTGCCGGACCGGGCGCAATTGTCTATGAGCAGTTTGGGTCGCTGAGTCTGTTTGACCCGGCAACCGGTAAATCCCAGGCCGTAGCGGTCACGGTTCCTGCTGATCTGCCCAACGTGCGCCCGCACTTCAAGAAAGTTGAAAGTGAGATTGCATCGGCCACGCTCTCGCCCAGTGGCGCTCGCGCTGTATTTGAGGCCCATGGTGAAATACTTACTGTGCCGGCGGAGAAGGGCGATATCCGCAACCTGACCAACACCTCAGGCATCATGGAACGTGATCCCGCATGGTCGCCCGATGGGAAATGGGTGGCTTACTTCTCTGACGAATCCGGTGAGTACCAGCTCTTCCTGAAAAGTCCTGACGGAATGAGTGAGCCGAAGAAAATCTCTCTTGGCAATCCACCCTCTTTCTACTACAGCCCACAATGGTCGCCTGATAGCAAGAAGATTGCCTACACTGACAAGCGCCTTAACCTCTGGTATGTGGATTTGGCGAAAGGCACGCCGGTCAAGATCGATACTGACACCTACGATGCGCCGCAGCGCACGCTGGATCCTGTGTGGTCACCAGACAGCCGCTGGATTGCGTATTCAAAGAAGCTCACCAGCGAGATGCATGCAATCTTTGCTTACGGGCTGGAGCAGAACAAGAGTCTGCAGCTGACTGACGGTCTGAGCGACGCTCGCTTCCCCGCCTTCGACCAAAAAGGGCAGTATCTCTATTTCACGGCAAGCACCGATGTGGGTCCGACGACGGGCTGGCTCGATCTCTCAAGCGTTAATCGGCCCATTACTCGCAGCGCTTATCTGATGGTGCTGCGCAAGGACCAGCCGTCACCGCTGGCGCCGGAAAGCGACGAAGAGAAGGCCGCGGACGATACCAAGCCAGATGCAGACAAGGCCGCCAGGCCGGAGGACAAAGGCGAGCAGGAGCCCGGTAATCCGGAAGAGAAAGCCAAAGCACAGGATGCTCGTGCCGCCAAATCGGTTAAAGGCGAGAACGTGATTGTGCACATTGACGCTGAGAATATTAGCCAGCGCATTCTCGCGCTGCCTATCCCGCCGCGCGATTACAGCCAGCTTGTGGCGGGCAAGGCTGGCGCCATTTTCCTTATGGAAAGCCCGCTGCGTCCGGGGCCGGACCAGCAGACAACATTGTGGCGCTTTGATCTGACGTCGCGTAAGCCGGAAAAGCTGATGGAAGGCGCGAACGACTTTACCGTCTCCTTTGACGGAAAGAAGATGCTCTACAGCAAAGGCCGACGCGATAACAAGAAGTGGTTTATCAGTTCGGCCACCGCGCCGGCGCGGGGCGAAGGACCAGCCGCATCCGCAAAGCCGGAAACGCCGCTCAGCCTGGCGCGCATGGAAGTGCAGGTTGATCCTCGCGCGGAGTGGAAACAGGAATACGCCGAGGTGTGGCGCATTGAGCGCGATTTCTTTTACGATCCCAAGCTGCACGGCCTGGATCTGCCGGCAACCAAAAAACATTACGAGCCTTTTCTTGAGAACGTCGGCAGCCGCATCGATTTCAGCTACCTGCTTTCTGACATGCTGGGCGAGCTGACCGTGGGCCACATGTATATACGCACCCCTGCGGACCCGCCGTCTGAGCAGGGCAAGGTGGGGCTGCTGGGCGCGGATTACACGATTGAAAACGGGCGCTACCGTTTTGCCAAGATTTATCTGGGAGAAAACTGGAACCCGCAATTGCGTGCGCCGCTCACCCAGCCGGGCGTTAACGTGCAGGAAGGCGAATACCTGCTGGAGGTGAACGGACGCGAGCTGCGCGGGACCGATGAGGTGTTTGAACTGTTTGCCGGCTCGGCGGACAAATCAACAGTGCTTAAGGTCGGCCCAACGGCGGACGGCAAAGG
>JBARMK010000170.1:0-21528 GCA_049802395.1 Candidatus Angelobacter sp.
CAGTTGACCTGCGTGGAACAAGAATTCTGATTTCTTCTTCGCTTTGATAATCGACTTTCTTGCAAAAGAACCAATAACCGCTTCTATGATCCCGATTCAAGAGGCCAAATGCGACTAGCTGGCCGTAAGTTACCTCGTAGGCACAGGTGAAGAAATCACCGATGCTCGCAAACTCTAAACAATATCCGCTGTGATTTGCCGCATAATTCTCCCACAAGCTCAGATTATTGAATCGCTTCGTTAAGGAATACACACGGAAGTCTTCAAACTCCTTGTGTAGCAAATGCGTGCATTCACGCATACACCAGTCCACACCGTACCTCTTTAAATTGAAGTCGAGCACCATCCCATGCCAGATTTGCTCCGGCAACGACATTTGCGGATTACGCCCCAAGATACCAATATCGCTGCTATACAAAAATTGAAACATGGCATCTTCAGATAATGGCGAGAGTTTGGGTCGGCCATCGGATGGATCACGGAGTTGCGGCAGCGTGGGAACATACAGCCGATGATTGAGGATGATGTCCTTCAACCACTCTCGTCTTTCCCCGGTGAATGCGGAATATTTGTATAAGTGTGAATTGGTCGCTTTGGTTATTATCGGAGCTGACGCTATTGCCATCCCTTTCTTCCTGCGGTTTTTATTCTGTAAGAAGTGATCGGTATTCGAGATAACCCTTTGCTCCCATATTCTGAATGATTGAACGGGCGACCTTCATTGCCTCGGCATCTCCAGATTTGAGAACAGTGCTCAGAATCTTCTTAAGGTCATCATGCCACAGTATGACATTTTCAAAATCAGCACTGACAATAAGCTGAGCACTTTGAACCACCGGCTCGGGGTATTTCTCCGCCAACTTTGCAAGGCGCTCCAAAGTTCCAAGTTTCGGATCAAACTCGCCATGCGATAACTGGAGACTCTTATGGATGTGCTCAAGCGCCCATTGGTCATCAAAATGATTGCTGTTAAACCACCATCCGTACTGAGCTAACTCGCGCTTGTGCTGTGAATCGTCTGGCCTAGATATGCTTCGGTCCCAAAGTTTTTCCAGTCTTTGCCTTTCATCACTTGAAAGCTCTTTCGCCTCCTTCAAAGATTGACCAAGGTATCTAACCATTCGGGCTGACAATTCATCGCTGGCCTGCTGTAGGAAAATATCCAGGATTCCATTTTCTTCAAGCCCAATACGGCCTCGCCAATACAATTGCATCAAGTGATGAATTAAGCCTTCGTCAGGGTTATACACCATGTGTCCGGTTCCAACTTGGCGCGGTTCTCCCAGCTCAGACTGAACGGCAGATAGATAAAGATCCTCTAGAACTTCAAAAGCCAGGTTATACGCGTAATTTGCCGTGAGATACGCGACCCAAGCGATGTCACGCAATGATCGTTTTTCTGGCTCAGGTGGAAAAATCTTGGACTTATTATTTTCAACCCACTGACGATCAATACTTACGAGAAAAGGGAGCAACTCACCATATACAAGTCGAATGTCGAGCGATGGCTGGATTTCCGTATCAAGGCCAGTGGACAGGAGCTTTTCCGCTTCCGGTACGCTTGCCAAGGAAAACTTTTCCTCTTTTAAATTGTCTCGGCACCATTCAATGCACTGAAATGCAACACGCATGGCTCGCGCTTCGGTGCGATTTACAGAATGAGTCCAAATGTCTTTGCTCTGTGAGTCCGGGTCAGTATATGGCAGTTCCTTGGAGCCTTCTTTGCTTTCTGCCAGAGTCGCAATAATGGTCCACACCTGGGTACGCACCGCGAAGGGGGTAGCCTTTTCTTTGAATCCCTGCTCGATAAGACTGATGATTGCGGAACGTGCCCAGCCCCAGTCCGGGTCTTTCGTCCAATGGTCGCCGGTACGCCCCGGAATCTTGATTGGCTGCTTAACGACCCAGAGAGCCAGATCGAGCACAGCTTTCCAATCAAATGTTTTCTTGCCACGCACCGCACTCTCAAATCCTTGCAACGCAGACCGTACATAGGTTGGATCGGTCTCCCTCAACTTGTCCAACTGGTCACTAAACTCTGTAGGTTTCTTTGCAATGATCTCCGTCAATACTGCTCCCAGACCTTCTTCTGACGGCCCAAATGGAAAAGATCCACTAGACGTGGGTCGCCAATTCCTCAGGTATTCAATTACATCGGCGACAGACATTTCTTCCAGTTCCGGGGATGGCTTGGGGCTTTTAGAGCTAGCCTGATAAAAACCACCTCGGGGTCGCGTCCGATCTGGTGGGTCTCCGAATTTTTTATGAAGGGACTCATAGCGCTCTTGCCAATCGCCTTCCAGGAAATCTTTGATAGGCGTCAACCGTTCAAGTCGCCAAGCATTACTGGCATCCTCAGCTTCTTCTTTTGAAAACCCTCTCTCCAACAGCCGTTCTGTTTTCAAGCCACCTTCGATCCAACTGAGTATCTGCCCGCGCTGTTGGGGTTCAAGATGCTGGAAGGCTTTAGAGAGTAACGAATCATATTCGTATCGTTGCCCAATATCCTCGAATGCAACTTTATCGACCAGCATCTCTGCTGCGTCATCACCACTCAAATCCAAGTGGCGCGAGACAATCTCCAGTTCAAGACGCCGAAAGACCTTGAAGCGTCGCTTCGCCAGCATCGTTCGGACTGTCTCCAAATGCTTTGCACTCTGTGCAGCAAATGCGTCAGCGTTCTGAAGTATGGCCGCAACCAGAAATCGTTTGGGATAATCTGTGGTCTCCCCGCTGCTTAGACTCGGTCGCCAAATGTACGAATAATCTTCAATCAGCTCCTCTTCCTTGGAGGGCTTCTGTTCAAAGCTCAGCGCTCGTTCCAGCAAGTCACAGAGCAAACTGATGAACGGAGCACCAATCGATTTCAACAAGTCCGGCCCATTCCGCTGGAGAATCCACTGGCATTCAAACGAACCCATGCGTGTCCTGGCCTCGTGAGCATAGTCAGGATCAATGGCTTTCATTTCTTCCGAGACGGGTCGTGGATCAGGAATTACTTCGAGGGCAGCACGCAGTAAATCAAGCGCAGATTTGTTCTCCCCTGCTGCCGCAAGATGAACTGCTAAGTCTCCTACGGTGTGCCCCTGCATGATGTAAGGAGATTTAACCATCTTGACGATCTGCGGCACGAGTCGCTTCGCCAATTCTGGCGGCATGGAGGACGCAGCAGAGATAAAGGACTGAACTATGTAGGGATTATCCGAATCTTGTATCGTCACCATGACATCGGCAACCAACTTAGGCTCTTTCGCCGCCATTCTGGACAAATATTTCAGAGACGGCCATGCACGAAATTCAATCGTGCCCCGTTCCGCATCGCGCTTGGGCATAGGCGGTTCTGAAAACCACCCCTTCTTTTTCAATGGCTCGATCCACATAGGGTTTTCAAGCTTCTCAAAAAAGTGCCGTTGCTGCTCGAAGCGGACCATGCTAGCGACCGCTTTATCGACGATGTCAGGAGTTGGCGTTGTCCAGGATTTCATCCAGAGTATCCATTGGCCCGAAGAACTCTCCTATCATTGTGTCCAAAAAGGTCTCCAAGGCTCTAAAATTGTTTTGCAAGTCAGTTTCGGCGACTACCTGTGGATTGATACCAGCATGAGTGTGCTGTTGGAGCCAATCAGCGACCTTCACCCACTGCCGCGCCAAGGGAATTAAGACTTCTCTCCTTCCGCTATTTTCCGGTGCAACTGTCTCGACCATCATGATCGCCCGATTGCGATTGCTCATCACTTTTTGCTGAAGCCCCGCGATGATTTGGACTCTCTTGAATAAAAGATAAGGAATGGATACCGCAGCCGACGCTGCAGCGATATCTGCGTCTTTCTCGCCTGCGGTTGGAACTGTAATCATGGCCGGGCTATCAAGCCCACTGTTTACCCACAGTTCCGCAAGCGCTTTCAAGTCATCAGTCATGTCGACACGTTCTGTCTTGCTGTCCGTAATGATGTCAGGAGCGCGGCTGGCAATATCTCTCGCCGCGTGGCAAATGAAATTCTTCCTCCCGGGAAAGTCAGGGGCATCAAGCAGACGTATCGCCCCTCTGTACACATCTGCCAGATCGGGCGCTCTTTCGCTGAGCCATTCAGCAATACGTTCTTGATCGGGACGCATGGCGTGACCTGATTATAGATTTCCGCAACATTCGTTTGCTGTCTCCTCGCACTACGGGATGGATCACCCGCCTCCGTAGCGGACAGAATCATGGGTGTGTCTCTAATAGAAAGCCGTTCGGAAAAATTGCTTGTTGATCTTTGAGGCTTTCGTAGCCTCAAAATCGACCACAGCGCTGAGGGCGGCGGACCAGAAATTGATTGTAAGTGATTGAAATAAATGGTCGGGGAGAGAGGATTTGAACCTCCGACCCCCTGGTCCCGAACCAGGTGCTCTACCAGGCTGAGCCACTCCCCGAACACAACGACATCCGCCGCAGAACGGGCGGTGACGGTAGAGCCACATTATAGCAGAGATATCTTCTACTTCCCTTGGCGTAAATCGTTTCGCCCGTTCAATCGGCGGAAACATGTCCTTTCAAAATGGCTTGCGCTGGCGCGACTTGCAGGGCCATGGCCGATTGCCCTCGAAGGCAGGTATTCACCTGATTGTGGATTGCGCGGGCTACGCCAAGAATGGGCATTCCCCCTTCCTTTTACTATGCTCTCACTTGAGTTATGTGAACGGCCTACTGAGGCCATGGCTCCCATTGCATCGGAACCGGCCACGGGACTGGCCGACGAAGCATCTGCAGCGCGCACCGCCATTACGCGGGTCCGGGCAACGCGGCGCTTCTGGCAGCTGTCGCGACGTCGTTGGATTGCTCTGGCCGCTATTGTGCTGGGAATGCGGATCTTTGTGGGCGAGGCATCTGTTGTTCCAACCGCTTCTATGGAGGGCACCATCCTGGTGGGCGACCACTTGTTCATGGAGAAGCTACTCTACGGACCGGAGATCCCTCTGGTGCATTGGCGAATGCCGATGCTCAAGAAAATCCATCGCGGCGAGATTGTGGTTTTCCGTTATCCAAAAGACCCATCAGAAACCTTTCTCAAACGAGTAACTGCCGTGGGTGGCGACCGCCTGGAAATCCGCAACGGCATTCTCTATGTGAATTCTGTGCCGGTGAAAGAGCCCTATGCCGTGCACCACGCACCAGTGCACAGCCCACAAGAGAGCTGGGGGCCAACGATTGTTCCGGAGGGTAAACTCTTTGTAATGGGGGATAATCGCGACAACTCCAGCGACAGCCGTGACTGGGGTTTTGTGCCGGTCCCGAATGTGATTGGCGAGCCTATTTTTGTCTACTGGTCCTATGACGCGCCCACATCACGGTGGCTCGACGAGAACCCAGCGCACAGAATTTCCTTCTACGCTTCTATTGCGGGAAACTTCCTTTCCCGCACGCGCTGGGGCCGCACGGGAATGTTGTTGTAGGCCGGCTGTTCCGCCTTTCTTTTATTGGGGCCGCTTCTCTGGTGCTTCAGAAGTCCGCGCAAACGCGTTGTTCTTCTCGAAACAGTAGTTCACAAAGTCCGGAGTAAAGCGTTTTACCACCGCTTCGGGAATATCGGGCCGTTTAACTTCTTTAAAGGTGAAATCGATCTCGCCATCGCCGTGGACTGTGCCCAGCAGGAAGCCGTAAATCTGGGTGCGCGCTTCTTTGGCACGCGGCGCATCGGGAGGCAGAGCATAACGCACCGCGCCCGCAGTGCCAACGATCCAACCCGGCAAGTCGCCGCCGTTTGAATGCCAGTAGTCCGAATTGAAAATGCCGCTCATGAAGAAATGCGAGTGGCTGGCCAGCAGATAAACATGCTTATGCGTCTTTTTGCTGAAATTCAATAGATCGGTATAAACCCGCCGCCCGCTTTCGGTGCCCACCGCCCAATCGCTCATGCTATGGCCGCGCGCCACGCTGTCCGGCAACGCCGCATGCATGCCCAACACCAGCGTGACTACGTCCGGATTGCCAGAAGCACGTTGTACCACTCCCTCCAGCCAGCTCACCTGCTCAGGTGAAAACTGGTCTTGGGTGGCGTTATCAAGGTAGATGAAATCCACGCCTCCCTGTGTCCAGTGAAAATAAGTCTTTGGCCCAGCGTCTGCCGGGTTGTCCGCCAGTCGCTGCTTCTTGAGCACAGGATCGTCAAGCCATTTGGCGAACTTCTCTGCGAACTGCTCGCGCGTCTTGGGTGGAATAGTTTCATGGTTGCCAATGCCCACGAAGACCGGCGTGGAGCCGAATGCCGAGAGCTGACTCTGGATAAAATCGTCCCATGCATCTTTGAGATAAGCATCCTTCGCCACCGACTGGGCGCGATGTTCCGGTTCATGCTGATAATCCTCATCGGCTCCGGAGATGAGGCGCAAATCCCCCAAATGCCAGTAAAACGACGCATGATCTTTAATCGCCTCAGCGGCAATGGCCGGCATAACAACATCGCCGCAGTTGCGCGAGTCGCCGGAAACCGCAAAGCTCCAATCAGCTTTATCCTGGTGAGCGGGCGCCTTTTGCGCTGATGCTGCTAACGCAAGCACCACAGTGGAGACGATGGACGCTTGTTTGATCAACTTCATTCGTGACCTCTTGGCATGCCGAAAGAAGACCTGTTGAAACCCGTCACGGCGGTAACGCTACCGGCACGGGCCTCTGGATTCGGCTGCAATCGTTATGCTGTAAAAGCTTAACTCAAGCTTAAGGCAGATTGCAGCTTTCGGGCGATGTTTACGAGGAGGCCGTTCGAAGGCCGGGGACTGGCCTTCGAGCTTCCATAACAATAATCATTTTGGGAGTGAGCGTCTGGTGCAAATCAAATCCACTGTAAGTCCGGTCGAAAGCGCCGGTGACAGCTTTGGCACGTACTGTCCAGATGCATAAAGAAATTTATCACTTCCTGCGAATCGCGTTTCCGTGCAGCACGATTCAGCTCTTCGGCCACACGGGAAAGCTGCAGACGCTTTTGGTCAAAGAACTTCCAATCATCCTTACTCCAGCCTTGTTCCCCGTAAGCAGTAGTAAAGCCGTTAAGGTCCCTGGCCATGTCAATAACACGCGAGGAAGAAGCTGCAATAGAGTCCATCTTTTCTGGAGTCAAAGGCCGATCGTGCCATACGGTAAAGCTCAGGAAGGTGTATTCCTGGTGCAGGTTGGCCTGCATGAACCTGCGCAGATCTTCACTTGCCTGTGGTGGCCGCTGGCTAACAGCGGGCGCTGCAGCAGTTACGCGGCCGGTATGGAAACGATACGCGGTGTACGTTAGAGCGCCGCTCAACAGCAGTGCAAATAAGACCACCTTGACTTTGCTCATTTACTGGCCCTGTTTCTCCCGTGATGCCGGAATCACCTCTGGATGCATCTCAGGAAGCTGGATCTGCGGCTGGTCACCGGTGAGGGTTTTGAGGAACGCCACCAGGTCAGACTTTTCTTGAGCAGTGAGATTCAGCTTGTAAATCAGCTTCGACTTGTTGGCGCCGCCATCGCCACCCCGATCGTACAGCTCAACAACATCTTCGAGCGTCGTGCTCGATCCGTCATGCATATAGGGTGCAGTGAGCGCCACGTTGCGCAGAGTAGGAGTCTTGAAAGCGTAGCGGTCTTCCTCTTTTTTGGTGACGGCATATCGTCCCAGATCGTCCGGCGCGCCGTGCGCCGGTATGACGCCCAAACTGTAATACTTGTTGTCAGTGAAATTCGGGCCATTGTGACATTCCGAACATGCACCTTTCCCTATGAAAACGATGAGCCCTCGCTTTTCCTGGTTGGTAAGAGCATGTTTTTCGCCCATTGCGTAGCGATCAAAGCGCGAGTTTGGGGTCACCAGAGTGCGTTCGAAAGCGGCAACTGATTGGGCCACTGTATCCAATGAAGGAGCACCGCCAAAAACAGTCTGAAAGTCCTGACGATATCCAGGTATGGCATTGAGCCGCTCAACCAGATGCTTTTCATCCAACATATTCATTTCCGCGGGCGCAAGCAGCGGGCCTTTGCACTGCTCATCCAGGGTGGCGGCACGGCCATCCCAGAACTGGGCAGTGTTGTAAGCAGCGTTAAGGACAGTGGGTGAATTGCGAGGAAGCTGGGCTCCCTGGAAGCCTTTCGCACGCGGCAAGCCATCGGCAAAGGCCTTGGTTGGGCTATGGCAGGTAGAGCAACTGCTGGCTCGATCTAAAGAAAGGCGCGTATCAAAAAACAGTTCCTTTCCTAACTCGATCTTTTCGCTGGTTTGCGGATTATTAGCCGCACCGTAACCGGGGGCAGACTGGTCAAGCCGCCGGGCAATACTTTCAGAGAGTCCAGCATCGCAGGAGTGATGCTCGGTGGCGCGGGCCTTGTTTCATCCGCCGTGAATCCGCGGACGCTCAAGAACAAAACTGCGCTCAGCCCAACGGTCACAAGGCTCATTTTCCAAATCATGTCTTTTCGGGTCATACGTACGCCCTCCAATGGCTATTTCTTTGCCAGCGCTGCTGGTTGAGATCCGTTTTCCAATGTGATATCGGAGGTTACGGTTCCGCTGCTGGGAACGATGATAGTTTTCTCGATCATGCGCGACCGCTCATGCCATGCCTTCAAGACATATGTGCCCGGCGGCACATCGCTCAGCGTGAAAGCGTGCCCGGGCAGACTAACGACAAAGTATTTTGTCGGAACCACAAACACGCGCGCGTGCATCTGGTGATGGACCGAGCAGAAAACATCCACGATGCCCGCCTGATCAAAAGCTACTGTACGGACTTCGCCTTTGCCATAAAGGCCAAGGTTGAACTGGTTCGCGCCCGTAAATGAGTAGACGTTATGCACCACGTCGTCATCATTCGGCATCTCGATCTTCTGTCCCTTTACCGCAATCGCGAACTCGGGAGCAAATTGGAGATTTCTCTGCGAAATCTTTACGGGAGTTCCAGGCGGCTTGGACTCATGAGCTCCCTGTAGCCAGATCACGACATTTTCTTTTTCTCCTGCCGCCTGACTTGCCGCAGCGCCGGGCGCGCTGGCCAACCGAATTTTTCCGGACACACTGCCCGCGTTGGCAGGAATGGCTGAGAGCATCCCTGCCACAACCGCAATCATGATTGAAAACCTGATCACAAAATTCCCCCGATTGATTTCAATTTGTGCGTGACACACCGTACAAGCTAGCGCGCCGACTGCCCTAGACCCACGGTTGGTGTTCTTCCGGAAGAAGAGTGAGCCCGACGCAATGGAGAATACTTGTGAAGAAGGGAAGGCCAAACTTACTTAGGTAATAGGATTCTTATCAATCAATTTATGCTTACCCCTAATTTGGCTCTCTATGCAGAGTTTTTATAGAGAGATTCCCATTATGGAATGCTATTTCAGTAAGCTAGCGATGGGTTTTTTACTAGGTTTGTCAGTACAACACGGTTAGACAATCGAGAGGAGTAGTACTTATGGACTGATCGCTGCGCCTGCGAGTATTCCTGCGTTGCGATGTGATCTGGAAGCGGTCTGAGTCACCGGTCGATATTCAAGGTCCCGAGACTCCATTGAGTACTTGCCTCTAAAGCGAACATTAGCGACGGCGTGGGTGAAAGTACGCATCCACATGCCATCAACCTCAGCAAAGCTCATCAGAATATAGAGGTCGTGGATCCACCAGGAAGGGTTTTTCACCGGGCTACCTTCAATGCGATGAATGTTATAGTTCTCCGCATCCACCCAGACTTTGCCGCGCATCAGGTCCTTTTCGTCGCGCCGGGGATTCATTCCCAGGAGAAAGCAACGTCGGCCATTTAGCGTCTCCTCCCCCACCAGTTTGAACTCGTAATTCTCGGGCGAGAGTTCTCTCTTTCGCGCGTCCTTGGGCGGCTCCGTTTCCTTGATTAGAATGTCGCGCAGCACTTTCTCACCTATGCCGCCGCTGCTGCTCTCGATCTGGTACTGCTTGCTGTCCGGAGGAAGCACCGTGATGTTCGCCACCACCTGGGCTTTGGCAACGTCTTGTTTGTCCAGCAGAAGATAATCGCGTTTGATGGTAAAAGGGTGCGCCCGCGCTTTATTTTCCTGCTGCGCAGCTACCATTTTTTGCACAATAGTGTTCAGGTCGGGGGAAGGCGAAGGCACTTGCGCGCGCGTCACCATCGCGAGTAGAGAGAGGAAACATCCCAAAAATGTGAATCGCAGTACCACACCCAGACCGCCTGATCACTTCTTTCGGGTTAGAAGCAAATTGTGCTCAAAAGGAGAGCCAGGGACATGAGGATTAAGCCTTAATTCTTCGTTGCAGGGAGAAACTGGCGCAGGATGGTGTCATCAGGACCATCCCCAAGAAGGTCTTAAGTCGCAAAAAACAGGCTGTTGCTGCTTAGTCTTATATCGCTCCGACAGTCTCGCGCAGCTCAGAATACAGCGGGAAGGCGTCTGCCAACTCCAGCACCTGCTTGCGAATACGGCTGAGTACCTGCGCATCTTTGTGGTTGGTTAGCGCTTCGGCAATCCAAGCGCCGGTCTGAACCATTTCGGGCTCTTTCATCCCGCGAGTGGTCAAAGCCGGGGTGCCAATGCGAATGCCGCTAGGCCGCAGGGGCGGGTTGGTGTCGAAGGGAATCGCGTTCTTATTGACCGTCATGCCAGCCTGCCCGAGGGCGGTTTCAGCTTCGCTTCCCAGCATACCTTTGGCAAACACGTCGATCAGCATCAGATGGGTGTCAGTCCCGCCGGAGATGATGCGGAAGCCTTCATTCATAAGTTTGCCGGCAAGTACTTTTGCATTGGCGACGATCTGGCGCGCGTAATCCTTAAACGCCGGCTGCAAAGCTTCTTTGAAACACACTGCTTTGGCTGCAATGATATGGACCAGCGGACCACCTTGTATTCCGGGCAAAACTATTTTGTCGACAATGGCGGCGAGTTCCTGGCGGCAAAGCACCATGCCGGCGCGCGGACCACGCAAGGTTTTGTGGGTGGTAGTGGTGACAATGTCGGCATGCGGTATTGGAGAAGGATGAGCTCCGCCAGCCACCAGCCCGGCAAAATGAGCCATATCGACCATCAACTTAGCGCCAACTTTGTCCGCGATTTGCCGCATGCGGGCAAAATCGAAGACGCGCGAATAGGCGCTGCCTCCACCGATTATCATCTTAGGGCGCTCCCGCAGGGCGATCTGCTCCATCTCGTCATAGTCGATTAACTCTGTGTCTTTACGTACTCCGTAAGGAATGATCTTGTACATCTTTCCTGAAAAATTCAGGGGATGGCCGTGCGTGAGGTGGCCCCCGTGCGCCAAATTCAGGCCCATGACCGGGTCACCAGGTTGCAGCAGTGACATGTAGGCCGCCATGTTCGCCTGCGATCCTGAATGCGGCTGGACGTTGGCATGGTCCGCACCAAAAAGCTGCTTCGCCCGGTCCCGCGCCAGGTTTTCGACGACATCAGTAAACTCACAGCCGCCGTAGTACCGCTTGCCTGGATATCCCTCAGCATATTTGTTGGTAAAGACAGATCCCGCCGCTTCCAGAATTGCCATGCTGACGAAGTTTTCAGACGCGATCAGTTCCAGCCCTTCATGCTGGCGGCGAACCTCATTGGCAATGGCACGGGCAATTTCAGGATCAGACTCAGAAAGCGGGAGCGACATCCAGGAATTCTTCATAACAAGAATCTTACTAGCATCCGGGCGGCAATGTGGAGTGCGACCTCTATCTTCACGTACTCCCCTTGCGTCTTTACTTCTCTGGATCGGCTTCATTCCCCTTTGTTGCGTAAACATCTGGCCGATGAATCTCCATCCAGCGCTCAGCACCCTTGATGGAAGTGAATCCGTACTGTTGGTAAAGGCCATGCGCATCTTGCGTGGCCAGCATCCAGCGCCGCAATCCCTGGAGATCAGGATGGCTTGAAATGCATTCCATCAACCACTTGGAGAGCCCGCGACCGCGGTAAGACTCAAAGATGAAAACGTCGGCAGATAGGCGAAGGTCGCCAAGTCAGAAATGGCGCGCGCAAACCCCACCTGCTGGTTTGCTTGATAAACGCCAAAACAAAGAGAGTTGGTGATCGATCGCTGGACCGTTTCCAGTGGGACCCCTTTTGCCCAGTAAGAGTTGGTCAGAAATCTATGTACCCTGGCCACGTCAATGCGTCCGGGATCGGTGCTGATCTCAAAATCTCCCTTGCGCCAAGAATGGTGCATCAGGTGTTCCTTGCGGCTGCGGCGGCGTCCTTTTCTTTTTCAATCGCCGTAATTTTCTCCACCCGGCGCTCATGCCGCCCGCCGGCAAATCCCGCGGCTAGCCACTTGTCCACGATCCCAAGCGCCTCTTCGGGTTTTACAATACGCGCTCCCAGCGCCAGGATGTTGGCATTGTTGTGCTCCCGGCTCATCTGGGCCTCGTATTCGCTACTGACATTGGCGGCACGGATACCCGCAACTTTGTTAGCGGCAATCGCCATGCCGATCCCGCTTCCGCATACCAGAATACCGAGGTTTGCGCGCTGCTCGCTGACATCATGCGCCACGGCACTGGCGAAATCAGGATAGTCCACCGGTTCCGGGGACGATGTTCCTTCATCCCGGACCTCGACTCCCTGGAGTTGCAGGTGCTGCTTGATTTGGTCCTTCAATTCGTAACCGGCATGGTCGGCGCCCAGAGCGATTTTCATGAGTTCATTTTACTCAAGGCTCCGAGCGCCGTGGTCGGCAAAAATGGCAAAGCCGGCACAATGGCCGGCTTAATTGCCTTTCGTGAGATTGGCTGCACTATTTCTTGTCGTGGTCCTCGTGCTTTTCTCCCGATTCCATTCCCTCTTTCACGTGTTTGATGGCTGCGTCGACCGCCTTGATTGCCGCGGCGCGATGCCCGCCTTTATCATGCGTTGCTTCTTCCAGGTGGTGTTTTGCCTGTTGCAGCGCTTCCAGCGCCGCCTGCATGTGCGGTTGGTCGTCATCAGCACTATGGCTGACAGCCGCGCTGATTGGAGCAGTGAGTAGACCAAGGACCAAGGTTAGAGCAAACAGCTTTGAGAATGTCTTCATTAGGTTAATTTCCTTCCTTTCAACTTCAACGGCGATACGAAAGTAGCTCCGCGAATCGTCCTCTGTCAACTTCTCGCCATAAAATCAGAAGTACAGGAACTCCTGGGAGAAACTTCTCTTCTGCCCTGACATGGACCTGCGATTGCCTGTAAGGCGAATGCTCGCTTGTGCTGGGGTCTCTTTTCATCGGATAATCACGCTCGTTCCACTGCGGATATCTGACTGAGGTGACTATGGCCACACGGCCCGAGCGCGAGACGGAAGTCGACCTGACCGGCGACAGCAGAGTTCCTGCGCCAAACTACAAATATATTCAGTTCGAAGTGATTGACTCCATTGCGCGGCTCACTCTGAACCACGCTCCGCACAACGTCCTGACTGTCCCCATGATGAAGGAGATGGCAGAAAGCATTGAAAGCCTGAATGGCCGTGCCGACGTAAAAGCCATTCTTCTTCAGTCGGCGCAACAGGCTTTTTCCGCTGGCATTTCACTGGAAGATTCGCGCCCTGACCGCGTTTTTCAAACTCTCGATGCTTTTACCCGCGTTTTCCAGGCGATGGTCGACATTTCTAAGCCGGTGGTTGTGGTCGTCAATGGCCCGGCCATTGGCGCCGGTTCAGAGCTGGTTGGGTTTGCCGATGTTGTGCTGGCGACGCCTAAGGCCAAGTTCGCTCAGCCAGAAGTCAAACTGGGTGTGTTTCCGCCCTTTGCAGCGGTCATGTTGCCCCAGCTTATCGGCACCAAGAAAACCTACGAGCTGATCCTTACCGGCGAGGCGCTTTCAGCTGAAGAAGCGCTGAACTTCGGGTTCGTCAACAAAGTTGTGCCGGAAGCGGAGCTGCAGAAACACGTTGACTCCCTCATCGCCAGGATCTCTGAATTCAGCGGTCCCGTGCTGGAGGTGACCAAGCGGGTGATTAGCAGCTCTATCGGACGGCCTCTTAAAGAAGCGATGAAAACATCCCAGGACCTTTACCTCAACGAGCTGATGAGCCTGGAAGACGTGCAGGAAGGCCTGCGCGCTGTAATCGAAAAACGTAAGCCGGTCTGGAAGAACAAATAACCCTGCCTCTGCGCGGAGCGCAACCGCTTATGACGCTTTGTAGCTGATGCGATTCTTAATGGAGTTATAGATCTCGCCCGATATCACCATGCGCCCGAGCAAATCGATCTTGCTGGGATAAGGCCGCTGCTCCATAATGCGCTCTGCGGCATCAGCATCAATCCCAAGGTACTGAATCATCTCATCCTGGCTGGCTTGATTTATGTTGACCAGCGGCCCACGGTCCTGAACGCGCCGGCGGCGTAACGCGATGATCCATGCTCCTGAAAATACACCGATACCTACTGCTCCCAAAAATGACAGCACCTTCATCTTCAGCTCCTAAAACATCTGCCTATTGGAGGGAGCTTTTCGCTTTCGGGTTTGATGGAAAAGCAGCACTGCACGTTTTTCGTCACCTACGCTCTGCCCAGGCCCGAGATGCTCCACCGTTTTTCAAGCCACCAGTTATGGAGGGGCAGCGAGAGGAATCAAAGATTCTTCACCAGAAATTTCACCATGTGGTAGGCATCCATATATTTGAATGGGGTCTCGCCCGTGGTGTAATGCCCGCAAGGCAGGATAACGGTCCTTAGATCTGTTCCATACTTGCGAAAGCCTGCGACGGCCTCACGAGAGAGCTCGGGCAGGAACGTTAGATCGTATTTCGCGTAAATCATCAGGCACTTTTTGGGGGAACGGGCGAATTTATCGAAGTATGCCATCGGGCTCACGCTCAACCATGACTGCCGCAGACTCTCCAACGTGATGCCGCTGCGCTCCAGCCCCTCGCGCACGTGGCGCGTCGATTGGCCGGTCCAGACCACGTCCGCCATATAAGTGGAAGCATGGTTAAAGACACACACGCTTAAGCGCGAGTCATGAGCGCCAGCCAGAAATGCATAGCACGATCCCAGGCTGGTACCCACAATCCCAACACTGTCTTTGCCCTGCGACGCAAGCCAATCCATGGAGGCGCGCACGTCCAGCACTGCTTGCCGCGCCGCATCGAGCGTGCGGCAGATATTCGGTGACATGGCGTAGTCTGAGCGGGCAGTCTCCGTGGGCCGGCGAATGTCGTGATAAGGCTTGCTGAGGCGCAGCATCGAAATGCCAAAGCGGTTCAGCATGGGGCCCAGCGCGTTGTACGCAATTCCATTGGCATTCCAGTGCGGCAGCACAATCACGGCGCGCTTCCCTTCCGCCGGGTACCAGCGCGCATTCACCATGTCATTCTCCGGATATGGGGTCCGCGCGGGAGAGGTAAAGCGCAGGAACAATCCATCGCCTTTGGGAACCTTATCGGCGGCGTTGCTGCCGGTTGGGAACAGTTCGATCTTGCGTTTCTCCAGCCGAAAATCCTTCGGAGTGTCGTAAGCAAAAAATTCGTCACTGTTGGCAACAATGTGGTCGTTCAGTTCGTGCAGATATTTCTCGAAGTGCTGCTCTGAGCCGGGAAAGTCTCCATTCACCAGCGGCCACCGCTTGGCCCAGTCCATGCCCCACTCCAGCGGACGAACCACCCGGTTATTGTCCCGCGTGGTAAGACGAGTCTCCCACGCGTACATCCATTTTTGATAAAAGCTTGTCATGTAAAGTTAAAAAATGAGCTTCTCTAGATTTTAAATGATGCGGGTTACTTTTCCGTTCCTGGCGCTGCCCGGCACGGATGAAATCCCGTACACTTGTGCTTACCGGAGCGCGAAAACTTGATCCCGACCAAACTTGACCGTATTGCCCATGAGATCGGTGGCGAGTTGCGTGGTCCATCTTCATCGCTCGTCATTGACCGTGTCTGTACAGATTCCCGCGACGCTTCTCCGGGCGCGCTCTTTATTGCCTTACCGGGGCAGCAGACAGACGGCCATCGTTTTCTTGCCGACGCCTTCCGCAATGGCGCTACGGCCGCATTGATTGCTACAGACCGGGGCGCCGATTTGATTCTTGATCCCGCGTGGCCCGTGATCGCCGCGCCCGATCCATTGCGTGGCCTGCAAGCTCTAGCCAGATGGCAACGCCGCGAATATTTTCAGCGCGTGCTGGCCATCACTGGCAGTAACGGCAAAACCATCGTTAAGGACACCCTAAAATGCTTGCTAGCCGGCAGGCAGCTCCTCGCCTCGCCGGGAAGTTACAACAGCCAACTCGGATTGCCGCTTGCGGTACTCTCCGCCGAGCGACCGGAGCCGCTTGCCATACTTGAGGTGGGAGTCTCCGCGCCCGGCGAAATGTCTTCGCTCAAAGAAATTGCCCTTCCTGATTATGGAACTCTCACCAACATCGGCCTGGCTCATTTTGCCGCCTTTGGCAGCCGCGAATCCATCGCCCGCGAAAAGATGAAACTCTTTCAAGGCCTTCCCAAAGATGGTTGGCTGCTGCTCCCGGGGAACGAGCCCACGCTCGATGCACCCGCGCAGACCGTTGCTTGTCCCATTCATCGGCTTGGCACCGACAACCAGATGCTATCGCTCACTCCGGTTTCGCTCAGTGATGATGGCCAGCTTCTGGAGCTAAGCATTCGCGGGCAAGGTTCCCGTAGCGTTCGGGTGAAGACGCGCTCGCCTGAAATTATCACCGACCTGCATTTTGCCGCTTCGGCCGCGCACCTGCTGGGCGCTAACCTTGATGAAATCGCGTCGGCCCTCGACGGGTATGTTCCCACGGCAACACGAATGGAACTTTGGTCTTCCCCGCAGGGCATTCGCATCATCAATGACGGTTACAGCTCCGACCCAATATCGGTCCATGCCGCCCTCCGTTCTGCCACGCTCGGCGCCTCTCCCAGCGGCAGAAAAATGTTTGCTTTCGCCGGGATGCGGGAACTCGGCTCCAGCTCTGGCCGTGAGCACGCCCAGGTGGGGGCACAGGCCGCCGAATGCGGCTTCAGCCATCTGTTCCTCGTTGGCAACGGCGAACTTGGACCCACCTCTGCTGGATTCAAGTCCGCCCGGCCGGAAGGCAGCGTCCAGCAGGTCAAGAGCGCCGACGAGTTGAAAGACTGTCTACTTCCGCTGCTGCGCCCCGGCGACACCATTCTCTTCAAAGGTCCGCGTAACGCCGGCATGGTCAAGGCCGTGCGCGATCTCTCCGGCGCCATCGCGCAGCGTTGTCAATGGGTGAACCTAGCTGCTATTGAAGGCAACATTGCACGCTTCCGCCGCCACTGTGGCGGCGCTGTTCACATACTTGCCATGCTCAAGGCCATGGCTTACGGAACAGGGTTGGTGCAGCTCGGCTCGTGGATGTCTCGGCTGGGCATTCACCACATTGGCGTCTCGTCAGCGAATGAAGGTGTTGCGGTGCGCAAAACCGGAGCTGACCAGGATATTTTCGTTTTCCTCTCAGAGCGCGAGGATGTTGACAACCTCCTGCGTTACCGGCTTACGCCCGTGATCTACTCTGCTGAACTGGTAGAGACATTCGCCGCATCATTGGCCGGAAGCGGGCGCGTGCTTGACGTCCACTTGAAAATTGACACTGGCATGCATCGCCTGGGCGTGGCGCCCAAAACTGCGCTCGCGCTCGCGCAGCGAATTTGCTCGAGCGGCGTCATGCGGCTCACGGGCATATGTACCCACTTTGCTTCCGCCGAAGATCCTGGTTCTGACAGCTTCACGCGCCAACAGATCGCCACTTTCAACCAGGTCATTGCCGCGTTCCAAGCTGACGGATTCGATAAGCTCCAAATTCACGCGGCGAACACCGCCGGAACTATCCGTTTCCCCGAGGCACACTACAACATGGTGCGCATCGGCCTTGGACTCTACGGGGTTCATCCTTCGGATGCCTCTCGCCGCGTGATGGACCTGGAACTTGCCGTTGGGGTCACCAGCCGTATTACCAGCATCCAGGAGTTCGAACCCGGCGATACGCTCGGTTATAACCGCACCTTCACAGCGGCACGGCAGACCAGAGTTGGAATTGTCCCCTTCGGCTATGACGATGGCCTTCCCTGGCGTCTTTCCGGCATCGGGCATGTGCTTGTTGAAGGCCAGCCGGCGCCCATTGTCGGCCGCATCAGCATGGACCAAATGCAGGTGGATTTGACTAACACGTCCGGGGTCAGCGTCGGGGCTGAAGTGTTGCTCTATGGCACCCACAATGGCCACACCCTGCGGCCCGAGTTGGTCGCGGAAAGAGCCGGAACCATCCCGTATGAGTTGCTCACCCGCCTGGGCGAACGAGTACACAGGATTTACGTGGAGCCGTAAGACGGCACGGGATTTTCGCTAGTCTACGCTCGGCCTTGGCAATCGGCGATAAACGGATTTCACAAGGGCTCGACTTTCCAGAAATGCCCTGTTCTGAATGAAGGGTTCTTCCCCCTGCCAAAAAGCTGCAGCACGGAGATTGTGACATGCATTTCGGTCATATCAATGGCCGCAAGCCCCAGGCGGTCCCACACCTCGATGACAATTCCTTATCCATGACGCGATCCAGCAGATCGATCTCGGTGGCAAATTCCGTGCTCAAGTGCATGCGCGCACAACTCCCGGGGGGACTTATTTGAATGTTCGAAAGCGGCGCGAAACTGGCAGGGACTGGCAGCCAGTCACAACAAAGACCTTTGTCCTGAAGTATACGCTAAACAAAAGAGAGTAGCGGGAAGTGTGCCTTCCTTTATAAGGCCTTTGCCTGAATTCAGGAACTAACCGGAGTCAAAGTACCGGCGTGGAATCAGCTTGAGTACGACATGGCCCATCGATAATACGAGCCGAAGCACTCTTAGCTCGCTAGTTTCCACCCATGCTAAATCTTCTCAAGCCGCACCGGCACTCCCGGCCGAGGCTGCAGAGTAACAGAAGGGTCTGGGCGCACCTGCGCAGGATCGATTGCCAGCGTAAACCGGAAACGCTGCACCAACAGCGCCAGTACGGTCAGAATCTCAGTCATCGCAAAGTTCAGGCCGATGCATGTCCGCGGACCAGCGCCGAAAGGTAGATAAGCATAGCGCGGCCGGGCCGCGGAATTTTCCGGCGCAAAACGCTCCGGACGGAATGCCGCAGCATCCGGCCACCACTTGGGATGACGCTGGGTGATGTAGGGAAAGATCAGGATCTCCGATCCAGCAGGAATGTGATATCCGCCGATTTCATCGTCGTTTACTGCTGTGCGCGAGAGCGTCCACACCGGCGGATACAGACGCATGCTCTCTTCCACTACCATGCGCGAATAGCGCAGCTTCATCAGGTCTTCATAGGTGGGCGCCCGGCCGTTCAGGAAAGCCGTCTCTGCGGTCATGCGTTCTACCACTTCAGACCGCGTTCCGATTAAAAAGCAGGTCCAGGCCAGTGCCAGGGTAGTGGTTTCATGTCCGGCGGTGAGAAGAGTAATCACCTCGTCCCGCAGTTGCTTGTCTGACATTGCGGCGCCATTGTCGTCGCGGGCCTCCATCAGCATGGTAAGCAGGTCGGCGACTCTGCCTGAAACCGCCCGCCGCTCGGCGATGATGCGGTCGATGATTCCATGGATGTTGGCCAGGGCACCTCGATATTCGCGATTGCGCCGCGTGGGCAAACTGAGTGGCGGGGGGAAAATTGACCACGCGCGTTTCACCGAGTAGTCCCGACCAATATCCAGAGTGCGCCGGATCGATTCGGCATCGGCTTCCAGATTGGTTGTAAACAAAACCTGCGCGGCGATGTTCAACGTAAGCCGCATGAAGTCTGGAACCACGTCAAAAGCCTCGTTTTTCTCCGCGAAGCTCTCCCATCGGCGCAGCATGGCTTGAGCATTGCCCGCCATGGTATCCACAAACGACGCCACCTGCTGGCCCTGAAATGCAGGCTGTGTCATCTTGCGCTGCCGCTGCCAAAGCGCACCTTCACTGGTCAGCAGTCCTTCACCCAGTGAGAGCTTGAGTATCTTGTAGCCTCGTCCCTTGCGATAGTTGGCGACGTTGGACTGCAGCACCTGCTGAATGTGATCGGG
Organism: Candidatus Angelobacter sp.; assembly: GCA_049802395.1. Classification (GTDB taxonomy): domain Bacteria; phylum Acidobacteriota; class Terriglobia; order Terriglobales; family Acidobacteriaceae; genus Angelobacter. The sequence continues at coordinate 19,970 of JBARMK010000170.1, forward strand.
ATGGCTCAACTGATGTGATACCCAAACCCCGCGATAGCGCACAACATCGCCATAAATCAACGCGGATTTGAAGAAGCCGCCCAGAGGGTCCCTGCGGAATTGCGGCAGATTCAGGAAGAACCGCAGCGATGGAGGGCCGGACGCCTTACTTGATTGAATGGAACGGGTGACCACTCATGATTCTAACCGACAGTCAGAATTGACTGGAGAAAGGCCGAAACTCAAATGAATGCGCACTGTTTAGACGAACCAGGCGGGAAAAAGTCAGCATAAAATTGTCGCCGGTGGTGTTGCTCGTTGCGCGCGCTGTTCGTTGGCGAACACCGCCATGCCGAAAGCGAACACCTGCAATCAACCAGCTCGAATGGGGCCGCAAAGCACCTTCTATGGATTCAATGATTTGCATGCTACAACGATTTGGCACGGCGCATGCCTTTATCACGGGCAGGTTACTGGCGTGAACGCCGATTTTGAACCAATAGGGACCAGGAGATTTCACATGTTTGACGGCAAAAATAATCGCATACTTGATAGCTTTTCTTTTCGCTTGGCTTTGACTGCAGCGGTTTTTGCAGCGTGGTCTGCGGCCGGCTACGTACTGCTTTCACTGGTATAAAGCCACGGTAGTTTGTCACACGCTTGCCGTGGGTCTCTGCTTTACGCCACCTGGGCACGGGCCAACAGCGTGTTCCATGGCGTACCGGCAAGCTCGGACGCGGCAGCGGCTTGAGCCGGTTCAGCGGCCAGCCGCTGCAGCACCGCGGATTTAGCAGCGATCACATCTAGTACTTTGCAGCCTAGCAGCGTTGAGCACTCCCGCAGCGAATAACCCTCCAGGACCGACATCACAAATACGAAGCGCTCAAAGGTCGGCCATCCAGTAACCGTGCTTACCAGGGGCTTGCCCTCTGCGCTTCCGTTGCGGGGATCGAGGACAGCGATAATCTGCGCTCCATCTCCTCCAGGCACAGGAGCTATGATTTTGATTGCGTTCTGAATGATCGCGCGTTTGCTCCACGCCCGCGCCCACTGTTTGAAGACGGGGTTCCCATGGATGCTGTCTTCCAACCCGGCTACAAAACATTGCTCCGCCTGGTCCGTATCGGCGGTGAGAAGGTATGCCAACTGGTGCAAGCCCACCATCTCCTCATTGAAAATCTGCTGAAAATCTTTGCAGGTTGCGTACTCGGCTGCACGTTCGCGGGCGTACTGCCCGTCTTTACTGCGAAACATCCCAAATCTCCTTGCCCAGATCGCGTACGGAAACGATGTGGAAGCGGTTTCATGAACTCGCAACAATTTGTTCCTATCACAAGCCTCAATCTTAGACGCGCTTTCTATTTGAATAGTGACAAAATATATTGTCGCGTTGCAAAGAATATATTTCTGAGCTGAAAACCAGAGCGGACCAGGAAAGCAGACGAGCAACACTGATTACGGTTGTTGTTTGACAGACCAGCCTGAGCGGCCGGAAAGGTTAAGCACTTCGAGGTATTGCGTGATCACTTCTTCGAAACAACGACTGGCATTTTGTTTTCGGTGGAATAGGGGAGGGTAAA
>JBARMK010000171.1:0-28719 GCA_049802395.1 Candidatus Angelobacter sp.
GGGTTTCTTCGGATCAATGCCATCGAGTCCGAGTTCCGCGGCCAGGGAACCCAGCATCTGGTCGAAGGAATGGTTTTCCATCATCAGGACTACAACGTGTGCAATAGGATCAGGACGCACAATAGGGTCAGGCATAGTTATCTTTCATCTCCATCCGTGCAGGATAGACTTACCTGCGCGGACCTTCAACATCCATTTCGTTAAACTAGAGAACGGATTCTAGGGGATGCGCCCTTTGCGCGCGACCGGACGTTGATCGCGAGTAATTACTGAAACCATCCGCTGCGGTATGCCACCCACCAGCACAACACCGCCAGCGGCAGCGTGAGCGCCAGGCTCCACCAGATGGGCAGGGCCACATCCATGAGCACGCCCAGGACGACAAACAATAACCAGAAAATTTTGCGTTCCATTTCAGCCTTGAATATACGCCGAAAAAACCTTACCACTGATGAACACGGATCAGAAGGGATTGCCAAAATCGCCGGAATTGGCAAAATTGAAAAACCCGTCCTATCTGTTCTCCGTGCCTACGTGTCTCCGTGGCGAGGATTCGCTTCTCCGCGTCCTCCGCGGTGAGCTGTTTTGATAAAGTAATTAGATTCATGCTCGACCTAGCTTACGTCCGGGAAAACCTGACCGCCGTCGAAGAAATGCTGCGCCGCCGCGGGATGGACCCCGCACAAGTCCTGACCGGCTTCCGCGCGATGGACGAAAAACGCCGCCAGCTCATTACCCAATCGGAAACGCTCAAAGCCCAGCGCAACCGCGCCTCGGAAGAAATTGCCAAGCTCAAGAAAACCGGACTGGACGCCAGCGCGCAGATGGAGCAGACCAAAGCCTTGCGCGCGCAAAGCGACGACATGGAAAAGCAGGCCGCGGAAATCGACCAGGAGCTGCGCACCATGTTGGCCGGTATTCCCAACGTGCCGCATGAATCCGTGCCGGTGGGCCGCTCGACCGACGACAATCAGGAAGTCCGCAGGTGGGGCAAGCCGCCGGAATTCAGCTTCACTCCCAGGCCGCACTGGGAACTGGGCGAGCAACTGGGCGTGCTCGATATGGAGCGCGCAGTCAAGCTGAGCGGCGCGCGCTTTGCTGTTTACTGGGACCTGGGCGCAAGAATGGAAAGGGCGCTGGCCAGTTTCATGCTGGATCTGCACACCAGCGAGCACGGCTATACCGAAGTCCTGACGCCCTATATGGTCAATTCCGCTTCCATGTATGGCACAGGGCAGCTGCCCAAGTTCGCCAACGATCTTTTTAAAATCGCCGACCACGATCTCTGGCTCATCCCTACCGCGGAAGTGCCGCTGACCAATCTCTACCGTGACGAGGTCATCGACGCTGCGCGGCTGCCGCTCTCTGTCACCGGCTACACTCCGTGCTTCCGCAGCGAGGCCGGCTCTTACGGCAAGGACGTGCGCGGGATCATCCGCCAGCACCAGTTCCAGAAAGTTGAGCTGGTAAAGTTCACGCGGCCGGACCAATCCTACGAGCAGCATGAGCAGCTCACGCGCGATGCGGAAACCGTACTGCAAAGACTCGGGCTGCACTACCGCACAATGCTTCTCTCGACCGGCGACATGGGCCCAAGTTCAGCGAAGACTTATGACCTGGAAGTGTGGCTGCCGGGACAGAAGCTCTATCGCGAGATCTCTTCCTGCTCCAACTTTGAGGCTTACCAGGCGCGGCGGGCCAACATCCGCTACCGTCCTGAAGGGGGCAAGAAAAGCGAGTACTTGCATACGCTAAACGGCAGCGGACTGGCCATCGGAAGGACCTGGCTGGCGATCCTGGAAAATTATCAGCAGGCTGACGGCAGCGTGATCGTTCCTGAAGCGCTACGCAGGTACATGGGCGCGGAGCGGATCACCGCGAAGAAGTTCTGAGAAAAATTCCTAGCGTGGATGAAAGCAGATACTCGCAGATCGAAACGCTCGTCTTTTCTCCTTTGCCTGAACCTGACCGACTGAATACACTAGAGGTATGTCTCGTATCGGGCGCACGCTCAAGGGATATCTGTTCTGGACCCATTCGCGCGGGAGCTTCCACTACGATGTAATGGTCACGCTGATCCTCGCGTTTATCTTCATTGCGCCGCATTTCATCAACTTCAAGGACAAACCGGGAGAGCAAGCGCCGCATCAGACCGGAATAGTAGTCAGCCCAGATGGAAAGACCTACCAGGTGGACGCGGCCGCGGTGGACGCCCAGGATGAAGGCATGGTGCGCGCAAATTTTCAGCGCGTAATCCGGCCTATCGCCGGCGCCGTAACGGTGGAGCATGTGGAACCGGTGCGCGACGCGTCAGGCCACATCGTTGCGTATCGGGCCTGGGTACACAAATTAGGTCTATAAAAACGGCCGCTAGGAAATAACGGCGCGCGACGCGGAAAATCATCTTCGCGCCAACCACAAGCAGCACTGGAGCCGGCCAGGAAGAGCGAAGCATGAAACCCAGCTTAGTGTTGTCGCTACTGATGTTTTTGTCGACGGCGGTGCTGTGCCTGGCCCAAGGGGGCGCGCCGTCAACATCCCACACTCCTGCCGCTACTCCTTCAACCGCGCACTCTTCGCCGCAAGAGCCTGCTTCATCTGCGGCCCAGAAACCGTCCTCTGAAGGCGACTTGGATACCGTGCTGACGAAGATGAATGCTGCCGCCGGGGAGTTCCGGTCAGCCCAGGCGGATTTTGAGTTTGAGACTTACCAGAAAGTTGTGGACGAAAAAGACACGCAAAAAGGACGCATCTACTTTCGCCGCAAAGGCAAGAATGTGGACGCCGCGTTCAACATCACCACCCCGGCGACTAAGCAAGTCGTCTATAAGGACGGAAAAGTCAGCATTTATGAGCCCCGGATTGACCAGCTCACAGTGCGCGAGGTGGGAAAAAATAAAGCCGACGTAGAGGCCTTCCTGAGCCTCGGTTTTGGCGCGAGTGGCGATGATCTGCGCCGCGATTACGACGTGAAGATGTCTGGATGGGAGACGGTAGATGGGGTCAAAACCGTGAAGCTGGAGCTTGTGCCCAAAAGCGAAAAAATGAAGCAGACATACAGCAACATCATCCTCTGGATCGATCCCGAGCGCGATGTGCTTTTGAAACAGCAGTTCATTGAGAGATCCGGCGACTACCGCCTTGCCCATTACACCCACATGAAACTCAACGGAAAGATTTCCGACGACGAGTTTCGCATCAAAACCACGGGAAGCACCAAAACCATCCGGCCCCAATAAGTTGTAGCGGAAATAAAGTTAGTGCTGGAAGTCGGAAGGCCGGGGTGTAAAATTGAGATGTCCCGGGACTGCCAGAGAAGAGCCGCTTTCCTCGATTTCATTTGCCACCGGGCAATGCCGCTTTAGCTGCAGCGGCATGCGCGGCATTCTAATTAGTTTGTACTGAGGGTTTCGTTCCTATGGCCAAGGTTTTTACTATCCCAGTTAAGCCCGAAATGCCGGATCCCAAGCGTCGCAAAGCCAGCCAGCGGAAATCGGATCCGCGCTTTATCGAAGGCCAGCGTTTACTGGTAGAAGCCATGAAATATCTGATCCAGCAAGACCCCGCCCGGAATAAGGACGCCGTCATGCTTATTTCAGAACACTTTCGCACGCGTTTCCGTATGTCCGACCGCCCCGTCCCTGACCTGCCTTAAGGGTGTGTTTCTAGTCTGATATGGGCAATGTAGCTGTATGCGTCCGTAGAGAGCAGGAGAAGTCATGAAACCAAGGTTGATGAAGTGCGTATTGGCAATCATATTTCTGGCCGCCTGTACTATCGGGCCGGCCGCGCAGGAAAATAAGCAAGCTTCGCCAAAAGCCGAAGAGAAACCGTCCGTGACCTTATCGGTGGGGGCAAACCTCGTTATCGTGCCTGTTATTGTCACGGATAAACACGGGCAGCACGTTCCCGGCCTCAAGACTGAAGACTTTGAAGTCAAGGAAGACGGCGTCACCCAGAAGATTGTTCGCCTTGATGAGGTAAGCGCTGACAGCGGCCTGGTCACAAAAGCGGCCTCCGCTGAGCCCAATACTTTTACCAATAGAGTATCAGCCGAACATCCGAAAAAACTGGTGATCATTACTCTGGATCAGATCAACACTCCTTTCCAGAATTCGAAAGATGGCAATCGCACACTGGTAGACTTTCTATCGAAGAACGTAGATGCCAATACACTCATCGCCTTAGTGGCGCTCCAGCAAAATGGCGTGCATGTGATCCACGATTTCACCAGCAGCCCCTCCATACTCGTGGCTGCCGTACAAAAGCTGAAGAACACCATTGGCACGCGCGACACCATAACCCAGGACACTCTGGGCGATACCTCTCAAGCAGACCTGGAAGTGCTGCAACTCACCGCAATTCTGAATGGAGCGAATATTCCCAACAGCGGGAACCCTGCCGATCTGCTGGCGGCCGCGCGGGCAACCACCACCGCGATGCGGGCGCAGGTTGACGCTTCCCGCATTGCCCAGGACTCCTTGATCACGCTGGAAAACTTTCAGCAGCTGGCGCTCTATTTTGGCGGCATTCCCGGCCGAAAATCCCTCATCTGGGCCTCCACTGGATTTCCTTTTGCACTTGGCGCATCTGCCCAGGCCAGCACACGGGGCACACTGATTGAGGATTGGCAACGCACAGTGCGCATGCTCACGGACGCCAATATTTCTGTTTATCCCGTGGATATCGGCGGCCTTCTGCCGGGCGCCGGCGCCAACACTCTTCAGTCACTCAATACAGCCGCCATGAGGTCGAACAACTCTGAAGGCGCCGCCGGCGTACGGTCGCAGCAACTGGATGCCGTGGGAAACGGCTCCTTTCTCGATCCACAAGAGGGCCGGCATGAATCCATGAGACAGGTCGCCGAAATGACCGGTGGCCAGCCCTTCTACAACTCCAACGATGGCAGAGAACTTTTTCGCCGCGCGGGCGAGGACGCCGCGCAATACTACATGCTGTCTTATTACACCAAGGACACCGGAAAGTACGCGTGGCGTAAGCTGAGCGTTAAAGTCCATCACAACGACGTAAAAGTGCGTGCCCGCTCGGGATTTTTCTTTCGCAATCCCAGCAACGAAACCGAAGGGACTAGACAAGCCGAAGAAAAAATGGCTGTGTTTTCCGATCTGGATTTCACCGGCATGCCGGTTTCAGGCAGCTGGCAGCAGACAGAACCGGCCGGTGGCCAGCGTAAAGTGCATTTCCTGTTGTCTGTACCGGCGGGCGTCCCGTTTATCGATAACGAGCGCCAAAACCATCTGAGCTTTGACTTTATGGCCGTAGCCAGGGACGCAGGCGGGAAGGTTGTGGCCCAGGTTGGCCAGCGGCTGGAAACCAACTTGGATGCGCAAGCCCTGGCTCAAGTCCAGGGTAAGGGCCTCGACTACAGCAATATCCTGACGCTGCCGCCGGGCCAATACAAGGTCCACTTCGTGGTGCGCGACAACCTGAAAGGCGTGATTGGCAGTATGTCCTCGCCGTTGAAAGTGGAATAATAAGTGGCTTGCGTCATCATCCGTCAGTAAAATCAGACCCTCCGCCCGGGGATTATGAATCTGCCCGGGCATTGTTTTGCCCCCCATTCCAGTTCAGTCCGTCCCAAAATGCATAGATTACCCCTATCTGGCCTACCAAAAACAGAATTGCCATCTTGGTAAACTTCTGTAAAGAATTGAAAACAATAAACATCGAGTGTGGCTGCATGGTTGCTCAATTAAGGAATAAGCAGAGTCTTCAAAGAGGAACTAAAGGCCAGACTGCATGCTCGCGGCAACAAGTTCTTCCCACAGAAACTTTATAGGAGAGAAACGAATGAAGAGCAAAACTCTAAGAGTACTGCTGGCGGGAGTAATCCTCCTGTTGGTAGCCTCTCAGGCTGCGCTCGCGGATAACGTTTATGCAACAATCCGCGGCACCGCAGCAGACACTACCGGAGCTGTGATCGCCGATACGCAAATTACGGCGACCAACACCGGCACTGGCATCCAGTACACCACCAAGAGCCAGCCCAACGGGTTGTATCAGTTTCTTCAACTTCCCGTCGGGACTTACAACGTAACCGCCAGCAAGCAGGGCTTTAAGTCCTTTAAATCCACAGGTGTAACCCTGGTTGTAAACCAGACCTATGATCTGCCTATCCGCCTGGAAGTGGGCGTGGTCAGTGAAACCGTGGAAGTAGTTGCCAACCCTGTTCAGGTGGAAACCACAAGCATTCAACAGCAGACATTGATTGGTTCGCAACAGATCGTGGACCTGCCGCTGAACGGACGCAACTTCACCCAGCTAGAGCAATTGGCTCCCGGCGTTATGGCCTCCAATGACCGTTTCGGCACGTTTTCGGTGAACGGCAGCCAGTCAACGCAGAGCAGCTACCTGATCAACGGAACTGATTCCAATGACATCGCTCTGAACACCCCGGGCTTTATTCCCAGTCCCGATGCCATCCAGGAATTCAATCTGATTTCCTCGACCATCAACCCGGAATATGGCCGCAACTCGGGCGGTATCGTCAACGCGGTCATCAAGAACGGCACCAACAAATGGCACGGCGGAATCTTTGACTTCTACCGCGATACGTTCCTGAACGCACGCAACTTTTTCACCGTCGGTCCGCAGCAGCCGATCTTCCACCAGAACCAGTTTGGCGGAACGTTTGGCGGCCCGGTGATCAAAGACAAGACCTTCTTCTTCTTGTCGTATCAGGGTACCTATAACGCTCAGGGAACGCCCACTCTCACTACCGTATTGAGCGATGCCCAAAGGGCCGGCAACTTCGCCGAGAACCTTTCCGCGATTGCCAACGGCCCTGGCAACACCACTCCTTTTTCCATTGTTGGTGATGACGGCGCTTTGCACCCCGCTGGTACTCCATTTTTCTCGGCGACCACGGGAGGCATCTTCAATTGCGGCACCGCAACCGTAGTAGCCGGCAAGATTACCGCGTGCTCGAACCCGAATTTCGGTAAGATCGGCACGGCTAGCTTTAGCGGGATTTCAAACACGTTGTTGACCCAGTTTATTCCCCACTCCAACGCTCCCAACAATGGATTCAGCTTTGATCCGGCCAACGTCAGCAAAACCGACCAGGGAATTGCCCGCATTGACCATAACTTCAACCAGAACAATCAGATTTGGGGTATCTTCGCGGAAAACAACAACCGCGCCACCCAGGGTCTGCCCTTCACCGGTTCGACTCTCCCTGGCTTTGGCACTTTCAGCACCGCCAACACCAAAGAGATCACCATGGCCTACACGCACACGTTCAGCACTTCAATGTTGAACGAGGTTCGCCTGGGCTATCACCGGCTGAACTTTGATACGGTTGAACCAAGCCAGGTGGTCAATCCTTCCACCTTTGGTTTTACCAACATTGCCCTGCAAAACCCCGCCGCTGCCCAGTTGCCTTTCATGAGCGTAACCGGAGCATTCAACCTGGGGTTCAGCACCAATGGACCGCAACCAAGAAAAGACCAGAATTTCCAATTTACCGACAACTTCACGAAGATTATGGGCAAGCACACCATGAAGTTCGGCTTTGACGGCCGCCGCTTCCAGGTAGACAATCCCTTCTTCTTCAACATCGACGGCGCATTTGGCTTTGGCGGCAACGGTGGCTTCTCTTCGGGCAACCCGGTAACGGATTTCCTGTTGGGTATCCCCGATACGTTCAGCCAGGGTTCTGGCGCTGTCATCAATGCGCGGGCCTATGAGACGTACGGATATGCCCAGGACCAGTGGAAGGCAAAGAGCAACCTTACGCTGACCTATGGCGCCGGCTATCAGGTTGACACGCCATTCAACAACAACCAATTTGGCGGCAAGGCCTTCAACTGCCTGATCCCAGGCCAGCAATCCACGGTATTCCCAGCAGGCCCACCGCTGGTTGCCGGCGGACCGCCAACCGGCGCACCAGCGGGCATGAACTTCCCTGGCGATCCCGGTTGCAACAATTCCGGAACCAGTATTAGATACGGTCACATTGGCCCCAGGGCCGGTTTTGCGTACTCCCCAGGTTGGGGTGGCCGCCTGACCAATGGCCAGGCCAGCAAGACCTCAATTCGTGGCGCGTTCGGTATCTATTACAACCGCTACGAAGAAGAAACTGCTCTGCAGAACCTTGCGGCGCCGCCGTTCGGCCTATCGTCAGGAGGCGTGGGTGACGTCGGTGGAAGTCCCTCTTTTGCCAACCCATGGACCGACGTTTCAGGTGCTGGTTCAATCAACAATAAGTTCCCATTTGTCGCGCCCGCACCGGGTGCGCCTGTGGACTTCACCTTCTTTGAACCCTTGAGCCTCAACACCACCAACAAAAACCTGTCAACGCCGCAGTCCATGAATTTCAACCTGAATATTCAGCGTGAATTCCCTGGAAACACTGTGGTTTCGTTGGGCTACGTAGGCGCTCTGGGCCGGCACTTGTATCGCGCCTATGAAACCGATCCCATCACCCTGGCGGGCGCGCAGGCTTGCGCTCTTAACAAAAATTGCGGCGGCAGCGCCAACGGCAGGAACTTCCAACACATTCTGTTCCCGCTGCATTCCGTACTGGGCCAGAACCTGACACAGTGCCCCCTCACCAATGGTGATTGCTTCGGCAGCTGGGGTACCCAATTCACTGACGGCACATCCAACTACAACGCTCTACAGGTCAACGTGACCAAGGGCATGACGCACGGCCTGCAGCTCATCACCAGCTATACCTGGAGTCACTCCATCGACAACGGCTCTGGTTTTGAGAACAGCGGATTCGGTGGCGCGCAAGCCCATGGAATCAACCCCTTCTTCCCGAACCTGAACGTCGGCGACTCCGCACAGGACGCCCGTCAGCGACTGGTAATGGGCTATGTCTACGCGATTCCTGGCTTGCACAATAACAACATCGTCTCGACCATCGTTAGCGGATGGAAGATCTCTGGAATTTCTACTTTCCAGACTGGCTTCCCCCTTAGCGCCAACACCACGTCATTCCGGTCGCTGACCTGCGATGCTTTGACGTTCTATGCATGCCCCGACCAGCCGAACCAGTTGGCCAAGGTAACCACCACCGATCCCCGGAACTCGAGCTTCACGGTCGGCGGAGTAAGCCGGAGCAACTACTTCTTTGATCCCAGTGCCTTCGCGCAAGTGCCGGCGTGCACATACGCTCCCGGCGCTGGCGGCGCTCTGCTCAATGGAAACGTTTGCGCCCAGTTCGGCAACGCCGGACGCAATACGATTCATGGCCCTGGCATCCTCAACACGGACCTTGCTTTGCTGAAAGATACAAGAATCAGCGAAGGCAAGAACCTGGAAGTGGGTATTGAAGCTTTCAACATCTTCAATCACGCCCAGTTCAATAACCCGAGCGGCAACATCGCCTCGGTCAACTTTGGACGTGTCACCAGCACGCAGATTGCCTCCCGCATTGTTCAGCTGCGCGCGAAATTTAACTTCTAACCTGTTGCTTTTTCGAACAGAGGGGCGCTCTTTATGAGCGCCCCTTTTTTCTGGCTTGGCGGTGTTGCATTATTCCTGTTCATCCGCCTGTCATCACTACCCGCTTAGTTTCCACAGCACGCATTTCCCCGCTTTAGTAAAATCATTCTTTTAGTAAAAAGATGAGCAGCAACGGCAACGCTTCCGCTTCAGTCAAACTTCCGGTCTATCTGGACAATCACGCCACCACGCCGCTTGACCCACGCGTGCTTGAGGCAATGCTGCCCTTCCTTACGTCGAGATTTGGCAATGCCGCCAGCAACAGCCATTCCTTCGGCTGGGAGGCCGCAGCGGCCGTGGAAGCAGCCCGACGGCAGATTGCATCAGCCATTGGCGCCTCGCCCCAGGAGATTGTCTTTACCTCTGGCGCCACGGAGAGTGACAATCTGGCCGTAAAAGGTGCGGCCGAAGCGTACCGCGCAAAAGGCGACCACATCATCACCGCCGTCAGCGAGCACAAGGCCATCCTCGATAGCTGCAAATACCTGGAAAAACGCGGCTGCAGCGTCACCTGGCTGCCCGTAAAACCGGATGGCCTGATAGACCTTGATCAGCTTCGGGATGCGCTCACTGACCGGACCATTCTGGTCACGCTCATGGCGGCCAACAACGAAACCGGAGTGCTCCAGCCCATCAAGGAAATCGGCCGGCTATGCCGCGAACGCGGCGTGCTTTTTCATTCGGACGCGGTGCAGGCGCTGGGCAAGATCCCGCTAGACGTGAACCAGGCCAGCCTCGACCTCGCCTCGCTGACCGCGCACAAACTTTATGGCCCTAAGGGCTGCGGCGCGCTTTACGTCCGCCATGACGCCGCGGTGCGGCTGGAACCCATGGTCCATGGCGGCGGCCACGAGCACGGCCTGCGTTCCGGAACGCTCAATGTTCCCGGCATTGTCGGCTTCGGCAAGGCCTGCGAGGTCGCGCAAAAAGAGATGCCGGAGGAAAGCTGTCGCATCGCTGGACTGCGCAACCGGCTGCGCGATCGCCTTCTGGCCGAACTCGATCAGGTAGTAATCAATGGCAGCACCGAGCGCCGGCTTCCGGGCAACCTCAACATGAGTTTTCTAAACGTGGAAGGCGAGACGCTCTTGACCGGACTGCACGATATTGCTCTGTCGAGCGGATCAGCCTGCTCTTCAGGCAAGACCGAGGCCTCGCACGTTCTCAAGGCCCTCGGACTGAGCGACGAAGCTGCGGGCTGCGCCATCCGCTTTGGCGTTGGCCGCTTCAACACCCAAGACGAAATCGACTATGTTGCCGGACGTGTCATTGAATTAGTGAAGAATCTGCGGGAAGTTTCGACGCTGAAGTAATCGCTCTTTCCGAAGTCCCGAAGCGCAGCAAGGGATTAGAAAGAATTCTATTTTCCTATTGCGGCCTGCTCCACCGTTCGCGGTTCTTCCACCCTGGCTTCCCGCAGGAACTTCGCTGCCTCCTCGGGTGGTGTGGGATTGATATAAAACCCAGTGCCCCATTCAAACCCTGCCGTTTTGGCCAGCTTGGGAATGATCTCCAGGTGCCAGTGATAGTACTCGTGAGTATTCTCCTGAACCGGCGAGCTATGGATAATCAAGTTGTAAGCCGGGTTATCAAGCACCTGTATGGCCTTGTTCAGGACCATGCGAAGGATGCGCGCCAGATTCTCATACAGCTTTGAGGGCGAGTTCTCAAATGCCGACTCGTGCCGTTTGGGCAGGATCCACATCTCAAACGGGAAACGCGGAGCGTAAGGACTGAGAGTGACAAAGTCCTGGTTTTCCGCCGCGATGCGTACCTGCGCCTCCGTTTCCTGGCGAATGATGTCGCAGAAAATGCACCGCTCTTTGTTGGTGAAATAGCGCTTCGCCCCTTCCAACTCTTCCACCACCTGCCTGGGCAAAATAGGCAGGGCGATAATCTGAGAATGCGGGTGCTCCAGTGACGCGCCTGCCCCTTCGCCGTGGTTCTTGAATACCAGAATGTACTTGAACCGGCGGTCCTGCTTCAGGTCAAGGATGCGGTCGCGAAAGGCCCACAACAGATCTTCCACCCGCTTCACCGGCATGGTTGCCAGCGTCTCGCCATGGTTCGGCGTTTCAATCACCACTTCGTGCGCGCCCAAGCCGTTCATCTTGTCGAACATGCCGTCGGCCTGGCGGTCAAGATCGCCTTCAATCCCCAGCGCAGGAAACTTGTTGGGCACCACGCGCAGGTTCCAGCCATTGCTGTCTCGCGCTGCGCTTTCGCCCGGACGGTACGCCAGGATCTCCGGCGGCGTCTTGCTCTCATTCCCCGGACAAAAGGGACAGAAACTTCCGCCCTTGGATACCGGACGTTCACGGGAAAAATCGCCCGGACGCCGTACACGATCAGTGGAGATAATTACCCAGCGTCCAGTGATAGGATCTTTTCTCAGTTCGGGCACGCTATCTATTTTACAACTGCCCGCGCCTATTCAGCCGTAGGTAAAACGTTCACTTTTACTGAAGGCAAATAGCACTCTATCTCCGCTAGGCGTGAAGAAGAACTGGCTTAATCGAATAAGAGGATTGCGTGCGTCGGAATTGTTGGAAGAAATCGACGAATTAGTGCGCTAGCGCATGTCGACCCAAAAATAGAGACGGGGCGGTCCCGCGCCGTCTCTATCCGTGTGACATTTTCAACAGCGTTGCTGCAAGTGAGTTGCCGCCCAGTTACTAGGGTCGGTGCGGCACTACATCAAGCACTCCGCCAGTTTTGCCCTGGATCATCTGGCCGTTAGTTTTGCTCTTGAAAAAGCACTTGAAATGATAAGCACCGCCAATATCAAACGTACAGACATCAGAATCCAGTACTTGATCACTTTCCTTGCCCAGAGGCGAGACAAACACAATTCGCAACTGGTCGCCATCGGGGTTTGTAAAGCGGGCAGTTGTGCCCTTTGTAACTGAGGAAGGAGTTACAGTAACGGCAAGCGCGTCATCATATGCAACCAAAATGTTGGTGACATGAGTGGCGGGCTGGACGATGCTGCCATTGGTGGTTACCTGGGTTGTGGCTGACATGGTGGCTAGCCTCCTTATTTGAGTTGCACCATCAATAGTCTAAAGCGAGAATCGTCTCGTAGTTCCGCCAAGTCCGGATGATTCTGTATTTCTTTTAGGGTTTGGTCCGTGGCCTTGCCGGTTACCTGAAGCGCATGCATGCGATCGCCCAGGACCTCATAGGTCTGAACTGCGCACAAAACCACTTGATTATCACCACCGGCCAGCTTCAGCGCCGCAGCAATTTCCTGTTTCGCCTCCGCTTTTGCTCCTAGCCTGGCCTCGAAATAGGCCAGATAGCCGCGGGCTGAACCGCTTGCGGGATTGCCGGCTATCTGATCTGAAGCCAGCTTCCTCCCGCGTTTGTAGGCCAATTTGGCCTGTGCGGAATGCTTGGTCCGGCGTTGCGAATCACCTAGATTCAGCCAGTAGATATAGCTGGAGGGCGCCAGTTGGACGGCGCGGAAATAGTAAGGGATTGCTTCGTCGTCACGATGCTGATATGCGAGCATCGCGCCAATGTTGTTCAGCGTAAGTGCGCTCTCTTTCAATTGCGCGGATGCTCTGAACGCCTTTTCCGCATCAGCATACTTAAACTGCGCCACATAGGCAGCCCCCAGGCTCCCGTACCCATCCGGACGGTCGGGAGCGAGTTCGACATCCTTCCTGTACCACTCCTCCGCCTCGACATACCGGCCCTGGTAGAAGTAAAAGGCGCCAAGATACTCATACGGCTTGTAGTACTGCGGAGTTGTTGCAGCAGCCTGGCGATAGACGGTCAAAGCTTTATCCATGTTTTGTTCTGTCTCATAGGAGAACCCAGAACCCAGCAGGGCCTCAACGTTACCGGGATCAATCTCCAGCACCCGAAGGTAGCTTTCAAGCGCCTTTGAGTGATTTCCCTGGACCTGGTTGAGCAGCCCAGAGGCCAGAAGCACTCGGGGGGAATCGGGATCTAACGCCTCCGCCTTCGCCAGCCAGAGATCTGCATCCTGCAGTGCGTGTTCATCATTCCGCGCCTGGAATTCCCTCACCTTTGCTTCAGCCAGTCCGGCCAGCGGCAGGGGTGAATGCGGATCCAACCCGGCCGCAGTCTGGAATAAGGCAAAGGCTTCGCTCTTGCTATCGTCTTCACGCTTCAAATGTTCAAGGCCGCTGCGATACGCAGCACGGGCAGCCGGGGCCAGAGCTTCCGGTGGCGCAATACGGTGAAGGTGCAATGCCCGGGTTACCGATCCCGCCAGCCCGCCGGGTAGATCGCCAAGATCGCTGCCCGCAAAATGCGCGGAGTAGTCCCAAACGTGCGCCAGCGTGGCGGCGTCAACCACCGCGCCTTCCGCTGCCATACCGCCTGGTTGCGGACGCAACTTTAATTGCAAAACATGCGTGGCGTGTAAGACTTTTTGTGCCTGTTGCGGTGTCGTAATGCCTTTCCGTGAAATCTCTGAGAGTGGGACCACCAAGGCCGTTGGGTTTCCGTTTTGCATACGCTGGATGCGCTGGGTAACGTCGTCCAAAATCCCTTTGCTCGTCTGGGCCATCTCGCCCGGCCCTTCCGCCGGAAGAATAGCCAGACGGATGGGCAGTGGCGTGAAATATTGCACGATCATGGGCTTGAAGACTGTCGCCAAGGCCAGACAAGACGCTAACGCAAACACCAAGGCAGGTCTGCGGTAAATGGGCTTGCGTTCCAGAGCGGCGAGCGTTTTAGTGGCACTGCCGCGCTTTTGCGGTTCATTCTCAAGGCAGGGTACGATGGCCGCATCCCATCGATGCGATAGGCCCTTTACCAGTTTGCTGGGAACAACAGGCCGGCTGATCATGCCATTGCCCTGGGCCCGATGAGAAAATGGTTTTTGGCCCGTCACCATTTCATACAGGATTACGCCCAGAGAGAAAGCATCAGAGGCCTGCGATGCTTTCTCTCCGCGCGCCAACTCGGGCGCCATATAGTCTGGCGTGCCGCCGATGAGTTCGTTGGTTACGCTGCTTTCCGCAGCCAGGCCGAAATCGGTGATGACCGCACGAGTTCCGCCGTTCTTCCTG
This sequence comes from Candidatus Angelobacter sp., assembly GCA_049802395.1. Lineage (GTDB taxonomy): Bacteria > Acidobacteriota > Terriglobia > Terriglobales > Acidobacteriaceae > Angelobacter. The sequence goes on from JBARMK010000171.1 coordinate 14,523, forward strand.
GGACACAAGATCACATTGCCAGGTTTCAGGTCGCGGTGCAGGATGCTGCTTTGATGGGCTTCTGCCAGTCCGGCGCAGAGTTGGCGGGCAATGGCGAGCGCCTCTGCTTCGTCCAGCTTGCCGCGCTCCAACCTGCTGGCAAGCGTTTCACCATCCAGAAACTCCATGGTAAGAAAATCAAGCTCGCCCAAGTCGGTGCTTGTGGTGTGGATTTCATTGACCATGCAGATGTTCGGATGGCGTACCTTCAGGGCGCCTTCCAGTTCCGGCTTGAGCAACCGCCCGAACCCGGGCTTGGCGCATTTAATGGCGATCCGTTGCTGGCGCTTGCGGTCAAAGGCTTCATAGACTACGCCCATACCGCCATCTCCCACACAGCGCAGGACTTCAAACCGGGCGGAAATAGTTTCGCCGGGCTGAAACGGGTTCTCCAGGCCTTCAAGGTCGATGAATTCAATCAGCGGGCGGCGGAGAAAACTTTGCATTCGCTCTTCCCAGGTCACCACTTCAGAAACTTCACGGTAGAGGATGGGATCATTCTGGCAGGCCACCTGAAGAAACGAATCGCGTTCGCCTCGCGGCCGGGTCAGGGCCTCCGCGGCAAGGGTCATGACGCGATCGTCTCGCTCCGCAGTGTCCATCATGGCACCTGGCTCAATCGTTCGAACAGCCATTTCCGGCCATTATGCAAATGCCGTTCAACCGTGCGCAGCTTCAAGCAGAACCTTTCCGCGATCTCTTTGATTTCATAGCCCAGATACATCCGGGCCACCACAATGGCGCAGATTACAGGCGACTCTTTCTCCAGCTCATCCAGCAGGCGATTCACGGCCAGAGCCACTTCCAGACGGTTGCGCCCAACCATGATGCCTTCCGGCAAATCTTCAATCGACAATAATTGGGGCGTGGGCCGCTTGCGGGCATAGTCAATCAGGAAGCGACGCATCTTTATCGTACATATAGCGAAAAAATGGCCCCGGTCCCGCCAGTCGATGACATTATTTGCGTCCGCCAGCTTCATGAAGGCTTCATTCACAAGCTCGGTTCGTTGCAATGTATGATTTGGACGTTCACGGCGAAGGCAACGAGTCGCAATCCTTTGCAGCTCCGGCATCAGTAGATCAAAGAGCTTGTTCCCGGCTGCTGGGTCGCCTGCATGCCACTGACGCAGCAGGACCGTGATGTCTGAAGAGTTATCTGACACACGCTACTCGCTTCTGATATTTATGACTTAGATCGGGTAATTATAAGTCTAATGAGCGGGAAGGCAATGATTTGTAACTATCCACGCTCTGGCAGTGGCGCGACGTTGCTATCCATATCTACAAAGCAAATCAACAATTTCTGGTTCAGGGTGGCGGAAGCTTTCCTATTCCGTCGCTACTTCAAATGAAACCGATCTGCCCTTCAAAAGCACATTTGTGCGGTATTGTCCGCAGGCATCATCTTGCGGCCAAGAAGCTCAAATCAAGGAGCAAGAAGCCATGGCTTCTCCCTCAATATTGCCTTCGTTTGAATTCAATGCAATGTATGTTCAATCTTTGCGGCAAGGGAATCCATCCACAGAGGAGCACTTTGTCTCCCATTTCACTCCTATTCTGCGCAGAAAGTTACGGGCAAGGGTGCGTTCGGCGGATATCGCCCGCGATTTGCTCCAGGAGACGTTTCTGCGTGTGTTGACCACTCTCCGCTCCGGTCATGGCGTGCGCAATCCTGAACGTTTTGAGATTTTTGTTATTGGTGTTTGCAACAACGTCCTGCGCGAGACCTATCGCCGGCAGAAAGCGCTTATGCAATTTCAGCCGGACAGCGAACTGGCCGGCAAGGAGCCAAGCCCGTATGCGTGCGCACTGGCCGAAGAAACTCGAAACCATGTGCGGCAAGTGCTTTCCATGCTGGAGCCCGAGGTTCGCGCCATTCTACAAGTGGTGTTTCTGGAAGAGCAGGGCAGGGACGAGATCTGCCGCCGGTTTGGCATTAACCGCAATTACCTGCGCTTGCTGATTTACCGAGCCAAGAACGAGTTTAGCGCCACGCAAAATAGAGTGAAAGGCAAAACCAGAATGCACATGCGCCGCTCGCGCAGGTATGACCGCCGCGTTTTGCCAGCGCTCAGGCTAGCGCCCACTGCACCGCGCACTGAGGCACTTCCTCAGCAGCCGATACTGTTACCGTCTTTGCTCGCGACAGATTTGCCGGCGAGCAATTGCTGGCTATAAAGAGGTTGTAGGACCTGTGAGCGGCGACAAAGAATGCAAGGAGAGCTTTACGATCTTCTTGCAGGGGCCGGCCCGGGACGCAGTATTTCCGGTTCGACGCTGCGAACTTCCTTGCGCGTCACGAAGAAGACTGCGGCGGTCCAGGTGGGAAACAGGTCCAGGCCAGGTACCAGTTCCATAGCAAATGTCGGCAGAAAGGCCCAGTGCCAACCCAGAATGCGGGAGAGGATTGCGGCGGTAGCGAGATCGAGCAGGGTATCCGCGGGTGAGATGCCGCCGGCAGCGAAAAGCGGCAGGCCGACAATCTGAATCGCATCGGCAATGATGGCGACGAACCAGGCTTTGCGGTGCTCCGGCGATTTTACGGTCTTCAGGAAATCAAATTTCAACATAGAAATGTCCTGCTAAAAGGATACACAGTTTGATGCTGGACGGCATAAGAAGTTTGGACTATTAGGTTATTGGCTGTTAGTGCTTGGCCCTTGCTGCGCGGCAGAAATGGCGCCCTGATGACATATCTTCTTTTGCAACCGCGATTGACGGAAACGCGCGATGACCGACAGCGCGCCGAGCAGCGCCCATAGCCCGCATCCGGCGACAAAGCGGGTCAGTTCAAGAGTTCTATCGGCCGGAGGAAGGCCAAAAAGAAGGGTTTTTGAATGCACCAGCGCTAAAGCGCACATTCGAGAGCAACTTTTCGCGGCGATGAATGGCCGCTCTTCCCCCGGGCATGACGCTGAAGCGTCACACAGTAGTGGCTGTAGCCGCTGCCTTTTGCAATCTGGGCAAGCGCTTCTGGCGGAATCGAGCAATCAGCGATAATGCGCCCAGTAAAGCCCAGAGTCCGCCGGCAGCAGCGATGCGAGTCAAGTCCGGGTCCTTTTTAACGCCTGCCATAACCAGAAAACTGACGAACAGGAGTGCACCAACCGCCACCCAAATTGAGCCAATAGCGGTTTCCGTCAAGCCAATTCGTGGGGTAAGCAAGCGGTGTTTCTCAGCGGTTAGCGCGTCAATTGCCCTGCCGGCAATCCACCAGAAAGGAATACATAGGAATGGCCAGGTGAGTGCCCGCCATATTTGATCGTCCATCCCCTTCGGCGTCCATTCATGTTTGGTCGGGCTGTTCATAGAGTAGGGCAGTTGGATTAACCCTGCCGGAATATCGAGTGCCACGATTGAAGTAAGCAAGAAGTTTTGTTTGGGCGACCAACGTTGACAGTCCGCCATCATCGTCTGCTCGATGATGGGAGGAAGAGTTATGTGGAGAGCATGAATAACCGTGAGCCGGATAGGCCAAAGCAGCGCGGCACAAAACAAGAGTTGCGCGGCTGGCAGAAGCAGCGCAAACCTGATTTTGCTGATGATGGGGTGGCGCAGTTCGATAGATTCCAGTTGCGTCGCGGCGATCATTTGCGGGAAAGGTTAGCCGGATGATCGTTATTTATGCAAGAGAATTCAAAAACCTCAAGCGGCTGAAGTCCATCTCTTTGGCCGCATCATCGCAGGCCTAAAAGGTTGTCTTACTGATAAGCATGGGGAGAATTCCCTGACGCGGCATGGCGATGAATACATTGTCGGGATTCTTCGACTTCTCCGAATGACAGGGACTGAGAGCATCTTTTCGCGGCCATGAATGGCTCTACCGCGTGATGTTGAAAGTTATGTACCGCAGCGGCTGAAGCCGCATTACCGCAGGCCTGATCCACCCACTTATCCTAATGGTTATTGAACTTTAAACATCTGATCTGCGCAATCTGCGGCAAAATCATCCGGCAAAATTCATCTGCGGCGAAATCTCCGCTATTCCGGCGGCGCAATTCTGCTTTTGCGCTCGTCGCTGGCCACGACGCCGTCTCGGATGTGGACCACGCGATAAGCATGTTCGGCGATATCGGCTTCATGCGTGACCAGCACAATGGTGTTGCCTTTGCGATGCAACTCTTCCATCAGCTTCATGATTTCATTGCCGGTCTGCGAATCCAGGTTGCCGGTGGGCTCATCAGCCAGAATGATGGAGGGATTGTTGACCAAGGCACGCGCAATAGCCACGCGCTGGCGCTGTCCGCCGGAAAGTTCGTTGGGCTTGTGATTCATGCGCTCGCCCAGGTCTACGGCCTCAAGCGCTTGCTTGGCGCGGGCAATGCGCTCATCAGAAGGCGTTCCGCTATAAATCAGGGGCAACTCGACGTTGTGCAGCGCGGTGGCGCGGGCCAGAAGATTGAAGGTCTGGAAGACGAAACCGATTTCCTTGTTGCGAATGCGCGCCAATTCGTCGTCATCAAGTTCGCTTACCAGGTTGCTGTTGAGCCAGTAGCGGCCTTTGGTCGGGGTATCCAGGCAGCCAATCAGGTTCATCAGCGTGGATTTGCCGGAGCCGGATGGGCCCATGATGGCAACATATTCGCCGCGATTGATGCGCAGATTCACGCCGCGCAGCGCGTGCACCTGCTCCGTACCCATCTGGTAGGTCTTCCACAGATCTTCGGTGCAAATGATGCAATCCTGCGGCGGCGCAACCACGCTTTCAGGAATGTCGGCGACTTGTGTTGCCATTCTTTTCTCCTGCTCCGTAGCCAAAACGAAACCCCACTCTCTGTTTAGACGTAGCAAACCCGGCGGGGTTTACGATTCTCCCTTGTTGGCAAGAGAATTATCCACTTTCACTCCGGCGCCATTGCGGATGGTCTTAAGCACTTTGTAGCTGCCGGTGATGATCTCATCGCCCGGCTTGAGTCCGCTTTTTACCTGGATCTCCGTGGTCCCGGTCAAGCCGGTTTCCACCGTGCGGAACTCGGCTTTCTTGTTGCTGACCACGAACACACCCTGAACATCGTTGTTTTCTTTCTTCCCTGAAGACGCCGGCGCGGATGCGCCTTTATTGGCTTTACCGGGATTTTTCTGCGCTTCCAGATCGTTCTTGTCGCGCATGGTCAGCGCCTGGATCGGAATGGCCACTGCATCTTTCGCCACTCCAGTCGTAATCTTGGCGGTGGCGGAGAGTCCAGGACGCAGGTTTGGCGGAGGATCCAGTAAAGTTATCACCACCTTGAAATCCTTCGCTTCCTGGCTGCCGGCCGTGCTTTGCGAGGTGGAAACCCCGGTAGAGCGGATGATGGCGTTATCGCCGATCTCACTGACCTTGCCTTTAAAAGTCTGGTTGGGCATTGCATCAATCGTGACATCAGCGGGCTGATCGAGCTTGATGTTGACGATATCGGTTTCATCAACCTGGATTTCAGCGGTGATGACGGCCATATCGGCCACCGTCATCAGCGTGCTTCCCGGCGAATTCTGGATACCCATGACGACAGTTTCACCTTCATGCACAGGCAGGTTCGTGACCGTGCCATTGAAGGGGGCAGCATAGGTGGTCTTGCTCAGAATGTCATTCACGCGGATCAGCGACGCGCGCGCCTGGCTTACGCGGCCGCGGGCGGAATCCACTTGCGCTTTGTTCTGTGCCACGCGCGCCACGTCTTGCGCGTGTACCGCTTCGGCCACTTCGTAGGCCGCTTTCTTGGTGTCGAAATCCGCCTTGGAGATGAGCTGGTCTTTGAACAGGCTCTGGGCGCGCTCGAACTCGAGCTTGGTGCGAGCAAGATCGGCGCTGCTGCTGTTGAATTGTGCCTGGGCAGTATTGAGCGCGGCTTCAGCCGCTACGGCATCAGTCTGGCTGCTGGCTAACGTAGCGCGAGTCATCTCAACGTCGGCCGCGGACTGGACGTTTTCCAACTGCGCCAGCACCTGGCCTCTTTTGACTTTGTCGCCTTCCTTCACGAACAGGCGCACGATGCGCCCCATGGCATTCGCGCCCACGTTGACGATCGTCTTAGGCTTGATCTGGCCGGATGCAGTGACCTGGGAGGAAATGTCCTGTGTGACGACTTTGCCCGTCTGAACCGCCACCACATTTTTCTGGCTCTGGTTGACGGTAAAGCCGACAATGGCGCCCAGCAAAACAACAATCCCCACAACGAGTGCTATTTTTTTTGCGTTCATCTAATACCTTCCGGCGCACCCCAGCATCTGTACACACTTTATATACGCCATTGGGACCGGTAAAGTTCCTCTCACGGCCAAGTGTACTCACATGCGCTTGCTGTAGCGGCGGGGTTACCGCTTTGATTATAACGATAAGTGGTTTATCCGTGCTACAGCTTTTGTTGAGGTGAAATGCCCGTTCGGGTGCAAAAAGTGCCTTAGATTGAAGGTCTTGAGCGAAAAATAAAAGCCCAAAGTGGCCTTTCCTTCCTTGCTTCAGCGGCGCGAAAAGACTTAAAATTCTAAATACCTGTACTCTCTGAAGGAGGTACTCTGGTGATGTCCCGTCATCCCCGGTTTCATAACTTTTTCTTACTGTCTATTTTTATTATTTCAGGGTGTTTTTTAATCCAGGCCCAGGAACAAAACCAGCAGCCCGCTGACAAGAAACCACCTTCCGCAAGCCAAGCCCAGCCCGATGCGCAACAGGACCCACTAAAACGTCCACGTAAAGGGGACGACAAGGGCGCCGTGCGTGAGAAACTAGGCGCGGTCTACAAGAAATGGCTGGATGAAGATGTCAGATGGATCATCACGGACGAAGAACTCTCAGCGTTCAAAAAGCTGACCACCAACGCCGAACGCGATCAGTTCATTGAAGGCTTCTGGCAACGCCGTGACCCCACACCGGACACAGCTGAGAACGAATACAAAGAAGAACACTATCGGCGCATTGCTTACGCCAATGAGCACTTCGCAGCGGGTATCCCCGGCTGGAAAAGCGACCGCGGTCGCATCTACATCATGTATGGACCGCCGACTTCCATTGAAAGCCATCCCATGGGCGGCCCTTACCAGCGCTCGGCTGAAGAAGGCGGCGGACAAACCACGACCTTCCCTTTTGAAACCTGGACTTATCGCTATCTGGAAGGCGTAGGTCAGGAAATCGAAATTGAATTCGTCGATGACTGTCAATGTGGCGCTTACGAAATGACCATGGATCGCTCCAAGAAAGACGCGCTGCTTCACGTTCCCGGCGCCGGTCTCACGGACTTGGAATCTATGGGTCAGGCCAACAAAGCGGACCGTTTCCGCGGCGGTCTGGAGAGCCTGGGCACGGGGCCCTTTACTGGAGGCAATCAGGGCAAGCAGTTTGATCGCCTGGAGACCTTCGCCAAATTGAACCGCGCACCCGATATCAAATTCAGGGACCTGCAGAATGAACTGGTAACGCATAAATTCCGCACCAATCTGCTGCCCTTTGATGTACAAGTTGACTTCGTGAAGCTGACCTCTGACACGGTACTTGTTCCGATTACGCTGCAAGTACCCCTTAGCGGCCTGACCTTCGCCAACAAAGATGGCGTGCAGCGCTCAGTGGTGAACGTTTATGGGCAGCTCACCAAGCTTTCCGGCCAGATCGTGCAGACGTTTGAAGAAACGCTGCACAAGGACATCCCGGCTGAATTGCTGGAAAAGGAAATCAACAACGTTTCCCTTTATTGGAAGGCGATTCCCATGCGTCCTGGCCTTTACCGGCTGGACGTGGTGGTCAAGGACGTGAACGGGGACAAGACCGGCATCTTCAGCAAGAGCTACACCGTTCCCGACTATGGCGATGAGAAGCTGTCTTCTTCCACTTTGATTCTTGCCGACCAGATGGAGCCTGTGCCCGCGCACGACATAGGCACTGGCAATTTCGTGATCGGCGCCAACAAAGTGCGGCCTAAGGTACAGCCTGCGAACGGCAAACCGGTCTCCTTTAACAAGAAGGAAAAAGTGAACTTCTGGCTCCAGGTTTACAACCTTGGACTTGACCAAAAAACCAACAAACCCTCAGCCACAGTCGAATACCAAGTGGTTAATACCACCACGAACCAGCATGTGCTAGACTTCTCGGAAACAACTGCCCAGATGGGCAATATCGGCGAGCAGGTGACTCTGGCAAAGACTCTCCAGCTCAGCCAGCTTGATCCCGGGGTATACCAGGTAACCATCAAGGTGAACGATCAAGTTTCAAAGCAGACGATCTCGCCCACGGCCAAGTTCGTCGTGCAGCAATAGCCGCGACAAGGGACTCCACTTTCATTGAGGTGGTGGATATGACCCGCAAATTCGGATGTTTATTGGTGGTTTTGCTGGCCTGGGCGCCCGCCCACGCAGCCAGCACCGGCGTAATTGCAGGATATGTTAAGGATGCTGCCGGCGCGCCGCAAATGGGCGCGGTGGTGGAGATCTTTGTCTCCGCCGCAAAAGTGGGTACCACCGTCTTCACCGACTCGCGGGGCTATTACCTGGCGGAAAACCTGCCCTCCGGGACTTATCAGGTCAAAGTCAGTGCCACGGCTTTCCTTCCCAGCTTGCGGGAAAATGTGCTTCTTCGCGCCGGAGCCCATCTCATCATCAACCTAACGCTTAACACGCTTACTGACGCGCTCAAACTTATGCCGGTGCGCCGCACGGAAACGGATGCACCCGATGACTGGCATTGGACGCTCCGCTCCGCAACTAACCGTCCTGTCCTGAGAGTGCTGGAAAAAGACAAGGACAGCAGCGACAGCAATGATATCCAGTCTCTGGTCGTGGTTTCGCGGAACGGATCAGAAACCGGCCAGAATCGCCCAATCAAGGCTAGCGTGGCGTTCATGGCGGGGGCTGAAGCCGGTGGCTTTGGCGGCGCTGGAGATGTCACCACGGCTTTCTCTGTGGAAAAATCCCTGTTTTCCTCGGGAACGCTCTCCTTCAACGGCAACATCGGAGCCTCTTCCACCGAACCCTCCGGCGTTCTACGCGCTTCTTACGCGCATGATTTTGGCGACTCATCCCGGCCAACCTTCACGGTTACCTATCGTCATTTCGCCGCGCCCGGTTCTGCAGTCCAGAATTCGCCTTACGCCGCCATTCAGATGAGCAGCTCTGACAGCATGACCGTCGCCGGCTTCATCGATTTGAACTACGGTGCCGACCTTCAGGCCATGGAGTTTGCCAATCGCGTGACTGCGATACGGCCTCATGGCTCGGTCGATGTGCATCTCACGCCCGACATGGTGGCGGAGTATCGCTACGCAACCTCAGAGCCTGACACTCGCGTCACCAAAGGCTTCGATACCGCTCCCGCTGACCTGAGCGAGTCCGGGCCGCGCATGGCCCTTTCCAACGGCCAGCCGGAAGTGGAGCGCGCTTCGCATCAGGAACTCTCGATCTCGCGTCGCATGGGCGATACCAAAGTGCAGATCGCCGCATTCCTTGACCGCATACATAACATGGTGCTCACGGGCGCCGGCGATCCCTCCAGCTACTCCGAGGACGTTCTTCCCGACGTTTACTCGGGCACATTTTCGTATGGTTACTCTCCCGGGGTGAGCAGCACCGGAGCGCGCGTGGTATTGCAACGCAAAATCTCTGACGATCTGACCGCTACCGTGGATTACTCCACCGGACAGGTGGTCTCCGCCGATGCGCCGGCAAACTGGCAGGCGCTTGCCCAGGCCCTGGGTACAAGCAGGCAGCATGCCGTCGGCACCAAACTCTACGGCTATATTCCTTCCACTGGCACCCGCTGGATCGCCTCTTACAAATGGACCAGTGGCGGCGCCCTCTCCGCCGTGGACGCCTTCAACGCTTCGCCCGGACAGACCGATGCTTTCCTGAGCCTCTTCATCCGGCAGCCGCTTCCCTGCGCTTCATTCATGCCCGGCAAAATGGATGCAGTGCTGGACATTCGCAACCTGCTTGCGCAAGGCTACCTTCCTGTGATGGGCCAGGATGGACGCACGGTATACATGGTCCAATCAGCGCGCGCGCTGCGCGGCGGGTTGGCCTTTACCTTCTAGGTTTTCTGCAATCCCGAAGCGCAGCAAGGGATCCCTATCTACTGATCTCCTTTCCGGCTATTTCAAATAGATGTCAGCCGATACCAAACGCGTGTAGCTACTATCTTTGTGGATTGCGATTGGATGATGCATGGCGTTGAATGCAGGCAGCGGCTTCGGATTTCGTCTTTTGCGACAATAGAAACATCTGTAAGTTATAGAAGAATACGAGCAGCACGCAGAAATATCCTATGACGTCCAGCGTTTTGGCCATGGTGAGATTGCTCCATATCCAAGGGAGTGAGGGGATATTTGGCGGTTCATGAAAATGCGCGACTCGGCCGTACCACACCACAGTAAGGCAGGCTACAAAAGGGAGAAACAAGAAAATCCGCAGAATGAGAAACAAAGGTTTGGATAACGGCTTCTCCGTCTCCAGCAGAGCCTGGATGAGAGAGCTTTCTTGAAATGGTCCTCTTGTGGCACATTTCACGTGGCAATAGCACGCCTTGAACGCTAGTCCGGAATAAAACGAGAAAATGAGCAAAGCCAAAGGACCCAGGATGCCGACGTCATCGCATGTGATCTGAATGCCGAGCGCCGGTAGCTGATAAAAGGAATTGTCCGCGATGTGCTTAATGTAATCTTTCGCGTAATCCGATTGGTCAGTATTGTTTTTCGATAAGTTTTCGAGGAACTTCCGCGATTCGGAGAGATTGAGCACCATCAGGACGACGATGCAGGAAGCTGCCAAGGAGAAGAAAAAACCTATCCGTGTGCGCTTCTGGGCTGATTGTAAGGCTTCAGCGCAAGCTTTCAGTTCCAGATCAGAGCCGATATTCGTCGCGCGGGCCAATTGTCAACTCCCAATGAATAGTGCGCCGACGCCGAAAAACGTTGCACAATACCTACAAAAAAATCTATTCTCCACCAGAATTTCAGGGGCAACGCAGGCAAGCTGATTCTTCTCCCCTCCTCAACTCAAGCGCTCTTAGCTCTTTACATACTCCCAACATCTTCCAATATGTGCGCCAGCGCGTGCCGAATGCTCTCCGCGGAGCGCACTTTGAACACACGCACCTGCAACGGCTTAAACATCTTGCGCACATTGCCAATGGCCCCGTCGGCGTACATGGTGTTCAGCAACTCAAATTGCAGGTAATAAACCACGCATTTCTCTTCCGAGCCTAGTGGTAAATGCGGCAGGTCGCGAAAAGAATAGAAATCCATAGGGCTGCCGATTATCACAAAAACATGCAGAAGCGATTTGCTCGTGCGCTGGTTCTCAATATCAGAGTTCAGCCGCCGGAGCAGCTCATCCTGCAGGAAAGCCGGGCTCTCACGATGCTGCTCCAGCGCGGCGATGTCAATCATCGCCGGCCCGTTCTCCGGGGCCAGTACGGCCTTGGCTCGCGGCCAATCCAGCTGATGCACGTCATTCTGTTCAAAAACCAGGCGACGCTTGCGCAGATCGAGCATGCCCACGTTCAACGATCCTTGTTCCAGGCTGATCTGGCTTAAAGCCTTCAGCAAGGGCAACGCAACCGAGAGATATCGGTTGTAAAACGCAGTGGAGCCGCGGAAAAGGTCTGAAGCAGTCACGTCCGCCAGCACCTCCAACCGCACCGGCCGTTTCGTCGCCAGCGGCAGGTGCAGCCTGCCGGTCACGTCAGGGCGAAATATGTTATCGGGTCCCTCTAGCCTCGGCGCCAGGAACTCAACCTCGGGAAGGCCGGCCCATGCCTCCGGCAGCGGATCATCCTTGGGCGGCTCAACGCGCAGCGGGCCTTGCATCAAATTGTGCTCCCGTGTCATATCGTCATATAAAGCGACAGTGACTTTATATTCTCCGGGCAGGACAAACATGTTCCAGTAAAGGCCTAGCTCGTGTTTTTTGACGTCCGGCGGCATGGTCTTCATGACGATCAAACTGTAATCGCGGTAGTTCTTCCCCGCCGGGTCCGTTACCTGGACCAGCAGAGCAATGCGATCGCCAACGGGCCGCTTGACCAGCTCCCGACCCGGCATCTCAACCTGGATACGGGCGCGCAGCCGCTGGTGGACAGAGAGGCCGTAAGATTGAATCCGCACCTTCCATGGCAGGGCCGTTACCGGACCCTGCTTCACCCAGGCATTAAATGGCACTGCGGCAAATATCTTTTCCACCGTAGCGTCTTCCGCATGCAGCGGCGCGGAGCAGACGAAGAACGCAAAAGCAAGCAGGAACAAGAAGAAAAGACGCGGCCTGGGCAGGGTCATAGACGAAAATTCTCGAAATGTTTCAGACATCATAGGATGGACGCTGCACGGCCACAAGCATTAAAGAAATCGCAGAACCAACGACTCAGCCACGAATTTTAATCACTGGAAAATTGCACCCTGTTTGCCCGTTTGGCCGTCTAACAGCGACAATGGTCGCCATGCGCTCAAAGCTCATCCGCCAGGCCCTGATCTGCGCCTGTCTGCTCCTGCTCCCCACCATCAACCTGCAATCGGATACGCGGCCGCTCGCGGAAGACCGCGGCGCGCTGCATCTCGCGCAGTTGCTGGTCAAGCTCAAGACCACCGCCCGAATGATACAAGTGACCGCCCATCCGGACGATGAAGATGGCGGCATGCTTACGCTGGAATCGCGCGGCCATGGGGTCGAGGTAACGCTATTCACCATCACCCGCGGCGAAGGCGGCCAGAACAAGTTTGGGACGGAAAGCTCCGACGAACTCGGCATTCTGCGCACGCTGGAACTGCTGGAAGCCGACAAATATTATGGCGTGGAGCAGCGCTTCAGCCACGTGACCGATTTCGGCTTCTCCAAGACCGCAGAAGAGACTTTCAACAAATGGCACGGGCATGACGTTGCTTTGCGCGATCTAGTGCTTGCGATCCGCATCTTTCGTCCCGATGTCCTGGTGGCCCGCTTCAGCGGTACCACGCGCGACGGCCATGGCCATCACCAGGCTTCAGCCCTTCTCACGATTGAAGCCTTCCGCGCCGCCGCCGATCCCAACAAATTTCCTGAGCTAGGCTACCAGCCATGGCAGGCAAAGAAGCTTTATGTTGGCAATCCGCCACGCATGTTCCAGGGCGGCAACGTGGCCGACGAAGACTATACGGTGAAGCTCAACATCGGCGAATACACGCCGCTGCTCGGCATGTCTTACACGCAATTTGCTCTGGAAGGGCTGGCCCACCAGACCTCGCAGGGCACCGGCGGTATTCGCGTCCCTCCGGGGCCGCGCTACACATATTACAAGCTGACTGATTCCGTGCCGAACAAACCAACTGCTGCGCACGAGCAGGATTTTTTTGACGGAATCGACACCTCACTGGTCGGACTGGCGGCGCGATTGGGGCCGGAGGACGCAAAAGCAACCTTTCTACGTCCTGCGCTGGAGTCGCTACAGAAGCATATCGACGCAGCGGACAAGGCTTTCTCCCTCAAGGACCCCTCAGCGTGCGCACCAGAGTTGGCGATTGCGCAGAAGGAGGCGCGGGAGTTGTGGTCGAGATTTGGCAAGGATCTTTCGCAGCGGGCCCAGGCGGACCTGTTTCCAGTGATTTATGCCAAGTACCTGCAGCTCCAGGAGGCTACCAATGAAGCTCTCGGTATCCATTTTGATATCACGGTCGATCCGCCGGGGCCGCCGCCGTCGCCTTCTTATTTCCCACGCATGGAGCAGACCATCAGCCTGGCCACTCCCGGCCAGACTTTCAACGTGACTGCGCGACTCTACAACCGGGGCAAGCTGACGATTCCTCTGGTGACCCAAATATGGTTGGATGTGACAGGCTGGACGGTGAAGACGCTCAAGGAGGCACGGCCTGACGTTCTTGCTCCGGGCGGGATGGCCGAAGCACAATTTCAGGTCACCGTCCCGGAAAATGCTAAAAAGACACGCCCTTATTGGCGGCGGCAAAATCCGGAAACTGATACGGTGTACGACCTGGATGAGCCGGGGCTGGTGACTAGACCATGGTCGGAGTATCCACTCTCCGGAGCAGTCCACTTCATGCTGCCTGGAGGAGAGGGAATGGCGCATGCCGTGGCCAAAATCAAATTTGCCGACCCCACGCTGGGCCAGTCGGAGCGCCCGCTGGCCATCGGCCCGCCTATCTCTGTGCTGCTAACATCGCCGGTGGTGGTGGCCCCGGTGGGAGGCGCCGGCAAACCGCAGATTGGCG
>JBARMK010000172.1:0-5965 GCA_049802395.1 Candidatus Angelobacter sp.
ACACCGCCGTATTGGTCTCAGATGTGCTGGGAGCGAGAGCGACTGACGGCCAGGCTGGCGGAATCAGGATTCTTTGTGACACTGCAGTCAATGCTATATCCGCACAGCCCACAACCTGTTTTCTAACCGTGGAACTCCCATGGCCATTTTTTGATCCTCGCGAGGATAGTTTGGCAATTCTTGGATACCAACTGCTCGTGCTGCCCGGGAATGTGGCGACTGTAACTTCAAGTGCCGGAGGCGAGATCGTGTGGACCGTGAAGAATTTCACGATCATGGAATTTCTTGCAGGTATCCTGGGCAGGCTCAGCAGCGCTAAACAGGAGAGCAGAATCCTTGCACGCCTGAGACTGATTGGCGATTTCATCTGGAGCCAGAGTGACCCAGGAGTTTATCTCGATGGCGAGGCCTTTGGCTTTGCCCAGCAAAACCCGGCTGGGGGAAACAGCATCGGAGTGCAACTGCCGCAAAGCGGTAACGGAAAGCGTGGTGGCGATTTCGAGATGTGGTTCTGGCTGGTCCTGCCAATCACTCTCTCGAACGTGCAGTTTTCTCCCAATCCCGTGGCTGTCACCCCTGGGGCGGCGGCAACAGCGACCGGCACCTTGAACCTGATCGGCACGCAACTTACAGCCGGCAATACCGTGACGCTTTCCGCCCATGCGCAGGACGCGACCGGTAAGCCAATTGCAACGAATATCGGTACCGTACCTCCTTCGATCACACTGGGCACAGACCCAAGCCCGACATTTCCGGTCACGGGGATTACGTTGCCTCCAGGAATTGCGTCCGCGCAATTGCAGGTAACCGCGACTTACGGCGCCCAGTCTGTTCCGGGAACGCTTAGCATCAACGCGCAAGTGACCCTGATCAGGCTGGCTTTCACGGCAGCTTCTGTGGTGGGAGGCGCTGCAGCTACTCTCACCGTGGTGTTGAACATCGCGGCGCCCGCAGGCGGAGTCACTGTCCCGCTTTCCAGCAACGCGAACCAGGTTTCCCCACTCGCGGCCACAGTCCCGCCTACCGCGATAGTTCCGGCAGGATCGACCACGGTTCAGGTGCCGGTACCGACCGCGCAACGAGCGAACACGTTTCCATTGCAAGTTACCGGGACTTTGGGCGGCCCCCCAATCACGGCCAGCATTAATATCACGGGGGCGTTAACGCCTGTGCCGCCAGTCGTTGGCTGACGTAGCAAGGGAAGTAGTTACTGAATATTGCTGAGCTGGATCTGGCCCCCGCTCCAGCTCAGCGCTCAATTCGTGCGTAGTCCCATAGAGATTCAGCAAACCCCACGAGGCTGCGCGGCAAGAGGATGACTCGCTCAATACCCTGGTGCCTACCGCCCATTCAAGTGCTACACACCAATAGTCGGCAGAAAAATGGCAAGCTTTCCTAGTCGCCAGTTCATGGCCGGTGCGTGGTGAAAGTATTGCCATCCGTAAGTTATTTTCACAGAATCAACCGGTAGTTACTAAATACTTACTTGGCAAGCCGACAGCAGATCATTTATAAATCATCAACCACACCCCTTAGGAACAATCTTTTGATTTTTCTGCGCAACGAAAAAAGTGCTGCAAAGTTGTTAGTTCATGAAACCTAGTTGTGTGAGCGCTGGTGTCTAGCCATGTACAGAGATTGCTCTGACAGCTCTCACGAAACGTGTCCACGTCACGCCGTCTGGACAATATCAACTAATCGACTGCTATGGCGCAACGTCTTGCCGGCCTGAACCTTTGTAGTTGTCTGCAAAATTGCAGTTGGGCCCAAATCGATAATCACTTTTGGGGAGATGAGCCTATGCTTCGATTCGCGTTGCGGTGCCTGCCGGTTGTTCTGCTGTTTGCCTCGGTTGCTTTGTCCCAGGTCAGCCCCGATCTTGAACAAGGAATGAAGCCTTATGGCTCCTACCATGGTGGGGCCATAGACCAGGTGAGCCTCACCAACCAGAACCTTATCCTGCAAGCGAACTTGTTCACCTATTCGCAGCGAGGCGGTGAGTTGGCCTATCCGATAGTGCTGCGTTATAACAACAAGAATTTCAGTCTTTATCAGACGCCTTGTGCTCCCGGCACCAAGTTGGGCACCACGCAGTGTCCCTTGCGATTGAGGGTTGTGTTCGGGCCTGCTCCTTTGGGCACCCCGTCCGTTAGCCACGGGGCCAGTGTGACTGTTGGTTTCGATGGGCTTCCGACCGTTGGCGGCACCCGTATCGACACGAGCCTGACGTTCGACGGTAGCGATATTTTTGTTTCTCCCGCTTCGGTTGTCACTCCGGACGGATCGGTGCACCAGCTAGTCCAGACGAATAATGGCATGATCACGGTTGACGGCTCTGGATATTCTTCGCCGGGCCTTCTCAACGCAACAGACCGCAACGGAACGACGTATGCAGGCGGCGCCCTGGCCGAAGACCGCAGCGGCAATAAGATCAGCCTCAATAACTCGACCTGGACGGACACACTGGGACGGCAGATTCCGGCCGCCCCCGGTCCAGCCAGCCCTTCGAGTACACCTCCGGCGAGCACAGCCAGCCTGGGCGCCTGTCCGGCGCTGAACTATGCGAACCAGCCGGTGGTCGCCGCCTATAGCTGGGGCCTGCCTACAATCAATGGCGGCACGCTACCGCTCATTCTGTGCTATTCGAGCGTCTATGTACGCACCAACATTCTTGGTGGGGCGCAGGGGCCGAACAATTTTGATGTGAGCCAGACCTTCTACATGCTGCAAAGCGTGGTCATGCCAGATAACACGTACTGGGCCTTCCAGTATGACGCTGCCGATCCCAATAACACCAGTTCCTTCGGGTTCGCCGACCTGCTCAAGGTCACCCTTCCCACCGGCGGCAGCCTGACCTATACCTGGATTCCCAGTAGCTTTTGCGAGAGCGGCTACAGCCGGGCGGTGCAGACGCGTGCTGTGGACGCGAACGACGGCACCGGCCCGCATACGTGGACGTACAGCGGCAGCGTTGTCACCGATCCGGCGGGCAATGACACAGTTCATACCATCACCGGCCTGGGCGGCACCTGCTCACTTTATGAAACTCAGACGCAGTATTACCAGGGTCCGCATAACGGGGGCACGCTGCTCAAGACGGTCAATACGGATTACCAGTACACCAGCAATCCTTACGATTCGGCAGTCATCGGCAGCGGCGGGGTGCCATCCGGCGCAACGACGGTGACGAATGTTTATCCTATCCGCGTGACCACCACCCTGCCCACAGGACTGGTGAGCAAAGTGGAGACCGATTACGACACGGCACTGGCCTACCACGGGCCGCTCGATGGAATCACCACGAACGTATATCAGTGTCAAACGGATCCGACAGGTCAGCCAGTCGGCTGTTTCTATGGGGACCAATCCACGATTGGAGTCACCAATTACACCGGCTCCTACGGCAAGGTGGTCGCCACCCGCGAGTATGACTGGGGACAAGGCGCGCCAGGAACGCTGTTGCGGCGAACAGTTTATTCGTATCAATGGCAGAACGGCCCCAACGCGGCCAGTTATTTAAGCAACAATCTGCTCGATCTGGTCTCTTCCACCACCGTGTATGACGGAGCAGGAAACCAGGTAGCGAGTACAACCTACGGCTACGACGAATCCTCCCTGGGGTCTTCCGGCGTCGGCAGCACGCTACGAGATCCCAACCCGCCCAATGGCTCGCTCCGGGGCAACCAGACAACGGTAAGCCACTGGCTGAACACCAGCAACACGTTCCTCTCAAGCCACGCTACTTACAATGATGCCGGAGAAGTGCTGTCCTCCACCGATCCCGGCGGCCATACCACCAACCACCTCTATGATCTGGCGTACCAGGGCGCTTATTCCACCCAGAGCTGTTCGCCTACGACGAATCCTGGCTCGGTCACGCACTGCGTCAGCGGGACATACGATTTCAATACCGGCCTGCTCACCAGCCTGACCAATGAAAACGCCACGCAGCAGGCCAGCGGCAGTTCGCCCGGCGATGCCGCACACACCAGCAACTTTTCTTACGATTCATACTGGCGAATTTTCCAGGCGCTTGCGCCACCCGATACTGCCAATGGCAGCGCCCAGGCCAGCACCACATTCACCTACCCGCCGCTGGCATCGTCTCCGAAAATTGTCACGCGGCAAAAAAGCATCACGCAAGGCCTGATGGACACCGCCAGCAGCACCTTTGATGGCCTGGGCCGACCATACCTGAACGACCATGTCACGCCCTCCTGCACGGCGGAGATCCTTACCACGTATGACGTGTTGGGCCGCGCGGCCACGGTCACCAATCCTTATTGCAGCGGCACCAATCATCAAAGCGATCCGACCTACGGCGTGACGCAAACGCAATTTGACGCCCTGGGCCGCGTGACCCAGGTCACCAAACAGGACGGCAGCATCGCCAGCGTCTCTTATTCCGGCAACTGCACCACCGCCACCGACGAAGCCGGCAAGCAGCGCAAGTCCTGTTCAGACGCGCTGGGCCGCCTGGTGGAGATCGACGAGCCACCGGCTGGAGGCGCTCCGTTTCAAAACAATCACGCCACCGTGCAATCCGACGGCAACTTCGTTCTCGCCAACTCCGCCAATGCGGCGCTCTGGTCCACCGGCACAGCCGGAATCGGCAGCGACAATTTTGAGTTGCAGGACGACGGCAACCTGGTGCTTTACAAGTTCAAATGGCAGGCTGGGACATACCGCGCCTGGAATGGCGGCTCCATGCCCTATGACAGTTGCCGCACCGCAGATTCGCTGTTCGCCGGACAAATCCTGAGCCAGGGCCAGTGCCTGGAAAACATGAGCAACACCACCTTTGCGCTCATGGACAATGGCGATCTGGAAATTTATGACCGTCAGTTGAGCCAGATTACCTGGCAGTCCTACACCTGGGGCAACACCGGCGCGTACCTGACCATACAGAGCGACGGCAATCTGGTGATCTATTCCACCTCTGGGGTTGCGCTGTGGTCCAGCGGTACCTCCGGGTCGGGAGCCAACGTGGCCACGCTGGAAAACGATGGCCGCCTCATTATGTACAGCACGGTGTGGAGTTCGGGCACCGCGCAAGGTCAGGCGTCCGGCTCCATGACGCATCCTTCGTGCGATCTGGGCTGGGGTATTGGATACACCGGCGCGATGGGAACAGGACAATGCGTTGTCTCGCGTAGCGGCCGATTTGAGCTGCCATTGCAGAGCGACGGCAACCTGGTGCTTTATGATCGCTCGGTCACTCCCAACGCAGCGCTGTGGTCAACGGGGACGGCGGTCACCGCATTTTCGCCCGGGGTTGTGCTTCAGACGCTCTACGCCTACGATGCCTTAGGCAACTTGACCTGTGTGGAGCAGCACGGGAATGTGAGTGGCACCGGTTGCGCCGCTTCGCCCACATCGGACGCCACCAGCCCCTGGCGGGTGCGCCGCTTTACTTATGATTCGCTGAGCCGGTTGCTCACCGCCAAGAACCCGGAATCGGGGACGATTACATACAGCTATGACGCGGATGGCAATCTGCTGCAGAAGACCTCGCCCGCGCCCAACCAGACCGGCACGGCCACGCAGACCATCAGCTACTGCTATGACGAACTGCATCGCGTCACCGGACGGGGCTACGGAGCACAGAGCTGTCCGCTGTCTTCACCGGTGGTGAGTTATGTCTATGACTCAGGGCCGAACGCCAAAGGCCATCTCACCTCGCTCACGGACCAAGCTGGTGCCGGTTCGTATGCGTACGACACGCTGGGACGCATCGCAAGCGAAACCCGCGTGATCTCCGGCGTAAGCAAGTCGATGAGCTATAGCTACGACCTCGATGGTTCATTAAAGACGCTGACCTACCCCAGCGGCGCAGTCGTGACCTACACGCCTGATTCTGCCGGACGTGTTTTGTCGGCCATCGATTCCGGCAACAGCATCAATTATGCCACTGCGGCAACTTATGGCCCGGACAGTTCGCTGACCGGCTTCGTCAGCGGCAGCG
>JBARMK010000173.1:0-9904 GCA_049802395.1 Candidatus Angelobacter sp.
CGTGAACTGGGTTCAGAACGTCGCGAGACAGTTCGGTCCCTATCTGGTGTGGGCGTAGGAGATTTGAGAGGGCCTGTCCTTAGTACGAGAGGACCGGGATGGACGAACCTCTTGTGTTCCAGCTGTCATGTCAATGGCATGGCTGGGTAGCGAAGTTCGGTTGTAATAAACGCTGAATGCATATAAGCGTGAAGTACTCCTCAAGATTAGATCTCCCAACCCTCAAGGGTAATGAAGGGCACAGGAAGACCACCTGTTTGATAGGCACGGAGTGTAAGGCCAGCAATGGTTTGAGCTTACGTGTACTAATCGCCCGTTCGGCTTGACCATAAAATTTACTCAGCGCACTTATGGCAAGCGCCAATGTAGTTAGTAACGCAAAATCAATCTATTCAGTTGTGAGGCATCGCCCTCACGATCTTTGACAGGCTTTGGTCTTCCTTAATTGTGAAGGCCCTTTGCGCGGAATACGATGTAGAACCTGACTCGCGCCGCGCAATGACAATATTAAGAGGTGTAACCAGGAGATCTTTTGCGCATGGCGCTCAGGATTTCGGCTGGCGGCTCGGACGCCGCCAAAATGCCTCAATCTTGCGGTGATCTTACCGCGGGGGTTCCACCCGTTCCCATCCCGAACACGGAAGTTAAGCCCCGCAGGGCCGATTGTACTGTACGCGAAAGTGTGTGGGAGAGTAGGTCGTCGCCGCATTAATTCTAAAAGGCCCCATCAGAAATGATGGGGCCTTTTTGTGTTTTCTTGAGAATGAAAGATTATGCTCTAGCGTTCGTTGCTTGGCTCTGGTGCTCAGCAGGTGGTTCTGCTTTCTTGTTTTTGTTTCTTTTCTTGCGACCGTCGATGCCAAGATTCGGGCCAAAGAGAGAATCCCCCTGTCGCGTCAAAATCTCCAAAATCAAGCGTTCACGAATTGCGCTCTGACGCGCTTTGTCTTCGAGTTGATCGCAGAGCTGGATTGAAAGCATAGTATCCTGCATTCTTACGAGCTTGTCATAAAAGTAGTTAAGCTGTGCCAGGCTCTTGTTGTAGATATAAAAACTCGCTCCGCCGATAAATTGTAGAAGCAATCCGCCGATCCCCGAGAGAGCCGCCAACCCAACATTAGGAGTTTTACCAAAATAAAAAAGCCACGCTCCGCCTATGAGAGTCACGAGCCCCATAACCACGGCAAAGACACTAAAAGAAAAACTCTTCCGCGCCTGACTCTTGTTGATTGTGTAATACTCCGTGATTTGATTTAACCCGAGCTCGATTGTGCTGAGAACATTTGCGGCCGATGGGCCATGCTCAATCCGTTCACGTATCTCCTTTCTCTCCCTCCGAATTGGGGCTAGTTCCACTTCTATCCCGCCAAGTTCAAATGATTGCTTTGAGGCCGAGAGCAGACATATCGCTAAGACTGCAATAGAAACAGCAGCCATGATTTGTAGAGATCCTGAAGCAGTCTGAGCATAGAGTCCAAAATGTAGGTTCCACCATTTCGGGAAAAAACTGACTCCGAAATACAACCACGTGCTTACAACGAGCAATATTGAGGACACAATAATGAGTGCCGTACGGAGTAATTTGTGGCTTCTGAGAAGATCGACAATGATTTGCAAAATTGATGACATGCGCCGCACGCTCGCTTAGCAGCATATGATAACCCGTGCGGAGCTGAAGAGATCATCAAAATCACAAAGGCTACGCCGCCCCCTGCCAAATATTGGCCTCAGCAAATCTTGCTCCTGTCCCTCAAGTCATGCTAACCTCTTCCACTATTATGGCTAACCACTACAAAGTCGGAGACGTTGTCCAGTTAATGTCAGGGGGGCCCAAAATGACCGTCGATGCGGTAGAGGGCGATCAGGCTTGGTGTGTTTGGTTTGATGGCAATCAAGAAAAGCGCGGTGTTTATAAGATTGCGCCCTTAGACTAGTCAACAATTAGCTTAAATATCCTTGCTTTGTTCGACGATAAACTTGGCGCGGTTGTATAGCTCGTCGAAGCTGATGATTTCTGGCCGGTGAAGATGAGATCTAAACAGCTCGAAAGAATTTCTATGATTCACATCGATCAACTGATTCATGTGCCCAAAGATCAAGAGAGACCGAGGCGCAATTGTGTAGGTGCTCTTTGACTGCAGCATCTCTTGGTCTCTTTCCCTTCTGCTGCCTTCCTGGGCCCAAGTGCGCGCGTTTACCTGCACCTGAGAAATGGCATTATTAAACTCGGAGTGAAACCCCGGCACGCCGCTTCGATAGGGCTTGCTCTTCGACTCTTTTGCGAATATCAGGGAGTCAGGCCTCTTAATTTCAACGAGAACCGTAAAACGTTGCCAAGCTTCGGTACTCATAAGGAACTCGCCACGTTGTCCGCCCTTCTTCGTAAAATCTGCCCCTCCGTAGTTTGCTTGGTTTTGAAGCTGACTCAGAAATTGATAACGCAAGCCGTACCCAAAAATCCACTGGTTCGCCCTGAAAAAGGATTCCCAAGCAGGCTCATTCCAGTCCAAGGCGTCCAGATGCTCTTTAAAGACTTCAAGCGCGCTCCTTCTATTACGCTGTATCTCTGCATCAGCCAAATGGGCCGCAAGGTCAGGTTGTAACTCTACCAACAAATTCCAAAACTCAGGTCCTTTTTGCTCCTTGATTAAACTCTCGATTATCGATTTGTACTCCTGTGGGACGTGAACCAACTCCTCGGCCTTCCCCACTACCAGCTTCGCGCTCCTTCTTGCCCCGCCAACAATTTCCGATGCTTCGTAGAGAACAGTTAGCCCTTGATACAATTTCCGCACATGTTCAGTCCTCAATTCCAGCTTCAATAATTCACCGCCCTGGAGATCTGAGACTGTCTGTACATTCTCTGCCTCGTGCCAGCCCGACGGCCCCTTCTTTTCTAAGACCACCCAACCGCGAATTCCCCACTCCCCATCCGGTCCTTTTGCCACTTGGCCGTGAAAAATTCTTCTACTGTTCCGGTTTTCTTCGAGGATTATCGGGCCATCTAACTCGAATAGATTCTCTGAAACCTTACGCGCTTGAATCTTCTTCATCGTTCCCTCGCATGCCCAGAAACCGCACAAGTGGTCTTATAGACTATGCCACGTTATCGCCCGTGTAACAGACTTTTGTAAGTACGCGCTTTCTTCCGCTCCTTCGGAAATCCTTCCCATCCGTGGTAAGGTTTTCCGTTCCCATGCCAATCCACCCCGTTCTCGCCCGCGAACTCCGCCAATCCAAACGCCTGCAGAAATTTTTCGACGCCCTTCCAGAATCCTCGCGCCACCAGATCGACCGCGAGGTCCGCGAAGTCAAAAAAGAAGAGACGCGCCTGCGCCGCGCCCAGCATGCCGCTGAATATCTGATGGAAGCCATGGAAGCCGAACTCAACCCGCCACCGCTGATGAAAGCTGCATTCCGCCGCAACGTCCAAGCCCGCCAGGGATGGGAGCTCATGCCGCAATCTCTGCGACGGCAATACCTCATCGCCATCTTCCACAGCCGCTTCCCCGAGACCCGCGCCCGATGGCTGAAGCACACTCTGCAGGAAAGCGCTGAGTATGCCCACAGCCACGCTCGAAACGCCAAGAACAACCTGGACGTAGAGAAGTAGCATCGCTACGTCTCGCTACTCCCGCCGAAGCACTTTTTCTAACTTATGTTTTTTGGACCGCAGCCGCCCTCGGCTGCGCTGCAGGCTTTTGTGGCACAAGCCGCCTCGGCTGTGCAGAAAAGAATTGTGTGGCACAGCACTCTTGCCTGTGCCCACAGAGTCTGCGTCTATCGGCGTGAATCTGCGGCCGCCTAACCTTTCTTCTTGGCCGCCGTTCCGGTGCTCGCAACTTTGTTGCCCGTACCGTCCATCACGGTCGCCCAGTTGTTGCCGTCCTCGGACATTTCAAACTTGTAGGTATAGGCAGTGGGAGAGGTCTCGGTGAGGATGAAATGGGTCTTTACCGATTTCTCGCCCATCGTCATGTCGCTGCTCCAGGTCCAGACCTTTCCGTCGAAAGCACCAGTGGCATGGACCACTTCACCATTGCTGTTGAACTCGTCGTAAGTGTAAGCCTTCTTCTGCGCGTCGTATCCGTAGATGGCCAGCCCGGTCCAGTTGCCCATGGAACTGGAGCCCTTCGTGTGCGATACCAGGAAAAAGCCTCCGGGCATCCACTCTATGCGGTCCGTGCCGGTGAACTTCCCGCCCGGGCCCATGGGGCCAGGTTTCAGGTCGCCGGTTGTTTTCCAGTTGCCGGCGAAGTAGTTAAGGTTCTTCTGTTCCGGGCCAGGCTTAGGCATTTGCGGCGGATTCTGGGCGGTGGCGAATAGACTCGAGAGTAGTAGAACGGCGAAAGTAACCGCGCGGGTGAGTTTCATGGATTTCATCTCCTTCTTTTCAGGCTCGAAGAGTATCGCGGCAAATCCTACTCTCGCCCAGAACAGCCGTCAATCAATCCGGCCGAATGCCGAATATGTGTGCATCCAGCCACGCTGTCGTCCTTCGCCCACAACTCCTTCCAACGTACTTACATTCCAACTATCCTAGACTCAGTAGCTTACTCATTGGCGTCCGGCTTGCTCTTATTCATATCGCTGCCAGTGCAGCGGAGGTCAAGTGCCATGACGCATACAAGCTCAGCACCCAATCAGATCCAAAATAGCCTAATCCCCATGCTACGCACTTGGACGCACTCCATCGGCTGGACCGTCGTGCTCTCAGCCGCTCTCGCAGTTCTCTTTGCGTTGCTCTGCGATGGTTGCTCGGGCCTCCACTAGTCCGTTCCTTTTTATCCGCATCTGCGTGAATCTGCGACGTGGTGAACTCGCGCGGCATAATTCGCCGCATTGCAACTGCTCGCGGAATCCATGGTGCGCACCGGCCTGTGCAATCAGGCAAAAATGAAAGTCGTGTTTCCAAAGCTGCTGCTGGCTTCTAGTACAAACTCCGGTAATCTCTCTCCATCTAAGATTTAGAGGTGCATCATGATTCGCTTTCAGTGTGAGAGTTGCGGGCGTTTGAAAGGCGACGGCGATGTCTGGATCCTTGGGTTTGCCGCCGAGAATATCGGCGTAACGTCGGCCCGCCGTGAAGTTACTATTGCCAGTTTCTGGGACCGCCCTCGCGCCGTGGAAGCGCTTGCTGTCCATTTCTGCTCGGATGAATGCCGAGTCACATACATGAATTCCTTGTTTGGTGACACCCCGGAAACTCTTGACGGCTCCACTACGTCAACCAAGCGGCGGATCAAGCGCGTTTTTCCCGGCGCCGTTGTGGATACGGTCGTCGCGGAGAAGTCCCGCCCTAAGACTACTCGACGGACCGCACGCCGTAGGACCGCCTGATGCCTGTTTCGATCGCTGTCCAGGCGATTACCGAATAATAAAAAAGCCAGGCTCCGAAGAACCTGGCCTGCGTGTCACCGCTATTTTCACTTTGTGTCTCCCTTATTGCTGAGGGTTGCTGACTGGAGCGGGCTGCGTGGTTGGCTCACTTGCCGCCACCGCCGGCGCCGGTTCAGATTTGATCTTTACTGTGGTCATAATCCTCTCCAGTTTGTCGAAGACCTGGAGATGGTCTACAGGCTTCACGGTGTTGGGTGCGTCAGCCACGCCCAGCGCGAACTCATAGCACGCGCCATTTTCGAAGTGGTGATAGTACCGCGCCTCGCTCTGGTCGGTGACGCTCTCCGTTCTGGCGAACTCCACTCCCAGAACGTTGCTCTTTACCGGCGCGATCGAATCGTCGCTCGCATCAACCGGCGGATTGGTTGCGGCTTCAGTCTGCTCCGGCATGGTAGCGAACTTGCCGCACTGCTCCGCGCTCACGCCTTTATTCACGCTGACCTTGAAGAAGGAAGAAGCGCGAGTGCCGGGCAGAACAAGCGTAGTCAGCGTGACGCCGCCGGGATCAGAGAAGTTCATTGCCACCGGATCAGGCCACGCGGATTCTTTGCTGTCCTTTTCCGGCGTCAACATGGTGTAGGTTTTGGGATAGCGGAACGATACGCCATACGTGCTGTTCTTGTAAGTGGCGGTTGAGGCCCGCTTGATCGTCTTTTTCTTTTCGACCACCGCCTCAACCTTGTTTTCCAGCGATGTTATTGGCTGGATTGAATTGGCCGTGCTCGGCGTCTGGCCAGAGCTGTTCTGGCTGGACGGATTTGGTTGCGTGTTTTTGGCTTTGGAACAGCCGTTGAAGTCGAGGACTACCATCAGGGCCAGCACTGCGGTAGCTGCCGCCGTGGCCGCGCCACCGATTATCCGCGCCCGCCTGGTTGAACTGCTGTTCACGATTGGACTTGAATTGAAAGATTTCAGGTTTGCCATGTTTGTTTCACCTCCGCTGCTCGGGGCAGCACCCATTGCTATCGCAAGAGGCAAGCCATACACGGAGGCACTGATTCTGCGCTGGTTAGCAGCAATTTCAGAGAGCCTTGCGCGTGGCGCGCAAAACACGATGTGTGCCGCCTGACACAGTTTTCGCAGTCACAGAACGGAAGCGCGTGTGCCTTGTCTTCGAAGCGTTGTCACTTCCGCCTGGTCCACACTACATCTTCATTGTTTCTGCGGTCGATCAGTGACGTCACCTTGCCGCCCTCGGCCTGGCCAAACAGAATTCGTCCTTCCACGCCTTTGCGGAAAAATATGTCGCTGGCTTCGGGAATGAGTTCCACGCGCTTTTTCCCATTAGGCGTTCCGTAAAGATGCCCATCCTCGGCCGAGACCGTCATCGTTCGTTCCGGCCCTAGATGATACGTCCCGACATACGAAGGATACATGCTGGTATCAGCCTTGCCCGGCGCCGGATCTTCGTAATACCGCATGACCTGCGTCGCGACGATCAGCCATTTTCCGCCCCGCAGCATCCACGTATCGGTTTCATGATAGCGGGCCTTCATGCTCTGTCCGAAAATAATCTCCGTCTCATCCAGGTCATAGCTCAGGATCGCGACACCGCCTTCAATATGGCTCTTTGGCTGCGCCACCTTGATGGTTCCCGAATACCCCTGCGGCATCGGCTGAATATCTTTTACCAGGGCCGCTTTGTCCATGCTCCGGCCTTTCTCGTCAGAAAACATTGCATCATCCGCATAATATTGTTTGAACGGCCCCTGGTCCCCCGGCGCCACCGAATCCATCAATTCCTGCGTGCGCCGCACCAGTTCGTCCTGCGTGATGGCCGGTTCATCAGTCGCTTTACATGCGCTCACTACCGCCGTCAGAAACAAAGGAATTAAGAATTTGAGTTTCACAAAGCCTCCAACCATCGGTCCTCTTGTACCTATGCAGCAAATTACTTCTTCGTCAAAGAGTTCCTCACTACTTCGCCGCCCTTCATCACAAACTGCACGCGCTCCAGTTCAGTTACATCCGCCAGCGGATCGCCAGATACTGCGATGACGTCGGCAAATTTTCCCGGCTCCAGCACGCCAATCCGGTCCTGCCAGCCCATCGACTCTGCGGCATTCACCGTCGCGGCTCGTATCACGTCTGCCGATGTCATTCCCAGTTCTTTAAGCGCTCCGAACATGATTGCCGTTGCCTGACCCCGTGTTTTCCCCGGATAGTCAAACCACATATCTGATCCTGTTGTGAATTTGACGCCCGATTTCAGAATGCGCGCCATACGGGCCGGCGTCTGCTTCGCTTCCATCTGTTCATATGCCTTCAACTCTTGCTGTAGCTGCGGTGGAAGCACCTGCCGCTTCTCAATCATTGTGCGCAGGCGCCCGCCAAACAGAAGCTCGGTAATATCCAGGAAAACGCCTTTCTCGCGCATCGCCTTCAACTGCTCATCGGTTACGTCATTGCCATGCTCGATTGAATCAACGCCGGCGTCAATTGCGGTCTGAATGCCTGTCACAGTCGTCGCGTGCACCGCGACTCTTACTTTGGCCCGGTGCGCCTCTTCCACAATCGCCTTCATCTCCTCCGGCGTAATGAATCGGTTGTCCGCATCTGCCACAACTTTGATCAGATCAGCGCCGTAAAACAGATTGAGGCGCACAGCCTTGCGCGCTTCGTCCGCGCTGCCAACCTGTAGGAACTCCTGATCAATGATTGCGTCAGCAACGGCGGGATTCAGCTGCAACGCCTGCCCGCCCGGCGGAGTAATCTTACGGGCTGCGGCCTGGATGCGTGGTCCCGGAAGCCATCCGGCATGAATGGCGTCGCGCAATGACACATCACCCTCAATGCCCGAGTGGCCAACCACGCGCACCGTCGTGAATCCGGCTTCCAGGTCTTCGCGCGCGTTGTGTGCTCCCATAAGCACTCGCGCCGTCGGGCTCATTCCGACTGCTGCGTTGAGGATTGTCTCCTGCGGATTAACGGTCGTCCCTGAGGCCAGCAGATGCGCGTGGCAATCCACTAGTCCCGGCAGGATTGTCGAGTTTCCCAGATCAATGACCAGCGCATCTTTCGGCGCGTGCGCCTGCACCTGGGCCAGCGGTCCAGCTTCCTTGATCTTGTCGTTTTCAATGAGTACGCCGGCGCTGGGAACGTATTTGCCGGTCTTCACGTCGAGCATTCGTCCGGCCTTGAGCAGAGTGCTCTTGGTAGGTGGCGCTTGCGCGCTTGCAATCGTAAGGGTCAGCAATAGACCGGCAAAGGAAAGAATCCGTCTGGGCATCGTGCCTCCCGTGAACGAATGTATCACTGCTTGCTTTTATGCAGGCAGAACTGGGGTGAAATGCGTTCGCCCGCCCGCTGGCAGGCTCGCTGCCGTTGGCTGGAGACCGTTAGCTCATGTGCAGTTTGTCGCGTCGCCGGCGGTCCGTGCGCGCCAGCTCAACGATTTGGGAGATCATGTCCGCGTACGAACGCCCGGATTTTTTCGCCGCCATAAAGAACTCTGAGTTGCTGGAGAGCCACGGATTGGGATTGGCCTCAATCACATAGACCTCACCCTTTTCTGTAAGCCGCATGTCAATGCGGCCGTAATCGCGCAACTTGAGAATCCGATACGCGGTGAGCGCGGTTGAGGTGAGCAATTCCTGCGTTTCCTCTTTCAGGTCTTCAGCCGGCGCGGACTTGGTGACTTTATAGGCCTCGCTGTCTTTGTCCCACTTCACCTCGGTGCCGGCAACTTTGGGCATGCCCTCCGGCAGGCGGGAAAGATCAAGCTCCACCAGGGGCAGGACTTCAGGGTTTTGATTGCCCAGAATCCCCGCGTAAATCTCGCGGCCTTCAATGTATTCTTCGATCAGCGCCGGAGAATTGAATTCTTCCTGAACGTAGTGGATGCGCTCCATCAGCTCTTTCACGCTATTTACCACTGAATCCTTATCGATCCCCAGCGACCCATCTTCGGAAACCGGCTTGACCATCAACGGAAACGCAATGTCCTGGGAGTGGTCGAGCTTGCCCTGGTAACAGGTAGCAAAGTACGGAGTGCGGATTTCGTAGAACTGGAAAAGCTTTTTCGCCACGCCCTTATCCTGCGCCAGGTAGAGACCTTGCGGCCCCGCGCCCGTGTAAGGGCGCCCCAGAAGATCAAGATAAGCGGCCACGTGCATCTCCATGGTGTCATCGCCGGCGTACGATTCCACCAGATTGAAGAACAGGTCAGTCTCATGCCGGGCCAGCGCCGTTAATGACTTGTCTTCTCCATCCAGGACCAGGTAGCTGGGTTCGTGGCCCAGTTTTTCCAGGGCTTCAAAGATCTCTTCGCGATCGTGCTTCTCTACCTTTTTGCGCCGCTTGGTTTTGCCCCGCTTTTTCTTTTCCGGTTCCGGAGCGGTTTCTTCCTCGTCACCCCAAGTCTCGTAGAGGATCGTGATTTTTAATTTACTGTCCATATCTTTTCCACATTGAGTTCGTTCGCTTATAGCAACGTCCCTTCAGTTCAGAGGTGCATCACGTCTGCACAAACTTTCCTCGCGCCACATAGTTCATAGCCAGGGCC
>JBARMK010000174.1:0-33571 GCA_049802395.1 Candidatus Angelobacter sp.
TTGCCGGCAGGAAAGATTCGTATCCAGGGCGAGCCGGCATAGAACTCGTGCATGCACGCTTCAATGGCAGCCGGGTGCATAGCGGAAACCAGCCGCACGTAAATGGTCGACAATATGCCGCGCGGGATCGGCAGCAGATGCGGCGTGAATGTGAGTTGTTCCGGTTTCAGGCCCAGTTGTTCCAGAATCTCGCCGGTGTGGCGATGATTGAAGACCGAATACGCGGAAAGGTTCTCTGCCACTTCCACAAAATGAGTTTTCTGCGTCGGCTGCTTGCCTGCACCGGAGACCCCGGACTTGGCGTCGCAGATGAGTCCGTGGTCAACATCGATCAGCCCCGAGTGCACCAGCGGCGCCAGCGCAAGGATGATGGATGTTGCGTAGCACCCGGCATTGGCCACCAGCGTGGCCTGCTTCAACTCGGCACGATGCAGTTCGGGGATGCCATACACGGCTTGGGACGTGAGCTTGTCCGCGAGTTCGGAATTCTCATCTTTGAATTCGTATATTGCCCGATATTCAGGGGTTTCGAGCCGCCATGCCCCGCTCAGGTCAATGACGTGAACGCCCTGGGCTAGGGCTTCTGGAACCCACTCGCGCGAGATCTCGTGCGGGGTGGCCAGGAACAACACATCAATGCCCTTTGCTTGTAGGGTTTCCCAGCGGAATGGTTCCAGGGGATAGCCGCCATTGCCGCTCAGCTGCGGATAGAGCTCGTCGAGCTTGGCCGTCGAGCCGGCTTCGCCGTTGCGGGTAAAGAGCACCGGCTTTTTGGCATTTGGATGTCGGGCGAGCAGACGCGCCAATTCAAAACCGGCGTAGCCGGTTGCTCCAACAACCGCGGGCTGGATTGTTTGCGGCATCAGGCGCGCATGTCCTCAAGGCGTGTCTGCAGCTTTTTTGCACTTTTATTGTCGGGCGTGATGACCAGCACGGTATCGTCGCCTGCCACGGTGCCGACGACCTCCTCCCAACCCTCTCCATCCACTGCTAGGCCCACCGGCTGAGCGCTGCCGGAGATGGTCTTAATCACCAGCAGATTCTGCGCGCGCCGAACTTCCCGCACAAATTCGCGCACCAGGCGAGAGACTCCGGGCACTGCTTCCGTGGGAGTATCGCCATTAGGGAGCGTATAGCCCTCAGTGGTGCGTACCAAACCCAGCTCATTGATGTCGCGCGAAAGGGTGGCCTGGGTGACGGGAAAACCCCGGCGCGAGAGCACCTTGACGAACTCCTGCTGGTTAGGCAGGGGCCCTTCATGCGCGAGCTCCACAATGAGCTGCTGTCTGGCCAATTTCGTCATATCGAATAATTATGCACAGTAATGTATAAATATGCAAGGCTGCACATGTCAACACAAAAAATGGGGAAGAGTTGCGGAGAAGGGCACAGGCTACAGAGGTTGGGGCAGAAAGCGGCGGAAGATCCTAATACCACGAACCGTGGAAAACGGCCTTTGCCGCTCGCGAAGAAGCTACCCGGCGGGCTCCATCACGATTGGCATAGTCGGCCTCAGACTTCCGCCCGCGGGCTCAATCGTTACCGCGAAACTCTTGGCGTTAATGCCTGGAGTCAAGGTGTGAAAGATCATGCCATTCCCACTGTTGTCCGGCTTGAACCAGCCTGCCGGCATGGGCGCGCCACCATCGGCGGGAAGCAGCCAAAGTTCATAGATTTTGTCTTCGGGAAGCCGGGGAGTGTTGCTGGCCATCAGCAGCACTGAGCCCTTCTGCGGCGAATAAATCATCTTCATTTGCGGTTGCGGTGGAGCTTTTTTGCTGACCAGGACCATCTGGGCCGCGTC
This sequence comes from Candidatus Angelobacter sp., assembly GCA_049802395.1. GTDB lineage: Bacteria > Acidobacteriota > Terriglobia > Terriglobales > Acidobacteriaceae > Angelobacter. The sequence goes on from JBARMK010000174.1 coordinate 1,805, forward strand.
CGGAGCATGCAGCAGGTCTCTGACAGCTTTAGCCTGCGCTAGCTCTTTGTTCTGTGCCTCCAGCTCCGCCTGAACCTGGTTCATTTGCTCCCGCGTTTGCCGAAGCAAGAACCGGGTATTGCGCAGGTCGCGCCACAATAAAATGCTGAACACCGCCAGCATCAGCATCACGGCAATTGGGGCAAAACGGAGCCAGCGCGACCGCAATCTGCCCACCACGTATGGCTTTTGCACTCTGCGCTCCATGCGTGGCTCCGCAGCGATTGCATTGAGAAGCCGCTGGCGTGTCCGTTCTGGAGGCTTTGGTCCAACCGCCGACAACGCAAGCGTCGCTGTATCGGCGCGCAAGGCTTCAATCTCGCGTCGGCATTCACCGCAAGTGCCCAGGTGGGCCTCCAACTCCGCCAGCTCCTGGGGATTGTCAAGCGCGTCCATGGCGTAGAGCGCCAGTGTCTCCGCGAATTGTGGATGTCCGTTCATGCGAATGCTTTTCTCAAGGTCAGCAGTCCGGTGCGGATGCGGGTCTTGATCGTGCCCAGCGGGTCTCCTGTCTTGCTGGCGATCTCCGTATGCGTCATGCCCTCAAAAAATGCCATCTCCAGAGCTTTGCGCTGTTCTTGCGGAAGCTGCTTCAGTACGCCGCGCACCTTTTCCGCCGTCAGTCTCTGGGCGGACTCATCTTCCAGGTTCAAACCGGTGGAGAGGGGGAGTTCATCAATATCATCTTCCGGTTGGCGCTTCCGCAGGTGGTCAATGGCGCGGTTGCGCGCAATCACGGCCAGCCAGGGCGCGAGCCGTCCACGGTCAGCGTCAAATGCCTGGGGATTACGCCAAAGCTGGAGAAAAACTTCCTGGACTACGTCTTCTGCGGCGGTGGTATTTGCCAACACGCGCAGGGCTACTCCGTACACAACTCCGGAATAGCGGTCATACAAGCCGGCCATTGCAATCTGGTCCCCCGCGCGTATGCGCGCGATCAGGGTCGCGTCATCTTTGTGATCTGGCGCCTGCTTGCCGCTCACGCGCATTCTCTCGCTTTCCTTAGAGTACGAATCCTGACGCTGATTGGATTGCAACGGATTTGGCGGCCTCCGTCTGGCACTATTACCGTGTCCATCGTAACAAATCCGTTTCGGGCAGATGTAAACAGGCGGTATTTTGCTTCGTGTTACCATTCCACGCATGCGAACCAGGACGATAGTTGTTGCGTCGATTGTACTCATCTTTTCTGCCTGGGCATTTTCTGTGGATACGCCCGACTTCACTGTTAAGAAAGTAGCCGAAGGCGTTTATGCGGCCATTGGCGCGGATGGCGGCAAAGCTGGAAGCAATGCCGGTTTTGTCGTCGGCAGCAACGGCGTGCTGGTCATCGATACTTTTGAAGATGTGGCGCCGGCGCGCGATCTGTTGGCCGAGATCCGAAAAATCACCAACCTGCCAATTCGTTTTGTGGTCAACACCCATTACCATCTGGACCATACCGGCGGCAACGCTGTATTCGCCCAGGCGGGCGCGACGATCCTGGCACAGCGCAACCTGCGCGGCTGGCTGCGGACGGAGAACCTGAAATTCTTCCGCGATCCCAAGCCCGAGCAGAAAGCCATGGTCGAATCTCTGGTGCTGCCGGACATGGTCTACACCGACGCCGTCGATATTTACCTGGGCAACCGGCAGATACAGGTCCGATACATGCTGGGTCATACAGGTGGCGATTCTGTAGTGACCGTTCCCGATGCCAATGTGATTTTTGCCGGCGACCTGGTCTGGCAGAAACATCTGCCTAACCTGATTGACGCCACTACCAGCGAATGGGTGAAGACGCTGGAGAAACTGCTGGCCGATCATCCTGCGGCAACGTTTGTCTCTGGACACGGCGATGTAGCCACCGCAGCCGACGTACGCGACTTTCACGATTATCTGGTTGCGCTCCGCGAGGCTGTAGCCAAAGCGCAGGCTGCGGGCAAGACCGACCAGGCATTGGTGGACGAGGTGATGCCTCAGCTCAAGGAAAAATACGGGAACTGCGACAACGGAACCGCATCTCCCGCGGCAAATTGCTGGGGGTTCTTCAAACCATTTTCCACGCGCAATATCACGCAGACGGCGGCCGAACTGGCAGGAACAAAGCGAGTACCCACGCCCGCAACGGATTCGGGAGGGAAATAGCATCGCATCTCTGGTTCAGCGCTTGCGGAGTTGAACTCCGACGGTAAGGTGGAGCATCTCAGCGCGGGCCTGGCATTTTTGCCCCTGGTGTTATTGATTCGCCGCATCGGGCGAGAACGCATGGTGGACAATTCAATGCGCCCGGACCTGGTCTTCGCCGGATCGGCACGCTAGCGCGTCCGGGGGAACAGCCTGTAGAAATTCTCCGCGGTCTTCTTGCCGATTTCTTCCTTGGTCAGTCCGCGCAATTGCCCAATAGCTTCGGCAGTGTTTACCACAAAGCCGGGTTCGTTCCGCTTTCCGCGATGCGGTACCGGCGCGAGATATGGGGAATCCGTTTCAATCAGCATGCGATCCAGAGGGACCTGTTTTGCGGCCTCGCGAATGTTTTCCGCCTTGGGAAAGCTGACATTGCCAGCAAAAGAAATATAGAAGCCGATATCGAGCGCTGCTTGCGCGTGCTTCCATGCCCCGGTAAAGCAGTGAAGTATGCCGGGCAGTCTGCTGGGCGCCCAATGATCGCGCAGCATTTCCAGAGTGTCATCCCAGGCGTTCTCGTTGTTGTTGCTGGGCCGGCAATGAATAATGATCGGCAGTCCGGCTGCGGCGGCAAGATCCATTTGTCTGTGGAAGACCTCTTTCTGCACTTCGCGTGGCGAGTGGTCGTAAAAATAGTCGAGGCCAATCTCGCCCCAGGCGATCAGTTTGGGATGCTTGGAGAGCCGCGCCATCTCGTTATAATCTGCAGCGGTGGCCACGCTGGCTTCATGTGGATGGAGGCCGGTGCTGGCAAAGATCCAGTCATGCTGTTCAGCGATCTTCAGGGCGCAGTCGTAGGTCCCGGGGCCAGTTCCGCTGCCGATGGCGAGAATGCGCTCTAAACCCACCTCCCGGGCGCGGGCAAGCATCTCCGTGCGGTCGGAATCGAATTTGTGACCTTCAAGATGGGCGTGAGAGTCGATGTACAAAACTTGCCTCGCTGTTTATAAATATCACGCATGTAACTGAGTTATCCAGAAACAAACAGGAGGATCGTGATGCCGGTTTCGCGTAGAGATTTTATAAAAACGGGAGTTGGAGTGGCGGGCGCTCTTACAGCGGGAGCAAAAGCAATGCATGCGCAGACAACGACTCAACCCACCCCGGCACAATCTGCCGGAACATTGCTGGACCGCATGCCGGAAATTCCTCCGGACAAGATGACACCGGAGCAGAAAAGAGCGGCCGAGGAATTTGCCGCCGGTCGTGGCGTAGCCGTGTTTGGACCCTTTGTCCCGATGCTCCGCAGCCCGGAGGTGATGCTGCGAGCCAAAGCCATGGGCGACTATCTGCGCTATAAGAGTGTTTTGCCAGCGCTGCTCAACGAATTCGCCATCCTGATCACGGCGCGCCGTTGGACCCAGGAATACGAATGGGCAGTGCATCAGCCAATCGCGGTTAAGGCTGGGCTGAAGCCGGAAATTACACAGGCCCTGGCAGAAGGCCGGCGGCCACAGGCGATGTCGGCCGACGAGGAGACAATCTACGAGTTCTGCACGGAACTGCACCATAACCAAAGCGTGAGTGACGCCACCTACGCGAAAGTGTTGTCAAAGTTCGGCGAGCAGGGAGTGATTGACCTGATCGGTGTCAACGGCTATTACACATTTTTGGCGATGGTGCTGAACGCAACACGGACCGCCTTGCCTAAGGGAGCAGCAGCACCGCTGGCGCCGTTTCCGCGTTAGCTTTCTGAAAACCTTATTGTTATTGCGGGCGATATCGCGGAATCAGATGTAGAGACGTAGCATGCTACGTCTCTACTCTAAACATCACTGACGCTATTTCAGCTTGGCCCCAACCGGCACATCTTCCAGGAAGCCTGCAAGCACAGGCTTGCCGTCTTCGCCCACGGACGCAGCGACGATCATGCCGTTGGATTCCAGTCCGCGGAGCTTGCGCGGCTGAAGATTGGCTACGATCACGACCTTCCGTCCGATCAAATCTTCAGGCTTGTAGGCCAGCGCGATTCCGGCCACAAGCTGCCGGACCTCTGTGCCTATGTCGACTTCAAGGCGCAGCAGCTTGTCGGCGCCTTTTACTTTTTCGGCAACTTTTACCAGGCCGACGCGCAGCTCCACTTTCATAAAGTCGTCAATAGAGATTTTGCCATCAACCGCCGGTGGCGCGGCTTTGGCCTGAGGTGCGGCTTCCGTGGGGCCGTGTGCGGCCTGCGTAGCTGGCTGTCCGGGACGTGCGCCTTCTCCAGCCGGAGCCTGACCACCGGCGGCGGTCTCGTTTGATGACGATGTAGTGGAGGCAGCCTGAGCTGCACGCTCCTGTTCCATCTGTTGCATCCTCTCGATTGTAGTTTTGTCGGCACGGGGAAAGACCGGTTCCACTTTGCCGATTTTGCCACCCAGGGGTAATTGCGCCCACTTCAGATCCGCCAGGTTAAACTTGCTGATCTCACCCAGACCAAGTTGGGTCCAGATTTTGGCCGTTGATTCCGGCAATACCGGATGTACCAGGGCCGTCACAATGCGCAGCGCCTCGGCGGATGTATACAGAATGGTGGCCAGCCGAGCCTTGTTCTCTTCGCCTTCCTTCTCGGCGACGATCCACGGCTCTTCATCGACTAGATACTTATTGACTGCACCGATCAGCGCCCATGCCGATTCCAGCGCGCGAGAGAACTGATAATCATCAAACAACTGTCCAAATTCCTGGATCGCGCCCAGAGCCTGCTCCTTGATCACGCCATCCGTGTCTTTGCGGGCGACGGTAGGGGAAGGATAGGGCACAGAGCCGTTGAAATACCGGTTGATCATAGTCAGCGTGCGGCTGGCCAGGTTGCCGAGATCATTGGCCAAATCAGAGTTGTAGCGCTGCACCAGCGCATCAAAGCTGAAAGAGCCATCCTGACCGAAGACAACTTCGCGCAGCAGGAAATAACGCAACGCATCATTGCCCATCACGTCTATTACGGTCTCAGCGCGGACGATGTTGCCCCGCGACTTCGACATTTTGCTTTCTTCAAACAGCAGCCAGCCGTGTGCAACAACTGATGTGGGCAACGGCAGATCGGCGGCCATGAGGAATGCGGGCCAGTACACGCAATGAAAGCGGATAATCTCTTTACCGATCATATGCACGTCGGCCGGCCAGTAGCGCTCAAACTTCTTCTGGTCCGCTTCCTCTTTTGCCCCCAGTCCAATAGCAGAGCAGTAATTGCTCAGCGCGTCCAGCCAGACATACATCACGTGCTTGGGATCATCCGGGACCGGTACACCCCATTTAAACGTGCTGCGGCTGATGGAAAGATCGCGCAAGCCTGTTTTGACGAAGGCCATTACCTCATTCCGCCGGGTATCGGGGCGGATGAAGCCGGGATTCTGCTGGTAATGCGCCAGCAGCTTATCGGCAAAGGCTGAGAGCTTGAAGTAGTAGTTCTCTTCGCTGACGGTTTCGGTGGGGCGGCCACACTCCGGGCAGGGAGCGCCAGGGCCGACGGAGTCGACATAAAGTTCATCAAAAACACAATATTGTCCGCTGTAAGTGCCCTTATAAATGAAACCCTTTTCCTGAATGCGCTTCCATAGCTCCTGTGCGCCGCGCTTGTGCCGAGGTTCAGTAGTGCGGATGAAATCGTCGTTGGAAATGTTCATCTTCTCAAACAGTGCGCGGAAGAGCTCGGAGACTTCATCGGCAAACTGCTTGGGTGTTTTGCCGGCGGCGACCGCGGAGCGCTCAATCTTCTGTCCGTGCTCGTCCGTGCCGGTGAGGAAATATGTGTCATAGCCCAGCATGCGTTTGCGCCGGGCAATGGCGTCGCATACTAGCGTGGTGTAAGCGTGGCCGATGTGCGGCCGCGCGTTCACGTAATAAATGGGCGTTGTAATGTAAAACTTCCGGCCCTTATCCATTGAGTTTTTCCAGGTAGATCTTTATGGCTTCCTGCATGACTGTCTTCAATGGCACATTCTGCTCTTTCGCGATACGGCGGCAATCCTCATACTCAGGAGCGTAGTTGCTGATACTGCCGTTCAGGTTGGCCAGCTTGATGCGGACATCGCCCCATCTGGTGCTGATGTTCACATAATGGCGCGCCAGGGCTGCGCGGGTTTCCCGCCGCATGCGGACACCCAGCGTGGTGGTTTCGGCCAGGACCAACTTCGTCAAGCGCTGGCTGTCTTCTGTCCGGCATAAAACTGTCAGAAGCATGCCCGGACGGCTCTTCTTCATCTGGATCGGAGTGCCAAAAACGTCCAGAGCGCCCTCCTGCAAGGCCCGCTCCATGGCATAACCGAAGACCTGAGGGTTCAAGTCATCAATGTTCGCTTCCAATACGGTGATCTCTTCCACAGGAAATGGTGATTCCTGCTGCGCAACCGTTTCACCCACCGTGAGCCGAAGCACGTTGGGAAATTTCTTAAAATTGCGTGTTCCTGCGCCGTAGGCGACCTTCTCCGCTTTCATGGCAGGGAAACCGGAGAAACGCGAAGCGAGCACGCTAATGATGGCTGCGCCGGTGGGCGTCACCAGCTCTTTCTGGATTTCGCCGGAATAGACCGGAGCTTTCTTTAACAACTCCAGCGTGGCCGGAGCAGGGATAGGGAAGGCGCCATGAGCACAAACCACGGTGCCGCCCCCTACATTCAGCGGAGAGCATATCCATTCGTCCACGCCTAGCGCTTCCGCCCCGACTGAGGCACAGACGATGTCAACGATAGCGTCGATCGCGCCTACTTCATGGAAATGGATTTTCTCGATATCGGAGTTGTGGACCTTTGCTTCCGCTGCACCCAGAGCTTCGAAGATTTTGATGGCACGGTCCTTAACCGTCTGGCTGATGGCGGCGGCGTTAATGATCTGGCGGATTTCTTTCAGCCCGCGATGCGAGTGCGAATGATCTGCCGGGTGTTCATGCGCGTGGGCGTGCGAATGGGCGTGACCAAGCTCGGAACCGTGTGAAAGCGCGTGCTCGTGCGAGTGAGAATGTAAATGAGCATGTTCGAGCTCGGCGGTTTTTGGTCCTTGATCCGTGGACTCTTTCTCCCAGAATTCTTCCCGCGGCAGCTCTTTCTCCCCGGCGGCAATTACATCAAGCTTGGTGGCGCTGATGCCGCTACGGTCGACGCGCGAGATTTCCAGACGCGCGTCCACCCCCAGGGCTTCTACAGTGCGCGTGAGAAGCTCAGGCGGAACTCCGGCGTCGAGCAGCGCACCCAGGAACATGTCGCCGCTGATTCCGGAAAAGCATTCTAGGTAGGCAATACGCATGAGGGCCTAAAATTTCCATCATAGGTTCAGCCGTGAGTGGCGTCAAACCAGCGGAAGAGAGGAATGGGCCGGTCGGGTTGAATGGCAATCCTGTTGTGTCAGGGCAACGACCCTCTGCTTGTTTCTCGATATCGAGCCTGATTTACGGTGATTTTCAGCGGGATATTGGGTTGATTTTTACGCTCTCCCAGCGTTAAAGCCTGTGGTTTCAACGATCCAGTCCAATCAACCTCACCCCCGCCCCCTACCCCCGGCTTCCACCCAATTTCACCCAAGCCCACCCAATCCACCCAAGAACCGGCAGAGGGGCGCAATCCCAGCTCCTATGCATCCATTCGGTTTTCAAAGAACTCGCCCTTTGCCTGCAAAGGGCGCACACTTCTTTATATCGTATTTTATTCGCCTGTGTCAAGTGCCCTCTTGGCGTCGAGGCATCGAAGCGTTGGTCAGTTCATCTGCTGAATTCACTGATGCGCTAAAGCGATTTCCAAGCCTCAACCAGCATTCTTGGCTGCTGATTTTCACAAAACAGCTTTTAAGCCTCGTAACAAGGGTTCTCCATCGGGTGAAGCGACCTTCACTGAAACAGATGCTAGAACCTATCTCATAAATCCACCTCCAGGCAAGTTTGCACACCGTCGCTTGTAACTTCCGAGTTGCTCGTGATCTGGTCACAATCCTGAAGCGCGACTTCCCCAGAAGGCCGACTTCTGGCTCGCGTCGTCTGCAGTGCGTCCTAGCAGCTGCTGAAAAACCCGAAACCGCTCGTTTCTGGACAACTTAAATGCTCACCCGAAACTCACGGAGCGCATATCGAATTTAAACGCGATATTTTTTTGCAGCTCCCGCCAAATTTTAGTTTTCAGCATTCTGCTAGACATAACCTCAGGCTTGTTCGTCACTCGAATCGAGATCCTCTGATCCACTGAACCACGCGGCCCACTGGGAGGGCATCCAATGGGCCAGTCTGCAAAACTGGTAGAGCATCCAAAATAATCCCGTGGTTGTATATATCAATCCATCGCGACGCTGCGAGGAGTGGCGGCTGAATTCCAGTGAAATTCCTGTCCGAAACTCGGGGGGATTGTCATATTATCGTTCAACGAAATCGCGGGAGGGATGATGCACACCTTATTCCAGGATCTTCGCTACGCCTTGCGAACGCTTCGTAAGAACATGATGGTGACGTTGGTGATCGTGGTGTCTTTGGCCATTGGAATCGGCGCCAATTCTGCCATTTTCAGCGTAGTCGACGCACTCATCCTGCGTCCGTTGCCTTATCCGGAGCCGGATCGGCTGGCTGCCGTGTGGCTTCATTCTCCAAATATCGGCATTCTGCGCGACTGGCCGTCGCCGGGGGAGTACCTCGATGTCCAGAACGAGAACCATTCGTTCGAGCTGATGGCACTTGCACAGAGCCGGACCTTCACTCTGACCGGACGGGAACAGCCTGAGCGGGTCGACGGAATGCGCACGCAATCCAGCCTGTTGAAGATGCTGGGCGCAAAGCCTCTCCTTGGCCGTCTGTTATTGCCGGAAGATGACAAGCCCGGTCCAGCGGCCGTGGCCATTCTTAGCGACCGCATCTGGAAGCGATTGTTCAATTCGGACCGGGGCATCATAGGCAAGACGATCGTGCTCAATGGGAAGCCATACACCGTGGCAGGCGTACTGCAACGCGGTTTCATGCTGAACGCCGAAGTGATGCCGTCGGAAGGCCCCATGGATAAGATGGACCTCTTTCTGCCCTTGCCCCTGGGAGCCGACGCTGTGAAAAACAGGGGCGACGAAAACTACAACATTATGGTACGGCTGAAACCAGGTGTTTCCGTGCAAAAGGCGCAGGCCGACATTGACGTGATTGCCGGCCGTATCCGCGAGAAGGACAAGCGCGACGCCAGCTTTGGCATGCACGTTGTAGGTCTGCAGGAGCAAGTGGTGGGCGATGTACGCCGGGCACTGCTGGTGTTGCTGGGATCGGTGGGGCTGGTGTTGCTGATCGCCTGTGCCAACGTGGCGAACCTGCTGCTCACACGTGCGGCGGGACGCGAGAAGGAAGTGGCCATCCGCACGGCTTTGGGAGCCGGCTGGCAGCGGTTGGCGCGACAACTACTCACAGAGAGCATTCTGTTGGGATTTCTTGGTGGGGTCGCTGGTCTCGCGGTCGCTCAATTGAGCCTTTCGGTTGTGCGCACGATGAATCCGGGGAATATTCCGCGCTTGGAGGACATCGCTATCAACGGCACTGTTCTGGCGTTCACGCTTGGGGTCGCGCTGGCGACTGGCGTATTGTTTGGCGTGGCGCCAGTGTGGCGCGCCATCAAGGTGGATCTGAACACCTCGCTGAAAGCGGGTGGACGCACCGGGCAGAGTGATGGTGGTCTACACGTAAGAAGGCGCAGTTTGCGGGGGTTGCTGGTTATTTCCGAGGTGACTCTTTCGCTGATGTTGTTGATCGGAGCCGGGCTGTTGATTCGCAGCTTTATACGGTTGCAAAGCGTGGCGCCGGGATTTACCACGGAACGCGTGTTGACCATGGAAGTTTCCGCCAGCGACCCGAAGTACCGCCAGGACAAGGTAGTGGCCAGTTTCTACCAGCAAATCGAAAGCCGCATAGCCCATTTGCCGGGCGTGGTGGCGGAAGGCGTGGTATCAGCACTACCGCTGTCGGGATCGGTGGGTTGGGGAGGCATCAACGTGGAGGGTTATACGCCGCCACCGGGGCAGGAGTTGCAAGTGGACCTGCGAATCGCGAGCACGGATTATTTTCGGACGATGGAGATTCCGTTACGCAAAGGGCGATTTTTCTCCGAGCATGACACCGCGGACATGCCGCAGTTGGTCATCATCGACGAAAAATTCGCGCAGCGCTTCTGGCCAGACAGCGATCCTATCGGAAAACACTTGTGGTTCGATCCCAAGAAGCCCATCACGATTGTGGGTGTGGTGGGCGTGGTCAAACAATACGGCCTGGAGACGGATGGAAAGATTGCAACCTATTTCCCACAACAGCAGCAGCCCGGAAATGGTATGTTCCTGGCGGTGAGAACGTCATCCGACGCGACCGGATTATCTTCCGCGATCGTGGACGAAATTCACACTGTCGATCCGACCGTGGTGGTTTACGGAATCCGGACGATGCAGGAACGTCTGTACGATTCGCTGGCGCGGCAACGCTTTTCGAGCACGATGCTGGTAGCATTTGCAGTATTCGCATTGTTGCTGGCAGCGGTGGGTCTCTATGGTGTGATGTCGCATCTGGTGACACAGAGCACGCACGACATCGGCGTGCTGGTCACGTTGGGCGCGCGGCCCGGGAACATTATCCGGCTAGTGGTCCGGCAGGGAATGGAATTGGCGGTGATTGGAATAGCGGTGGGTCTGGTTGGCGCAGCCGGGTTGACTCGCGTGATGGCCAGCCTGTTATACGGGGTTACTACGACTGACGCGGTCACCTTTGGCGCAGTGTCGGCACTGCTGGCGGCGGTGGCGGTCGCCGCCACTGTCATTCCCGCATGGCGGGCCACCCGAGTGGATCCCATGGTCGCGTTGCGAGAGGAATAAATGCGCGTATCGTGGCTTCGTCCATTTCGTCGTATTTTAGCGCTGCGCTTCCAGCCGTGATTGTCGGATCTGCTAAAGGGGGCCTGCTAAAGTCATTGAAGCCTCGTGCTTCGTTTGCATGAAGCCTCGATGAATGCACGTCTAAATACTCGTAGGCCCAGAGTCCTGTGAATTCTGGCCGAGTTGTCACCGCCCGGAAACTATCCATAAACGGGCTTCTGGGTAGTTGCTCCTGCGATGGACATTGAGAAACGGAAAAATGGTTCCATAGTTTTCTGTTTTGTCTTGAAAAGACGTTCTCTTCAACTTTGCTATAATCGCCTTTTTCATCATCAACTTACGGCCTGATGGGCCCCGGCCGCTAAATCTCAGCCAGGCAAAGGCAAACACTTGTACCTGCAACTACAGCAGCAGCTTATCCAGCGGGTTCGCGACCTTCTGAAGCGCCAATATGATGTTGAACTGCCGCGCATAGTGGTGGACCAGCCGCCCAGCGTCGGCCTCGGTGAGTATGCGCTGCCGTTGAGTTTTGAACTGGCCAAGAAGCTGCGCAAGCCGCCGCGGAAAATCGCCGAGGAGATTGTGGCGGGGATGGGACAGGTCCCGGGGTTTGAGAAGTTTGAGGTCGCTGGCGCGGGTTACATCAACGCCCGGCTGAATCGCGAGGAAGCGGCGCGGCTCTTGTTGCGGCCGAAATCGGAGGGGCAGCAGGGATCGGCCACGGGGAAAAAGATTCTGGTGGAGCACACCAGCATCAATCCCAACAAAGCAGCCCACATAGGCCACCTGCGCAATGCGATTCTGGGCGATACGTTTGTCCGCTTGCTTCAGTCGGCAGGCGCGCATGTGGACGTGCAGAACTATATCGACAACACCGGTGTCCAGGTGGCGGACGTTGTGGTGGGCTTCTTATATCTGGAGAAAAAAGGGAAGAGTGGGATTGAGAAGCTGATTAGCACACCTCCCAATGGCAAGCCGTTTGATTATTACTGCTGGGACCTCTATGCGCGGGTTTCGCAATGGTATGAAGAAAGCAAGGAGAACCTCAAGCTTCGGCTGCAAACTTTGCACGATATCGAACGTGGCGGGAACGAACCGGCAGAAATCGCCGGCCTAATTTCACATGCGGTTATTCAACGCCATTTGGAAACCATGCAGCGGCTGAGCATTGAGTATGACTTCCTGCCCCAAGAGAGCGAAATTCTTCATCTGCATTTCTGGGAGTCAGCATTTGAGCAGTTGAAGCAAAAGGGCGTGCTCTACTTTGAGACTGAAGGCAAGAACAAGGGCTGTTGGGTAATGAAGCGGGCTTCTGGGTCGCAAACCGCCAAACGGCAATCCGCAGCGGAAGGCAATGATGCTCCTGAAGCCAAAGGTGGTCAGAATAAAGACGGCCCGGATGAAGATGCCAAGGTGATCGTGCGCTCCAATGGCACAGTGACCTACGTTGGAAAGGATATTGCTTACCATCTTTGGAAGTTTGGTTTGCTGGGTCGCGATTTCGGCTATCAACGTTTTTATCGCTACCCCGATGGGCGACAGGTGTGGATCTCGGCGGAGACCGGCGAGACCGACCATCCGCATTTTGGCGGGGTGAACGCGATCTACAACGTGATCGATTCCCGTCAGGCCGATCCGCAGAACAACGTGATTGAAGCGATCCGTGGGCTGGGTTACGCCGAGCAGGCCGAGAACTATCACCACTTTTCTTATGAGATGGTGGCGCTGACGCCGCGCTGCGCGATGGAACTGGGATATGAAGTGTCAGAGGAAGACCAAAAGAAGGCTTATATCGAGGTTTCAGGGCGCAAGGGCTTTGGCGTCAAGGCCGACGATCTGCTGGACTCGCTGATTGCAGCCGCCCAAAAAGAAGTTGATTCACGGCATCCGGAGATGAGCGAGGCAGAACGGCAAGGCATCGCAGCACAAATTGCGATCGGCGCGCTGCGCTATTTCATGCTCAAGTTCACCAAGAATTCGGTGATTGCATTCGACTTTAAGGAAGCACTGAGCTTCGAAGGCGAGACCGGTCCATACGCGCAATATGCCATTGTGCGGGCGACAAATATTTTCCGCAAAGCCGGGCTGAATGCGGAAGAAATCCTGACCGGCGAAATTGATTTGCGCTTCCTCAAGGAAGACGACGAACTCTGGGAGCTATGGCTGCGGGCCGGGCAGCTTTCCAGCACGGTGGAGCAGTGCATTGCCACCGCCGAACCGGCTTACGCGGCCAAATATGCGTTTCAACTGGCGCAGCAATTCAACAACTTCTACCACAAGCACCATATTCTCACCGAGACCGACGAGGCGCGGAAACGCTTTCTGCTGGCCACAGCAGCAGTCGTACGGCGGGCGCTCATGCAGGGCCTGGCATTGATGGGCATTGATGCGCCGGCAGTGATGTGAAACCAGAATCCGCAAAATGTGGATGTTCATCAGCACTGTCATTCAATATCGGCGCAAAAGCAATGAGGACGTGACGGGCCACAATTACTTGCTGTGGCCAGTCACATCCCCAAGTACATTAAAGGCGTTCACCCGCTGACGTTTTTTCGTTACTGCCTTGTGATCTGCACCGATGAGCTGTGGTTCACGCCCACCGAAGCGGCCGAGCTTGATAGCGGAACGCCAAAGATAGCGCCTTGCACATTCGCCGTACCATTATCTGAATTGGAGTGGATCAGTGTGGTCACCGGCCCCAGAATATCTTCTTCCACCAGATTCAAAATGCGTGTTGCCTGCACGCCATTTTCCTGAAATTCCAGATGAATCGTGCCCAGCGTGCCAGGTCCGCAGACCACGGTCAGGGCGTTCAAGTCGACGGTACAAGTAGTGCTTGAGGAGGTGGCTGGGTCCAGAGTGCTGGTGTCAAGGTCAAGGACGAGGCTTTTGGTGGTGGTGCCGATGAAAGCGCTGTTGGGAATCTCACCGAAGATGTTGGTGAAGGTCTCGGTATTGTTATCTGCAGACAACTGGAACGAGGTGAAATTCAGAAATGTTGAGGTTGGCGAAGTCGAACTGGAGCCGCGGGAGACGTTCATATTGAGGCTTGCTCCCGGACCGGTGGAGGCTGAGATTGAGGCGAAATCGCCGTCTTGCGTAAATTTCATTGCCTTCCTGCCGTGCTCATCCTGGTCATCGTCGTGGTCCCTGTCGTGCTTTTTTTGCGATGACTGAACGGTCTTGGAATCGTCCTTTTTGTTTTTGTCGTGGTTGTCCTGGGCGACCATGGCCAGGCCAAAAAGCAACATGACTGCAATAGCAAAAGACTGTTTCATACTTTCTCCTTACCATCCTGATGTGGGAGTTGATGGGCGTAAGGTTTCAGACTGGCTGAATTGTTGGGATAGGAGGGCTGAGCGGATTGTCCGTCAGCTCGCTCAGGAATGCAAATTATCTTCGGCTAAAGTGACGACTAAAGTGTTACCCAGGTAACCAGCTTCGGGTGCAAGTGACCGGGTTTGTGCTGCCAATCGGGCTTTGGGTGATTTCTTACACTTACCCACCCCTCACGGGGTAGGCTCGATTTGTTGGTGCCACTGAAGTTGGCCATATGGCTGACCCATAATGCAGATTCAGTTGTTTGTGTGTCCTGCAAATCGGCCGTAAAAATGGCGCTAGTTACTGTTCCCCTCAAAGCTCCGCACAAACTCCACCAGACTGCGCACGGCAATACCCGACGGACCCTTAGCGATCCAGCTCTTGTTGTCGTCAATCCATGCGGTGCCGGCTATATCAAGATGGATCCAGGGAGTTTCGTCGGCGAACTCTTTAAGGAAAACGGCGGCGGTGCTGGCGCCACCCCAGCGTCCGCCGGTGTTCATGATGTCGGCGATGTTGGAGCGGATCATATCGAGGTATTCGGTATCCAGGGGCAGCCGCCAGAACTTTTCTCCTGAACGCTGGAGGGCGCGAGTGAAGTTCTGGTAAACATCTTCATCATTGGCGAAGACGCCGGCATTGACTCCGCCCAGCGCGACCACACAAGCCCCGGTAAGGGTAGCGGCGTCGATCAGGTGAGTGCAGCCGAGAGTGCGAGCGTAATGCAGCCCGTCAGCCAGAACGAGGCGGCCTTCGGCGTCAGTATTGATAATTTCAATCGACTTGCCGGACATGGCGATCTGCACGTCGCCCGGTTTCTGTGCTTTGCCGCTGGGCATGTTTTCAGTGGCGCAAACAATACTGATGACCTTGACGTTCGGCTTCAGTAGCGCAATGGCACGCATGGCGCCGATCATGGCAGCGCCGCCAGCCATGTCATATTTCATCTTCTCCATACCGTCGGCGGGCTTGATGGAGATACCTCCGGTATCGAAGGTGACGCCCTTGCCGATGAGGCCGAGCACAGGTTTTTCCGGCACGGGTTTTCCGGGCGTGGATTGAGGCTCATAGCGAATTACGATCAGGCGGGGCTCTTCGTCAGAACCCTGGGCAACGCTCCAGAATGCGCCCATCTTGAGTTCCTTGATTTTGTCCGGGCCCATCAATTCGCATTTCAGGCCAACGCTCTCACACATCTTCTTGGCGCGATCGCCCAGTATGGTTGGAGTGAGACGGTTGCTGGGTTCATTGACGAGTTCGCGGGTAAAATTCTGCGACTCGGCGATGATCCGAGCCTGTTCCAGAGCGCGCTGGAGCTTTGCCGGGTCTGAACCGGCGGGAGCGGCTATGGTCATTTCTTTCACGCTGAGATCTTTGCGGTCGCTGCGGTAGGTGTCAGGATCGAAATCGGCGACCAGAGCGCCTTCGACGATGGAACGCACCGCATCCTCAGCGCTGGTTTGAAGCTCAGGCGCCACAACAGTACAGCTTTTGATCATCTTCGGTTTGAGCGCGCGAATAGCGGTCCCAGCAGCCTTGCGCAGCTCAACCGAGCTGAAGTTCTTTGCCTTGCCTGCGCCGACGACCAGCAGTCTTTTAGCTTTCAGCCCCTGCGGACGGTGCAGCATTACAGTTTCATAAGCCTTGCCGGTGAGTTCGCCGCTGGTGATCAAATCAGCCACGGCTTTTTCCAATGCCGGATCTTTGACAGCCAGGCGGGGTTCATTTTTCTGTTTGTTTCCGTGGTCCAAAGCGATTGCGACCAGGCATTCGGTCTCAACTTCGGCAAAGTTCGCGGCAATCAGATGAGTATCCATAAATAGCGTTCGTGCTCCTGTCAGCAAATGAAGGTCTTAGCTTATCCTTTTCTTGAGCGAGCGATGGCTTCGCGCGCTTCCTTATCGGCGGTGCGCCGGCGTTCGGTTTCACGTTTGTCCCAGCTTTGTTTGCCTTTGGCCAGCGCGATCTCACATTTGACCTTACCGTTTTTGAAGTACATGCGCGTGGGCACCAGGGTATAGCCGCGCTGTTGCGTTTTGTCCTGGAGTTTGCGCAGTTCCTCTGAGTGCACTAGCAGCTTCCGTGTGCGAAGGGGCGTATGGCCGGCGTAGCCTGCGTTTTCATATGCGCCAATGTGCGCGTTGAGCAGCCACAGTTCGCCGTCTTTAAGCAGAGCGTAGCCATCTTTCAGGTTGGCCCGGCCGGCGCGGATGGATTTGACCTCAGAACCGGTTAAGACGATGCCGGTCTCAAGTTTGTCTTCAAGAAAGTAGTTATGGCCCGCGGAGCGGTTGAACGAGGCGTCGCGCTCGCCCGAAGCGACCGGATCGCGCTTTACGTTTTTGGGCTTGTTCGGCTCGGTCTGATGAGTGGTTTGGCGGGCCATAGCGGATATCTGCCGCACACGGCAAACTTTTTATGCTAACACAATGCAAATTCGGCTAGTGAAGTCGTTCTAGGTAATGCACCCGACTTGGGTGTATAATCTGGCTTCCGAAAAGTCTATTTCTGAGCAAGACGGACGGGTAGTGCCCCCACTATTTCCCTGACAAAAAAGGACTTAAGTAAAAAGCCAAGATGAGCAGGAGCGTATGAGGAAGGTAACGGCAACCCTCACGATATTACTAATCTTTGCGGCTATTTTGTCTGCCGCGGAATCGGCCAAATCCCTGTTCCAAAAAGGGGTGAAGGCGGAAGCGCGGCAGGACTATGAGGCCGCGTATGAATTTTACAAAGCTGCATACCAGCAAAGGCCCGAGGAGTTGAAATACCGGGTGCCGTTTGAGCGAGTGCGCTTTCTGGCGGCGGCCAGCAAGGTCAAGCGGGGACAGAAGCTCCGCGAACAGGGCAGTCTGCAAGACGCGTTGACTCTTTTCCAGCAGGCGTTGGAGATTGATCCCAGCAACGAACTGGCGGCACAGGAGATCCGGCGCACCCAGGAGATGATGCAGAAGTCGGCTCCCGGCGGGGCGCAACCAAGCCCACCGTCGCGAAGCAGCGAAGAAGAAGAAGATCCGCTGCGCAAACGACTGGAGAGCGCCAGTGCTCCCGTCTCCCTGGCCCAGATTCCTGACGTACCGTTGAGCGCGCTGGAAATGACCGACGATTCCAAGGTGCTTTATGAAACCATCGGCAAGCTGGCCAACATCAATGTCCTATTCGATCCGGATTACACTTCGCGCCGCCTTACCGTAAAACTGCAAAAAGTGAACTTGCAGGAAGCGCTCGATATCATAGCCCTGGAATCGCGGACCTTTTGGCGCCCAGTTACCCCCAATACAATTTTTGTCGCCCAGGATACGCAGGCCAAGCGCCGCGAACTGGAGCAGAACGTAGTCAAGACTTTTTATCTGGGTAACGTCTCCGGCGCCACCGACCTTCAGGACATCGTGAACGCCATCCGCACCGTGCTTGAGGTGCAGCGCATTCAGCAGGTCCCGTCACAGAGCGCGATTGTCATCAAGGGCACGCCAGACCAACTGGCGCTGGCCTCGAAAATGATTGACGACATCGATAAGCCCAAGCCGGAAGTGATTGTTGATGTGGTCGTGGCGCAGGTTCGGCGCGACAAGCTGCGCAATCTTGGAATCACGCCGCCGCAAAATGCCACCGTGGCCCTTCAGGGCGTAAATACGACGACCAGTACCGGAACCGGAACAGGAACGGGAACAACCACCACAGCAAACACAGGCAGTCCGCTGAACTTCAACGACCTGCAGCACCTGAATTCCACCAATTACGCTGTGACCATTGATCCCCTGAAAGCGGTAGCGTTATTTTCTGATGCCGATACCCGCATCATCCAGAGCCCGCGTGTTCGCGCCACGGACAACGAGAAAGCGACCCTGACGATCGCGGACAAAATCCCGATCGCCACCGGTTCATTCGGTACGCCGCTCGGCGTGGGCACGGCCGTGGGAGCGGTAGGCGTGAATACGCAATTCACATACACCGATGTGGGCGTGAAGATGGAAATTACGCCGCGTGTGCATCCGAACGGTCAAGTGACGTTGAAAACGTCATTGGAAATATCCAACCTGAACGGATCGGAGACCATTGGAGGCGTTACGCAGCCAATCATCAGCACAAAAAAAGTGGAGCATACCATACGGCTGATGGACGGAGAAACCAATCTGCTTGGCGGTATTTTGGAGGTGCAGGACACAAAAACCACCAGCGGCACACCACTTCTCGGTGAGATTCCGCTCCTGAAGTACCTGTTTACGTCAACGCAAAAAGAACACATCACAAATGAGCTGGTATTTCTCCTGATACCGCACATCGTCCGCGGGCAATCACTTTCCGATCTGAACCGGCGCGCATTTGACGTGGGCACCGGTAGCGGCATCGATCTGCGCATAGCGGCCAAGCCGGCCACACCCAGCACCCCGGCCCCGCCCGCTACAGCCACAACTGCACAGCCGGCAGCTCCGGCGCCGGTTACCCCGGCTCGGCAGCCGGCAACCCAGATACCCGCCCAACCGCAGACACAACCGCAGCTGGGTCCACAAGCTCAACCCCAGTCAGTGGCTCCGGCAACGGCGAACCAACCTGCAGCATCGCAAACATTAAAGCCGGGACAGGTGGGTTTGCGGCTTGATCCAGCGAATTCGTCGCCTCAACAGGGAAGCACGTTTCCGATCTCGGTCGTCCTGTCGCATGGCCAGGACATTGCGGCAGTTCCGATCCAGATCACGTATGACCCCAAGGTTGTGCAATTCAACAGCGTTACGAATGGCGATTTCCTGGCCAAAGACGGGCAGCAGGTCATTCTGGTGAATCGCGACGATTCTGTTTCAGGCAAGCTGCAGATCACGGCGCAACGGCCTCCGGGAATGGCAGGAGTCTCCGGCGATGGCGTGGTGTTTAATCTGGTGTTCACGGCCAAAGCCAAGGGAAAAGCCGCGATATCGATTGCTGTTCCGGGCGCTCGCAACAGCCAGAATCAGCCCCTGGATGCGCTGGGATCGCAAGCGGCGGTTACAGTAAACTAGAATCTGAAGGTCTTGAATGAAGTTGAGAAAAGCTGATCTGGCGGATCGCGCTACCTGGAACCGGCGATTCGGCACGGGAAAGCAGCGCGGCTTCACCATGATGGAGATGATCGCGGTGATTACCATCCTGCTGATCCTGATGGGCGCCGCGGTCCCTGTAGTGAAGGTTACTGTCAGACGTCAGCGTGAAGTGGAATTGCGGCGAGATCTCTGGGAAATGCGCAGCGCAATTGATCGTTATAAGGACGCTGCGGAAAAGAATGCATTTCAGATCAAGTTGGGCACGGAAGGCTACCCACCTGACTTGGATACGCTGGTGAACGGGGTGGAGGTTAGCGGCGGGAAGAAAGTGCGGTTTTTGCGCCGCATTCCGGTCGACCCCATGACTGGCAATAACGACTGGGGCCTGCGCTCAATGCAGGATGATCCACAATCTGATTCGTGGGGCGGCCAGAACATATTCGACGTGTACACCAAGTCAACCCTGACCGGTTTGAATGGCACGAAATATAAGGATTGGTAAAAGTATGATTCGTCCATCAAAAGGCAGGCAGCAGGGCGGCTTCACGTTGATTGAGCTGATCATCGTATGCGCGATGATTTCCATTCTGCTGGGCGTCATGGTGCCGATCTACAAGATCCATATCTTGCACGCCAATGAAGCCGTACTGAAAGAAGACCTCTACAACATGCGCACGGCGATTGACCAGTACACGCAGGACAAAGGCAAAGCCCCCCAGGCTTTGGACGACATTGTGACTGCGGGCTACCTGCATGCGGTCCCCAAAGATCCGTTTACGCACGCCGCCGATTCCTGGCAAGTAGTGCAGGAAGATGTTCTGGAGAGCATTGACCAGACCGCACCGGGAATTTCCGACGTGAAGAGCGGCTCCAGCCTCATTAGCTCTGAGGGGACTGCTTATAGCAGTTGGTGAAGGGACTTTCTGTGCCCTGATTTAATTTGAAATTTACTTTTGGATTTCAAAAATCCTAAGCTTGCCTTATTTACTCGAACGCCGTCCAATCCTGCTACCATTTCGGTATGCCAGTCGAAACTGAAATCCAGACAAAGCATCTGCCGCCGCTGAAGGCTCCTCGTGGAACGGAGCTCACATGCAAGGCATGGCCTCAGGAAGCTGCCATGCGCATGCTCATGAACAACCTGGATGACGAGGTAGGCGAACGCCCGCGCGATCTTGTGGTCTATGGTGGAACGGGGAAGGCAGCGCGCAACCAGCAATGCCTGGAGGCGATCCTTGCATCGCTCAAGTCGCTGGATAACGATGAGACACTGCTGGTGCAGTCGGGCAAACCGGTGGGTATTTTTAAGACGCATGATTACGCACCGCGCGTGTTGATCGCCAATTCAAATCTTGTGGGCCACTGGTCCAACTGGGAGAAGTTCAACGAACTGGAGCGCGCTGGGCTCATGATGTATGGCCAAATGACCGCCGGCTCGTGGATTTACATCGGTTCGCAGGGAATCGTTCAGGGAACATTTGAAACCTTTGCCGCGGCCGCGGAAAAAAGCTTTGGTGGCGACCTGGCGGGCAAGCTGGTGGTGAGCGGCGGGATGGGCGGCATGGGCGGAGCGCAGCCACTGGCCGCGACCATGGCGGGCGCATGCTTTCTGGGGATTGACGTTGACGCGGAGCGCATCAAGAAGCGGCTGAAGACCGGCTATTGCGACTTCATGGTCAACAATCTGGATGAAGCCCTGCGCATTTTGAAGAATGCGGTGCGCAAGAAAGAAGCAATTTCGGTTGGGCTGGTGGGCAACTGTGCCGACGTGGTTCCTGAACTGGCGGATCGCGGCGTGCTGCCGGACATCCTTACAGACCAGACGTCCGCGCACGATCCATTGAACGGCTATGTGCCCAATGGCATGGCGTTGGAGCAAGCGCTGGAACTGCGCACCCGCGATCCCAAAGCGTATCTGGAGCGGTCGCTGGATGCCATGGCGCGTCACGTGGAAGGCATGCTGCGTTTACAGAAGATGGGCAGCGTAACGTTTGATTATGGCAACAACATTCGCACATTTGCCTTCCAGCGCGGCGTAAAGAATGCGTATGATTTTCCCGGTTTTGTACCGGCGTATATTCGTCCTCTTTTTTGCGAAGGGCGCGGGCCGTTTCGCTGGGTTGCACTCTCAGGCGATCCCGCTGACATTGCAGTGACTGACGATCTTGTGCTGGAAATGTTTCCTCAGAACCGCATTCTCAGCCGCTGGATCAACCTGGCGCGCAAGCGCATCAAGTTTCAGGGTTTGCCCGCGCGAATCTGCTGGCTGGGCTATGGCGAACGCGCGCAGTTCGGACTGGCCATGAATGGCCTCGTCAAAAAAGGCAAGATCAAGGCGCCTATCGTGATTGGACGCGACCACCTCGATTGTGGCTCAGTGGCATCGCCTTATCGCGAAACCGAAAGCATGAAAGACGGCAGTGACGCCGTAGCCGATTGGCCCTTGCTCAATGCCTTGCTCAACACCGCCAGCGGCGCAAGCTGGGTTTCGGTCCACAACGGCGGCGGAGTGGGCATTGGCTATTCATTGCACGCGGGGCAGGTTACAGTCGCTGACGGAACAGACGCGATGGCAAAACGCATTGAACGCGTGCTGACCAACGATCCAGGAATCGGCGTGGCTCGGCATGTTGACGCCGGGTATGAAGAAGCGGAACGTTTCGCGGAGAAGAAGGGCGTGAAGGTGCCGATGCAAGGGACTTAACCACAAAGGACACTAAAGACTTGTCTGACACGCGTGTTCGAAAGTTTTCATTTGACGACAAAAACAGCCAATCCTTATCTTCTGATTACTAACATCAGCCAGTTGGTTACGCTGCGTGGCGAAGCTGCACCTCGACGCGGCCCGGCGCTCAAAGACGTCGGCGTGATCGAGGACGCAGCGGTCCTTTGCGCGGCCGGGAAAATTCTTGCCGCCGGGTCGCAGCGCGAGCTGCTACGCGATCCGTGGCTGAGGACAAATCGCCGAAAACTAAAAGAGCTCGACTGCCAGGGACGAGTGGTGACTCCGGGCCTGATCGATTGCCACACGCATCCGGTGTTTGCCGAGCCGCGGCTGGTGGATTTTGAGAAGCGCATCGGCGGCGCGGGCTATGAAGAGATTGCGGCGGCAGGCGGCGGAATTCGATCCAGCGTGACGGCGGTGCGCCGGTCGAGCCGCGGCGAGTTAAGCAAGAAAGTGCTTAAGGCACTCAACGCAATGCTGGAGCAAGGTACCAGTGTGGTCGAGGCCAAATCCGGTTATGGCCTGACCACGGAAGATGAGGTCAAGTCGTTGGAGGCAATTCGAGACGCTGCGCGACACTGGCCGGGAACGGTTGTGCCCACGCTGCTGGCGGCTCATGTGGTCCCGCAGGAATTTTCCGGTAAAGCGGATGAATATGTGCGCAAAGTCTGCGAGGAAATGATCCCGCTGGTTGCAAAAAAGAAGCTGGCAAAATACGTTGACGTTTTTTGCGACCGAGGCGCGTTCACCCTGGAGCAATCAGAAAGAGTGCTAGCTGCGGCGCGCAAACACGGCTTAGGGACACGCGCGCATGTCTGCCAGTTCACAGCGTCGAGGCTGGCTCCGCTCCTGGAACATCAGCCGGCGTCGTTCGATCACATGGATTGCGTCCAGCCTGAAGATATTCCACTGCTGGCGCGTGGTGAGACGGTGGCGGTCCTGCTGCCGGGAGCAAATTATTTTCTTGGCCACAAAGAGTTTCCTGACGCGCGGCGTCTGGTCGAAGCCGGCGTGCCGGTGGCGCTGGCCACAGACTACAATCCCGGCACCTCGCCCACGCCGAGCATGCCCTTCGTCCTCTCTCTGGCCTGCACCCATATGAAGATGACGCCGGCAGAGGCGATTGCCGCAGCGACGATCAACGCCGCGTGTGCCTTGCGGCTGCAAGAGCGGAAAGGCAGCCTGGAAGCCGGGAAAGACGCGGACATAGTGGTTTTTGACGTGAAAGACTACAGGGAAATCGCTTATTGGTTTGCCTGGGACCGCTGTGCTGAAATGGTGGTGGCAGGGAGAGTAGTGGGCAAAAACGCGTAATGACTTCTCAGGGGCTAAAGCCCACTTTCTATTTCAAGCGGCACTTTTCGCTCCGCTCACCCATGCCTGAAGGCATGGGCTGGGCCCGCGCCCTGATACGAACCTATTCGTGGATGGGGTGGGCTGCGTTCTTCATTGTCTTGAGCGCAGCGCAGCCCTGCACAGCGATGATTCAATCCTCGCAGGAGACGCAGCCGCCTATTGCGCAGCCCACTCCTCCATCTCCGGCAGCCGCGACAGCGCCTCCGTCTTCGCCAGGGCCCCAGCCAGTCTCAGCCCAGCCTATCCCAACACAGCAACCATCGCCTTCGCCCGCAGTGCCGCCGACGAACGCCGATAACGGTGTGCGTGCGCCAAGTCTATATGACGAGATCGTGGTTACCGCAGTGGGCGACGTGATGCTGGGAACTGCGTTTCCTGACGACTCGACATTGCCGCCGAACGATGGCGCCGATTTGCTGGCGGAGGTCACGCCGTTCCTCAAGCGTGGCGACATTGTCTACGGAAATCTGGAAGGCCCGATGGTTGACGGGGGCGACTCACCCAAGTGTCGGGGCAAAAAGATAGGAACGTGTTTTGCCTTTCGCGTGCCCATCCGTTATGGCAAGTATCTGAAAGACGCAGGATTCACCGCTATGGGACTGGCCAACAATCATGCAATGGATTTTGGCCTGGAAGGCCGCGCCAGTTCGCGGCAGGTGCTGGACGCCATGCAGATTGCGCACACCGGCGAAGTCGGTGACATCGCACGCCTCACGGTGAAGGGCAGAAGGATCGCGATCATCGCCTTTGCCACATATCCCGGGGCGTACAACTTTCTTGACCTCGATGACTCGTTGCAGGCGATCCGCTCCTTGAGAGCTGAATCCGATTTGCTAATCGTCGGCTTTCACGGCGGAGCGGAGGGTGCTACGCACCAACACGTGCTGGAAGGTGACGAAACGTTTCTTGGCGAAGATCGCGGCGATCTGCGTCGTTTTACTCATGCGGCAATCGATGCCGGCGCTGATTTGGTGCTCGGCTCAGGGCCGCATGTTGTCCGCGCAATGGAGATTTATCACGGCAGGCTAATCGCTTACTCGCTGGGAAACTTTGCCACGTATGGGCCATTCAATCTGAGCGCGGAGAATGGGCTTTCTCTGGTGCTGGAAGCTCATCTGGGCGGGGATGGAACGTTTCTTCGCGGCAAAGTCTATCCGGTGAAACAGGAAAAGCCGGGGGGGCCGAAGATGGACTCAGATATGAAAATCCTGCCGGTGTTGCGGGCGCTCTCCAATGCAGACTTTAAAGAGACTGCGGTGGCGGTGGGGCCGCAAGGTGAGTTGTGGCTGCCGGGGACTGAAATTCCGCCATGCCTGAACGCCCCTGATCTGCTTGAACAACGTTTCGGCGCGCGTCCGTGTGGTATCTTCCCCTAATACGGTGAAAACGATTCAAGCTTTCAAGGCCCATAAATATAAGACCCATGAATAGATATGGAATTATTTTCTTTTTTGTTTTGCTGGTAGGAATCACTGGCGTGTTCGGGACGGTTTTGCCGGCGGCACAGGACGATCTCGCTCCGGAGTTGAAGGATGCGGCGCTGCGCGATGCGGCTTGCTCGAAATCGTCTGACGCTGCATCCAGCGATGCGCCGACATTGACGGCCTTGCCAGTACGGTCCAGTGGCCACGAAGCAGCGACCATTGTAACGGTGCAGGGATCGTGCCATTGCCAGGGCGCCAATTGCGACACACTGGTGTATCTCCGCAACGGCCAGGGATACAGCTTGGCGTTAAAAGAAAAATATGCCTCACTCCATCCCATGAAGATCGTCAAAAGAGGCATGCCGTCTCTTACGGGCCAGTTTGAAGTGAGCGCAGCTAAGATGGAAACAACGGTTTATGACTGGGATGGCAAGGAATATGGGCCGAGCCTATGCGCGACTGTGGTCAAGCATGGCAAGGTGCCTTCCATCACCCAGCACCCCTGCAAGGCGCCAGCGCGATAGCAAATTTGATCCCGCACGCTTTTATATAAGGAGCAAAATGTCTTTATTGAAAAAATCGGCTTGGCTCATATGGCTGTTCCTGCCGTTGCTGGCCGGGGCGCAACGCCTGCCTTACGGCGTCACTCCTCAACATTATGGCCTGTCGTTTACACCCGATCTGCAGAAGGCAGTGTTTGCCGGCGACGAGACGATCGATGTCGAAGTCAACCAAGTCACAAGCTCCATCACACTAAACGCGATTGAATTGGAATTCCTTGAAGCGACGGTCACCCAGGAAGGTAAAGCCCAGGCAGCAAAGGCGATTTTCGCGCCAGGAAAAGAACAGGCAACGCTGACGGTGGCCGATAACCTGCAGCCGGGGCCAGCCACGATTCACATTAAGTTCACTGGAAAGCTCAACGATAAGCTGCGCGGGTTTTACCTGGCCCGCACCAAAGAGCGGAATTATGCAGTCACGCAATTTGAGTCGACCGATGCACGCCGCGCTTTTCCTGCATTTGACGAACCGGCGTTCAAGGCCAAGTTTGACATCACGCTGACTATCGACAAAGCCGATACCGCCATCTCTAACGAGCACATTATTTCCGATACGCCCGGTCCCGGCGAAGGAACGCACACAATCCAATTTTCAACTTCACCGAAGATGTCCACGTATCTGGTGGCGATGGCGGTGGGTGATTTTGCATGCAGCGAGGGCACGGCGGAAAGCATTCCCATTCGCGTGTGCGGCACTCCGGACAAAAAACCGCTGAGCGCGGCGGCGCTGCGTTATGCCGGCGAAATCCTGAAATTTTACAACCAGTATTACGGCATTCCGTACCCGTTTGGGAAGCTTGATCTTGTGGGCGTGCCTGATTTTGAAGCCGGCGCCATGGAGAACACGGCGGCAATTTTTTATCGCGAGTCTCTGCTGTTTATCGATGACCAAAATTCATCGGTTGACGCCCATCAGCAGGTTTTTGAGGTGCTGGCCCATGAAATGGCACACCAGTGGTTCGGTGATTTGGTGACCATGAAATGGTGGGACAACATCTGGCTCAATGAAGGCTTTGCCACGTGGATGGCGCTCAAGCCGTCGCAGGCGCTGCATCCGGAATGGAATGCAACGCTTGATGCGGTCAGGGAGACAAACGGCGCGCTCACGCTGGATGCGCTGGTGAACACGCACCCAATCCGCGCCAAGGCTGAGACTCCGGAAGAAATCAACGCGCTTTTCGATCAGATTTCCTATGAAAAGGCCGGCGCGGTGTTGCGTATGCTTGAGTCGTACGTCAGTCCGGATGTATTTCGCCGCGGCGTGAATGTCTACTTGCGCCGGTACCTCTACCAAAACGCCACAGCAGAAGATTTCTGGAACGCGTTGGCCGCAGCCTCTGGGCGCCCGGTAGACAAGATCATGCCCACATTTATCGACCAGGGAGGCGAGCCGCTGATCACGGTGAGATCGGCATGTGCCAACCCGCCGACGACACCGGCTCCGGTGCGCAGGTCACGACGGTCGAGGAGAAGGGAAACGAAACCGCCTCCGCTGACGCAGGTGACGATTAGTCAAAATCGCTTCTGGGCTGATCCGGTGGCGGCGGGGAAGAAAGACCAGATCTGGATGGTTCCCGTATGCCTGAAGTCCGGTGGCGCTAAGCCTTTCTGCCAAGTCTTGAGCCAGAAGCAGCAGACGCTCCCAGTGGCCGGGTGCGCGCCATGGGTATTTGTTAATGGGAATGCCGCAGGATACTACCGCACACAATATGACAAAGCAGACCTGCAAAAACTGGTCGCCGTAGCCGGCACGGAGCTCACAACTGCGGAAAGGATGTCTCTGGTGCGCGATGAGGCCGCTCTGGTGAGTTCAGGGCAGGAGAGCATGTCCACCTTTCTGGACCTGATATCAGCCTTGAATCAGGATGGGCAACGGTCAGTGGTGGAAAGCTATTCTACGGAGTTGGACTACATTAACGATTACCTGCTGTC
The DNA here is from genome assembly GCA_049802395.1 of Candidatus Angelobacter sp. Classification (GTDB taxonomy): domain Bacteria; phylum Acidobacteriota; class Terriglobia; order Terriglobales; family Acidobacteriaceae; genus Angelobacter. The sequence goes on from JBARMK010000174.1 coordinate 29,130, forward strand.
AGGGGCTGACGCCAGCGGATTTCGCGGTTGGGTGAGTACGAACTTTCAGCCTATGATGACGAAAATCGGCTGGACGCCGGCTGCGAACGAAAATGCCGACACTCACTCGTTGCGCGGCGACCTGATCCACATATTGGGCATAGTGGGCCAGGATCCGGAGACGATCCGGCAGTCGACCAGCCTGGCCGAGCAATATCTGAAAGACCCGAATTCCGTGGATCCCAGCATGGCGAAGGACGTTCTAGAAGTGGCGGCGCGCTATGGGAATGAAGCGCTATTCGAAAAATATGTAAGCGGCATGCGCCAGATGCGTTCCCCGGAACAGTTTTACAACGTAGGCGGCGCCCTGGCTGAATTTCGCGATCCCAAGATCGTGGAGCGGACACTGGAGCTGAGTATTTCCGACGAAGTTCGTAACCAGGACGCGGCGCATCTGATAGCTGCAGTGCTTTCCAATGCCGACGACCAGAAAATTGCTTGGGACTGGGTGAAGGCGCATTGGCTGGAAGTGGAAAAGAAGACCACAATGTCCAGCGGACCGGAGATTGTGAATGCGACGCGGAAGTTTTGCAGCGCTGAAATGCGCGACGACGTGCAAAACTTCTTTGGCGAGCATAAAGTCGCCTCAGCCGAGCGGACGCTCAAACAATCGTCTGAAGACATCAACACCTGTATCAAGAGTCGCGGCCGTTTACAGTCGGAGCTGGCGACCTGGCTGCAAGAGCATTCGAACGCCAACCGGGCAGGGAACCGATGAGGCCAATTGAGCGAAAAATCTCGAATGCAAAGAACTCACTCTGGACAAAGCCTCCTAGCAAGCTGTTCCATATAGTCTGCTCCATCGAGGATGCCAAAATAAGGTCCGGCAAGGGCCCCCATGAATATCGTTGTATTTCTGTAGTCGGTTGACGGTAACGAAGGCAGTCTTTTTGACATTTCGTCGCGTAGATATATGGCCTCGCCGAGATAGTTACTCCTGAAATCAAGCGTAGTCTCCGATGAAAACGCAATGAGGTTTTGGGTGCTTGCCTGCCATGCTTTCTGTCTCCCTGCATCTGTGCTGGCAGTACGAGACCCGTCTTGTTGTCCATCAAGAATGGCTCTCATCTGCCGATCCTTAGCAGCAGCAAAATCACGGGCCCGTTTTACCCAGTCTTTCGTCCGGTCGCAGAGTTGCTTATTGGTGAGCGCATGGACGGTTCCGGTATTGGACATTTTGTTAATGGCCCCGACAAGCTGCTTCATGTTTTCGTCGGTTCCTTGGCCGATCTTACCTGCCATAATTCCGATGCCCTCCAATTGCCCCTTCATGTGCTCCTGCGCAAGTTGGGAGACGAGTAGCATTTGTCGCTGCTCTGCCAATTGTTGATTTGAAGACTTGATGTCTTCTGCCAATTGCCGCTGGCGTTCTTGCGCCAAGGTTTGCTCTCTTTCCGATCTCTTACGGTCAATCCGTCCAGCAATGATTCCTACCAGTCCAAGTACAACGAAAACTATGGCAATTGTCATCCTGGTACCTCTGCGCGCTTCAAGCCATTTCGATGTTTCGGCCATGAAAATCATCGCTGTTCCTATAAGCGTCAGCAAAATGCCAGATATATTTGGCAGGTCTTTCCAAAAATCCATTTCGCGCCCTCCCGCCCAAAGTAAAGTCGCCTTGGGCAAAGGTACGCCGGTAACTACCTTGCGTCCAGGTGATAATCCTGTTGAGTAATTTTGGTAAATGAGCAAGTGGGGTATCTGGTACTTAAGTATTCGTTAATTGCCAATCCGTTTCCTGGTTACCGGCTAACGCGATGGCAGATCGTATTTGATTTGGACACCGCTCCATCGTTCATCGTGTTTTCTCAGGAAAGCAGCGCTGCAATGCGGGCATTGGAGGCTCAACTTGTCCGGCGCTAGCCAACTCAGGGTAACGCCGGCGCTGGCGGCGTCCTGCTCGATCAGAAAGACCTCGCCTTCGGTTGCAGAGCCGGAGAAAAATCCTTTTTGCAGCTCTTTTCCCGCGGCGCGAACGTTTACGTGAGTGAAGAATGGTGTTTCCTCACCACAACGGCGTTCCATGATAGAGGCTGTCCACTGGCGGCGCGGATCGGTGGCTTCCGCCACAACGCGATCGGTACATCGAGGCCGGGTGTGTAGATAGACGATCGTCAGCACGGCAAACATGAGCAGCATCATGCCGCCATAGACAAACGAACCGTAAATCATCTTTCTCACGAAAGGATCCATGGCTTAGTTGGCCGTCCGCGACCGGATCTCGCGCCATAACTCCGCGCGTCCCGCGCCGGTTTTGGTGGAGTAAGCAAGAAGGGTTTCAATACTGTGGTCAGCAGCCAGCTTTTCCATGGCGCCGCGAAGCTTGTTGCCGGAGAGCTTGTCTGACTTTGTGGCGACGACCAGAAAATCACGCCCGGTGCTGCGCAGAAAGTGAATCAGCTTCTGATCGGACTCCTGTACCGGGATGTTAGCGTCAATGAGGACGATGGACAGCACCAGAGTTTCACGCTTCTGGAGATAAGGCTCGATGAACTTCGGCCACTCAGCGGAAATTTCGCGCGAGAGCTTGGCGTAGCCGTACCCCGGCAGATCAACCAGCGTCATCTCCGGATGCGGCTGATTCGGTTTGGCGTAAATACCGATGAAGTTGATGGTGCGGGTGCGCCCCGGAGTTGAACTGACGTGCGCCAGCTTCTGGCCCAGCAGCGAATTAATCAGACTGGACTTGCCGACGTTGGAACGGCCGAGAAAGGCGAACTCCGGAGGACCTGCTGGGGGAAAGAACTTGGGATCGGCGGCAGAGGTAAGAAATTTGGCAAGAACAGGCTTCATTCGGTAACAACCAGTTTATCTGAACCAGGATTTTGCGCCGGTGCGCGGAGATTGGAACAAGTCTTAGAAAGAAAAAGGGGGCCGCGTTGCCACGGCCCCTCAACGGCGCGGGCTTTCTGAATTAGTGTTTCAATCCGTAGACATCAAGTTCTCCCTGCGGAGAAGTTGCGGTAACTGGATCATGCGCCGTGCCGATGAACACCTTGCCATTGGCCACGATCGGTTCGGTGAACTTGATGCCAAAACCAGGGACGTCCGCGGGGTTTTGGGAGCTTGAATAAAGCAAGTGCCCGATATTGGTTGCGTCATAGGCGCGCAATATGGCGGACGCGGGTGTTGGAGACGCTGGGCCTTGAATGGGGATGCCATGATCGAGCACCCATACGATGCCATTAGTGGTCCCATTCGAGGAGATGAAGGGAGTTGTTCCGTAGCTGAAGGCGGAAATCGTTTCAGGCGTGGCGCCTGCCACGGTCAAGTGTCCGGAATTGTAGCTGAACGCTTTCACCGGGCCGGGATCGTTGCCGACAAAGATCGTTCCGTTGAACCAGGCCGCGGTGCCATAGAAACTGCTGGTACCGGCATCGCCGGTTACGGTTTCACTTGTATTGGTCACGCAGCTCTGTGTCGTGCTGCCGGGACTGAAGAAGAGCGTCTGCGCGGCGCCGGCATCATTTGGTTGCATTTTGCCCATGTTCGACCGGTTGATCAGGTACATCTTTCCTGCCTTGCCTCCGGCCACCAGTTGCGAGCTGCCGGGGACAAGCATGACGCCGCCGGCAGAAACGTCAAGATCGCGGCACTGCAGGAACGACCAATCGAAGGGCGTGAAATTGTCATTGATGTGAAGCTGGGAGTCGATTTTGAGAATTGAATCGCCCCACTCCGGTCCGGCATCGTAGAAGCCGTTTCCGGTGGAGAGGAACACATTCCCCTGACTGTCGGCGGCAGGACCACCGCCACCCATCCATACCCCGCCAGCGCCGCCGAATTTGCCGTAGCCGTCAACATTCGGACTCATGTTGAGGACCGCGATCTGGCGGAGTGAGGCCGCGTCATAGGAGAGCAGCCAACCCGTGGGACACGCGGAGAAGCCGATATAGAGCGTGCCCTGCGAGAGCAAGAGCGCCGCCCTCTGAAGACAAGAGTTGGTAAGCGTGATCACTCCGTTCACGGCCTCAGAATTTGTGCCGGGAACGGATGCGCGGATAGCCGCAGGACTTCCAGAGTGCTCCTGACCGGTGGTGATATCAATGGCGTGCAATCGAAACGAGAAAGCTCCGCCAACATCCTGGGCCGTGACCAGGTACATGGTGTTAGAGCCGGTATCGATCACCGGGGTGGAAGTGAGTCCCTGGGCTGGTTTGGGGTTCCCCCCGGGCTGAGGAATTCCGCCAGGCAACAGTAGCGAAGTTTTCCATAACGGGCTGCCATCGCCGAAATTGTCGGCGTCAAAAGCGTAAACGCTGGCCATTTCGGTGGCGACAAAAACTACATTGCGGCTGACGCCGTTGATGCGCAGGTCCGATACGTAAAGGGGTTGAGCGTAGGCATAGCCATCCACACTATAAGAAAATAGCTTGCCGAAATTCGCACCGTTCACACTGGCC
>JBARMK010000175.1:0-3835 GCA_049802395.1 Candidatus Angelobacter sp.
GCCTCGGACATACCGGCGGCACGCTCGACAAACTTGAATCTATCCCTGGCTTCAATGTGAATCTTTCGGTGGCCGAGTTTCGTCGTGTGCTGGTGCAGTGCGGAGCCGGCTTGATCGGACAGACCAGGGACATCGCTCCCGCTGACAAAAAAATTTATGCTTTGCGCGACGTTACCGGCACAGTCGAAAGCCCTTATCTGATTTGCGCTTCTATCATGAGCAAGAAGCTGGCTGAAGGCATGGATGGTCTGGTGCTGGACGTAAAGACTGGCAGTGGCGCTTTCATGAAGTCAGAAAAAGACGCGGTTTTTCTCGCTGAACTCATGGTGGAAACCGGCCAGCGACTGGGCAAGCGCGTCGAAGCCCTGATTACTAACATGGACCAGCCTCTTGGCCGCGCCGTAGGCAATGCGCTTGAGGTTGTGGAGTGCATCGACGTTCTCTATGGCAAAGGCCCCGACGATCTGCGTGAGCTTAGTTTAGTTCTCTCAGCATCAATGTTTCTGCTGGGGAAGCGCGTGCGGAGTATTGGTGAGGGCAGGGCGCTGGCGGAGCAGATGATTTCCAGCGGCAAGGCATGGGAGAAATTCCGCGAGATCATTCGGCTCCAGGGAGGCAATCCCAAAGTGATGGATGATCCAGACCTGTTGCCTCAGGCTAACCAGAAGGCAGATATAAAGAGCCCCGCTTCGGGATACGTTTCCGGATTCATGTGCGAACAGATCGGCACTGCGGGTGTGCTACTCGGTGGCGGTCGGGCAAAGAAAGAAGATTCCATCGATCCCGCGGTGGGAATTATCATCCACAAAAAAATTGGTGACATAGTTTCTGCGGGCGAGCCACTCTGCACTGTTTACTACAACTTTGCCGAGCGCTTGCATCAGGCCGAACCGCTTATCCTGCAAAGCTACCGCATTCAACCTGCGCCACCAACCCATACACAGCCACTCGTCCACCGCATTATCGGCGACAATTGACTTACGGCATCTGTAAACACTATCCCTTCGCTGCGTCCTGCGCGATCACGGGTACTACCTCGCGCAGCAGAGCCTTGAACTGTCCTGCTATTCGCCGTCCTACCTCCAAAACCTCTTTATGATCGATCTGCGCGTTCGTTGTGCCCGCCGCCATGTTGGTCACGCATGAGATAGCCAATACTTTGATCCCCATTTGCCGCGCAACAATTACCTCAGGCACAGTCGACATGCCCACCAAGTCTGCGCCGATGGTTCGGAGAACGTGTATTTCGGCCGGTGTTTCGTAGCTTGGTCCCAGCAACGCGGCATAAACTCCTTCGGCAAGCTGGATGCCAAGCCGTTTCCCCGTCTCCAGCGCAATCTGCCGGTAGCTTTTCGAATACGCTTCTGTCATATCCATAAAGCGCAACCCCAGGCGCTGATCTTCCGGCCCCACCAGGGGATTCTGCCCCTGAAAATTGATGTGGTCTCTTATCACTACAAGCCTTCCCTGGCCGTACTCCGGGTTGATGCCGCCGGCGGCATTCGTCAGAATGGCGGCGCGTGCACCCATACGGGCGAAGACACGCATAGGAAAAGCCACCGTCTGGGCCGGGTATCCTTCATATAAGTGCACACGACCCTGCATTATCACAACTGGCCATGCGCCAATATTGCCCAGAACCAATTGACCTGCATGCCCCACGGCGGTGGAGTGCACAAAATGTGGGATATCCTTGTAGCTGATGCGGATCGCATCAGTCATCTCGTCGGCAAATCCTCCCAACCCCGATCCCAGAACAATCGCCACCATCGGCTTGATCGGGCTTCTGGACGCAATGAACTTCACTGCCTCTTCTGCTTGAGTAAACTGATCGTTGCCAGCCATGTTTAGAATTGCAATTCCTTTACGTGAAAATGAACTGCCCGCGCCGTGTGGAGTCCAAATTGTAATGCTATAGTTCCGTTCATGTTGGCTTTTCGCGTAAGGCAGCACATTCCCCTGGCATTGCTGTTGTTTTTGCTGATGGTCGTTTCGCCATCCGTCTGCTCACAGAAGAAGGCGGCGAAGCCGGCGAAAGCTGCATCCGCTGAGCAAAGAACGGCTCGCTACTTTGAGTCGGTGCGCAACCAGCCGCTGCTGTTGCACGCCTTCCTCGCGCAAATGCCCAAGGGCGGAGACCTCCACAACCACCTTTCCGGAGCGATCTACGCGGAAAACTTTATTCAATGGGCTGTCCAAGATGGCCTGTGCGTCGACAAGCTCGCATTATCTCTTACACAGCCGCCCTGCGATCCCGCCAGCAACAAGCCGCCTGCCACTGCGGCATTGCAGGATTCAACACTCTATGGCCATCTACTGGATGCTTTTTCCATGCGTCAGTTTCATCCTGGTCCGGAGTCCGGCCATGACCATTTTTTTGCGACCTTCGGCAAATTCGGCGCCGCAACTAATAACCACACTGTGGAAATGCTGGTTGAAGCCCGATTACGGGCAGCCGAGGGCCATCTTCAATATATGGAACTGATGTTCAATCCCGATGGCGGCGCAGCGGCCAACCTCGGCGCACAATTTGGCTGGAATAATGATTTGAGCAAGATGCGAGAACAGCTCTTGTCCGGTGGGCTGTCTCAGGTGATCGATCAAGCCAGCAAATTTCTGGACGAAACCGAAAAGAAAGAAAATGACGAGATGCATTGCGGCCAGCCCCAAGCAGATTCGGGCTGCAATGTTCAGGCACGCTATCTTTACCAGGTGGCTCGCGGCTTGCCTAAGGAGATGGTCTTTGCCCAGATTCTCGCCGGTTTTGAGCTGGCATCAAAAGACCCGCGCGTCGTCGGGCTCAATCTGGTGATGGCGGAAGATTGGTACGTTCCCATCCACGATTTCAATCTGCACATGCAGATGCTCGACTTCCTTCACAGGCTCTATCCCAAGGTCCACATTACGCTTCACGCTGGTGAGCTTACACCGCAGCTTGTGCCTCCGGAAGAGCTGTTCCATATCCGGGCCTCGGTTACACAGGGCCATGCGGAGCGTATTGGACACGGCGTAGATGTCATGCAGGAATCCGATCCGGAAGCGCTGCTGCGTCTGATGGCGAAACAGAAAGTTCTGGTCGAAATTTGCCTCACCAGCAACGATGTGATCCTCAATGTGACCGGCGATCATCATCCTCTTCCCATGTATCTGAAGTTCGGGGTTCCAGTCGCCCTCGCCACCGACGATCCCGGCGTTTCGCGCGGCGATATAACTCAGGAGTATCAACGCGCCGCGGAGACCTACCATCTCAGCTATCTAGATCTGAAACGATTTGCGCGCGCCAGCCTCGAATATAGTTTCCTGCCTGGCGAAAGCATCTGGAAAGATTCGGACAAGAATGTCCTCGCTGCCGCGTGTGCCACCGACAATCCAGCCTCAACCAAAGCAACCGCCGGCTGCTCGCATGTTCTTGAGGCGAATGAAAGAGCCTACCAGCAATGGGTGCTGGAAAAGGCTTTCACTCAGTTTGAAACTAGGTTCTAAACCCGACACTCAGCGAAAGCTGTCCTGCGGTTGGCTATAATTCTTTCGATTTCCTGTCATTCGTGTTCATCAGTGGTGAGCTTTGTTTTTCGGGATGCACCTTGACATCCCGTCTACAATGGACGGGACTTTTTCAGGCACACATCACACATTCTTCTGAGTAAGGACCGCATGTCACGATTCTCAGGTTTGCTGGGCATCATTGTTTTCTTGTCGATCGCTTATATCTTCTCCACCAATCGCCGTGCTATTCGATTGAAGACCGTCCTCTGGGGCCTGGGTCTGCAATTCCTGTTTGCCTGGATCGTGGTCCGCTATACCTGGGGACAGACAGTGATGGGCTATGCCGGAG
>JBARMK010000176.1:0-8616 GCA_049802395.1 Candidatus Angelobacter sp.
AAAATAGGCCGAGCGCCGCTGCGTCAATAAAGATGATGGCCCGCTCCGTGTTCTTTCCGATCCGCCGCGCAAACAACATGCCGATCAGCGCTCCCGCCAGTGCGGTCATAAGGTAGCGCGCATCGGCAAAAGCCAGCGGCGGCCCTTTTTGCAAAACCAGATCGCGCGTGATGCCGCCGCCCAGCGCCGATGCCAGCGCCAGGCCAGTCACTCCGACAAGGTCGTACTTGTAGCGCGTATCGCGTACCGCTGCCAGCGCTCCTCCCAGCGCGCCGACAAAGACGCCGAGGAAATCGATCAGGGAAAACAATTTATCGATAGGGAGATTCACGCGCGCGTCCATTGTAGTGGCATGAGGCATCGAAAGCTCACGGCCATTAGCGGCCTTGGACAGCGGCTTCAGTAATCTTCAGCTCTGGATCCGGTCGTGGCACTATCATGGAATGCCACACTTTCCCCAAACACAAAGTAAAACACGTTCGCCAAGAGTCCGCGTTCCTAACGGAGAATCCATTCGCTTCAACCTGGGCGGCCAGCAGGTTTCGGCCGTGCTTCAGAAAATCTCTCTGACGGGCGGACTAGCGGAGTTCAACGGCACCATTGGCAGCGCCACCATTGCTGAAGCGCGCCTGAATACCATCGCCGGCCAGGTGAGCGGGTTGGTGGAGTTTCTGCCCGCTGCCAACGGGACAGCGACGTATCCGTTCCGCTTCATCGCGCTGAGTGACCAGGATTACGAGCGCCTGAACAGCACGATCAAGACGATGCAGCAACAGGGCTTCGGCGCCTGAGCACGGGCCGATTGCAAGAAGATTAGCGCTCTTCGGGAGTTCACAGAGCCTCGCCCATTTCCACATCCACACGAATTTGTGTTCTCATAGAGGTGACCGCGCTGCCACATTGGCTGCTGCCCGCCGCACCAGCGGCGTTCCAGGTCACGAAGGAGTTCCATCCATGAAGCTGATACGATCCATGATCTTGGTCGGCGCTTGCCTGTTTGCGCTGGCTGCTTTTGCGCAACAGAACCCCCCGTCCAACGAAAACGAGCATGGCCAAAAATCCGGCCAGCACATGGGCGCGCATCAAATGCCCAGCGTTGACGACCATCTCAAAGACCTGTCCGCCAAACTCAATCTCACCGCTGACCAGCAAGCCAAAATCAGGCCTATCCTGGAAGACACACACCAGCAGATGCAAAGCTTGATGAGCGATCAATCCATGTCGAAGGAAGACAAGCACGCGAAGATGCAAAGCTTGCATGAATCAGTGAAGGCCAAGGTCAGTGACATCCTTAATGCTGACCAGAAAAAGCAGTTCGCAGCAATGATGCAAGAACACGAGCACCAGGGCGCGACGAAAGGTGGTCACGAGGGCAACGACCACAAATAAGAAAATGGAAGGGCGTCCGCCAGTCCGGCCGCCCTTTATTCTTTCCTTCTTTAGTTTCTCTTCTTTTTTGTTGCTGCATCTCTCCCTTATTGTTTACGCCTCTTTGACCCGATACCCAAAATCCCGTGTTCCTCCTCGTCAAGATTCAGCTTCTCCTGTTTGCCCTCTGAATCGTGAGCTGGCCTGCCCTCCTTACAGTCAAAACCCGCATCCTACGAGGACTGGCCAGATACCGATAGGAGACCAATAAACCGATGAAGAGCATTAGGGCCCTAATTTTCTCAGGCACCGTCCTTCTGGGACTGAGCGCATTTGCATTCCAGTACCCGTCGGGCAGCCAACCGTCCCAGCAGCCGCAAGGCGGCATGCAGCCGGGCCAACCATCACAGACCCAGCCCGGACAAAACCCCGGTGCGGTCCAGCCTGGCGCACCCAGCCAGCAGCCCGGAGCCGAGGCTCAGCAAGCGCCGCAGAGCTCGTCGCAACAGGGGCCAACCATTGATGATCAGGTCAAGAGCCTGTCTGAACAGCTCAACCTCAACCCAGACCAGCAAGCCAAGCTCAAAACCGCGCTGGAAGACCAGCACTCTCAAGCCATGGCCGTGGTAAACGACAATTCGCTTGCCCGCGAAGATAAGGTCCAGAAGATCCACGCGATTCGTCAAAACACCATCGCTAAAGTCCGCACTTCGCTTACCACTGACGATCAGAAGAAGAAATTTGATCAGATGGTTCAGGCCCAGGATGACCGCATGCGCCAGCAGCAACAGCAGCAGTCGCCGCCGCAGCCGAAGTAACCTTCTCGAAATTTTCCTCCTGTAAAAAGGCGCCTTAAAAAGGGCGCCTCTTCTTTTTCCCGACGCAGCCGCTACTCGCAACGCCCTTGGAACATGTATGCTTGCCTGAAATTCTGGGCAAGGCAGGCTAATGCACAACACCGCTGGCATCCTTATTCTTCTCGTGGCTTCATTCGCTGCTCGTCCTGCGCAACAACCGGAATGGTGTCGTGATTTGCCTCGTCCGGCGTATCGCGGACTGGAGCGGGTCGGCGTTTCCGATAAATGGTTTGAGGTTTACAAAATACGTCCGGGCGTTTTTGCCATTTATGAACCCCATCAACAGGAAGAGATCATTTCCTATCTCATTCTGGGAAAAAAGCGGGCGCTGCTGTTTGATACCGGGATGGGCATCAGCAACATCAAAAAAGTTGTGGAAGGGCAGACGCGGTTGCCCGTAAGCGTGATGAACTCGCATACGCACAACGATCACGTCGGCGATAACTGGCGCTTCAGCGATATCTATGGCATGGATACGGCCTTCACTCGGGAAAACGCTAAAGGCTCATCCGCTGACGCGCAGGAGGAAGTTACTCCCGATGCCGTCTGTGGCCCGCTGCCCGCCGGCTTCGATCCCAAAACCTATGGCACCCGGCCATTCCAAGTTACCCGTTGGATCCACGGCGGTGAAAAGATCGACCTGGGCGGTCGTGTGCTCGAGGTCATTGCAACTCCCGGACATACCCCGGATTCCATCTCGCTCTGGGACGCTGCCAACGGCCTGCTCTTCACCGGCGACACATACTATCCCGGACCGATATTTCTCTATCGCCCCGAAACCGACCTGGATGCTTATGTTGCATCGATCAAGAAAATGAATGCGCTCGGCGCGAAACTGCTCCTGCCTGCACACAACGTTCCCGTCGCTGGTACCTCCGATCTGCCGCGCGTGATAACGGCCATGGAGCAGGTGCGCAACGGAAAAGTTAAGCCAGTGAAAGCCGGCAACAAATGGGAGTACAGATTCAAAGGCTTCTCATTCATGATGAAAAAATAGACTTTAGCCTTGATTTCTAGCTTTTGGCTTCACCTTTAGCTGACAACAGTTTGACCAGTCTTTTTGGCTAATGGCTAAGTGCTAACGGCAAATCGCCAATTGCTAGCGGCTCACTGCTTCTTTCTCCAACAGCTCCGCCTTGCGCTTTATTCCCCAGCGATATCCGGCCAGGCTGCCGTTCTTCTGCACCACGCGATGGCAGGGCACAACCAGCGCCACCGGATTGGAAGCACAGGCATTCGCCACCGCGCGCACGGCCTTCGGACGGCCCAGAGATTTAGCCACGTCGGTATAGCTGCGCGTCTCTCCCCGAGGAATACGGCGCAGCTCCTGCCACACCATCTGTTGGAAGACCGTGCCTCGGATATCGAGAGGAATGTTCAGCGGAACTGCGGCTCCTTGGAGCAGTTGCTGCACCTGCGCCGCCAGAGATTGCAGGCCGTTATCGTCGCGATGAATATCTGCTGCTTCAAAGTCGCGCTTGAGTTCGCGCAGCAGGGCAGCATCATTTTCGCCAAAGCGAACTGCGCACACGCCGCGTTCGGTAGTTGCAATCAGCAACTTTCCCATGTCGGTAGAAGCCACTGTGTAACGGATGGCGACACCCTCACCCTTGCGCCGGAAGATCGTCGGCGTCATGCCGAGCTGTGCGGGAACGCTCTCATAGGCGCGGCTGTTGGAGCCATAACCGGCTTCATAGATTGCGTCGGTCACGCGGCCTTCGCCTTTGAGCGCCTGGCGAAACTTGCCCGCCCGCCGCGCCTGCTGGTATTGGCGCGGACTGATTCCTAAGACCCGCTTGAACAGACGCTGAAAATGAAACGGGCTGATGGCCACGTGGCGTGAAATCGCGGTCAGCGTCAGCGTGATATCCAGGTTCTGGTCAATGTAACGGCACGCAGCCTCAATCTTTTGCGCCTGCCGATTACGTTCTAGCGGCTGGCAGCGCCGGCACGCGCGATATCCCGCCTGCTGCGCCTGGGCCGGCGAATCGAAAAATTCGACATTTTTCTGGCTTGGTCTGCGGCTGGGGCATGAAGGCCGGCAAAATACTCCAGTTGTCCGGACGGCGTAAACGAATCGTCCATCGGCCCGCGCATCGCGCGCGAGCACCTGTGACCATTGCTGATTGTTGTTGCCTGTTGTTTGTAATTGCATGTTTTTTCTCCGCAAACCCACTTTATGGAATTCACGGCCATGCCGGCTATCCGCTGCTTGCTCTCAAAATTAAATAGTCTGAGTTCCAATCATAATCGTTTGTCCGACGAGGCAAAACTCTGTTTCGATGCTCAACATGACAAAAGGAAAACTGTTATTTTGCCAAGCTGTCCAACTACGATAGGTTTACAGAAACCTTGCCCTCGCAGCAAAAGTCCTACCCGAATGGCGGATGCGCCAATCGCTTCTCTTCCCGCATAGTGCTCTTGTAAGCAACAGAAGAAGGGAAACGAACATGGAAAAGATATGGACAACGCTTGCAAACGAGCTCGCAGAGACGTCTGCTGAAGCAGGCAAGTCAATTGTTAGCGTGCAAGGGGCGCGTCATTCATCCAGCGCAATCGTGATCGCCGGAGATGCAGTCGTCGCCGCCAGCCACGCGGTGCGGCGTGATGATGAAATCACGGTGGCGACCGCTCCCGGACAAAGATTGCCGGCGCGGGTAGCAGGCCGCGATCCCGGCACCGATCTGGCGGTGCTGCGGTTGGAACATGCAATTGACGCCCCGGCCGTTCGCTGGGCATCGACATCCAACTTGCGCGTTGGCGAACTTGTTCTTGCTCTGGCGCGCACGCGACGCGGCAATGTGGTTGCAAGTTCCGGAATCATCTCCGGCTTCATCAATGGGCCTTTGCAGACCTGGCGCGGGGGAGAGCTTGATCAATTCATTCGCCCCGACCTCACCTTATATCCCGGGTTCTCCGGCGGTCCACTGGTAAACAGCCACGGTGGATTCCTGGGTATGAACACCGCCGGGTTGCATCGCTCAGGCATCACGGTGCCTTCATCCACGGTGGCGCGGGTCTCCGCCGAACTTCTGCAAAAAGGCCGGGTGGATCGGCCTTACCTTGGGCTGGCCATGCAGACCGTCCCACTGCCGGAATCTTTGCGCAGCCGTCTGAATCTAAGCTCCGGCGAAGGCTTGCTGGTGGTGCATGTTGAACTTGAGAGCCCGGCAGAAAAAGCCGGAGTGCTGCTTGGCGATCTGCTGCTGGCGCTCGATGGCAAGCCGATGGCTGACACAGACTCTGTGCAGGGAATTTTGCGCGCACATAAGCCGGAGGACCAGGTGGACGCTGATTTTGTTCGCGGCGGAACATTGATCGAGGTCAAAATAAAACTCTCCGCGCGCGGCGCGAAGTAAAGCCAACGACGATTAAGAGCGCTCCTCTGCAGCGGCTCTGCCGGAGGATCCGCTCAGTCCGTTACAAATGGGTAAAGCGAGCGACATCACGCGCATCATGCTGGTTGCCGCGTCTTCCACAAGGCGCTCGGCGCTGCGGGAGATCGCATCTCGCGCTCTCAGTGGACGCGCGCACATCACTTCCGGCCCGCATATTTTTCAAGAAGATTTCGCCGCATCGGAATCCACAATCATGGTGGCCGATATCGATGCTCCAGCGCTGGGCCAATCCCTGATTGGCTTCCTTGACGGCGCACCATCCGGCACAGGGGCCATCGCTCTTATCGACGATCCGGAGCCGGCGTGGGTTCGGTCAGCGTTGAATGCATCTGTCAGCGCGATCCTGGCGCGCGACACCGGTCCTGAGGATTTGCTTCTCGCAATCCAAGCTGCATCTGCAGGTCTTATATTGCTTCATCCCACTTCTGTGCGCGGCCTGGGCATCGAAGCTTTTTCTCAATCCGCTGATGATGGAACAACAGAGGAACTCACAGGACGCGAGCGCCAGGTGCTCCGGCTGGTGAGTGCAGGGCTCGGCAACAAAGAGATTGCAGGTCGACTCTCCCTTTCTGAGCACACTGTCAAATTCCACATCAGCTCGATCCTGGGCAAGCTCAACGCTGCCAGCAGGACTGAAGCTGTCAGCCTGGGGATCAGGCGTGGACTCATCCCAATTTGAAGGTGGCATCCCTCCTTAAAAATCGCTTTTTCTGCCATTTGCTTTCCTATCAGGGAGTTAGGTAAGTGATGGTTACCACCGGCGCATCCTGAAGCCAATTGTTGCCCGATATTTTCTTGCCAGATTCCAGAAACTACCCTGGATTGGTTCACCCTGTGCGCTGTCCTGATGAACTAGCCCCATTCTGCCCCTATCTCATAGGCAGAAAAGAGTGTTATGCTCACAAATGCCATTCGTCTCCGAAACTCATTTTAGAGATCAGGAGAACAACTTTTTGACGTACTCCTCCTCATCGGCACGCCTGCGTCTGCTCTCGTGGGTTATCACATTTCTGCTGCCAGTTGCTGCGTGGATCTTCGCCAAATTCAGCCTCCCCTTTTTCCATTCTGGTCCTGGAGTATTTTTCATTGCGGCAGCGTGTCTTTCTGCGGTTATCGGCGGGCTCCCTGCCGCTCTGACTGGGGCAATCTTGAATGTTGCCGCGCTGAACGGCTTTGCGTATCTTTATCAGCCGGGAAATTCACTCACCAGCAATGAGCTCTGGTCAGCTCTGCTGATCACCGTGGCATTGATTGTCGGCTTGGCGCGGCAGAAGTGGTCCGCTGCGGAAGTGCTTGCCGGGCGTCTCAGCACTGACCTGGCCCGCCTGCGCGATGAACTGGAATCGCAGCGCAGTGACCTCAAACGCTTCCATGATCTCAGCGTGCGGCTCTCCAGCAACCTGGAATTGCAGCGCCTGCTCAATGATGTGCTGACCTCGATTGCAGCCCTGCAAAAGACTGATCTGGCCATGCTTTTGCTGCTGCCGGAACGCTCCAGCAAGAACTTACAGGTGGCCACGTACGCCGGTTTCAACGCAGAGCAGATCAAACTCTTCGGTGACCTGCCATCGTCTTTTTTCTCTCCTGATCGGCGTGTGTTGATTGAAGACATCGACAAGTCCGGGACGTATTTTCCTTTCGTTGACGCAGCAACAAAGGTCGGGTTCCGCTCAATTTTCAGCACTCCCATAGTGAATGTTCGCGGCGACGCGCTGGGCGTGGTGGTAACTTTTTTCCGCAAGCCGCACTCCCCCAATGAACGCCAATGGCGGCTGGTGGAGCTTTATGCCCGGCAGGCGGCCAATGCGCTGGACAATGCCCGCCTCTACCATGATTCACTGCAAACCCTGGCGGCGGAACAGCAACGCACTGCCGTGCTCCGTTCGTTGGCAGAGGCCTCGGTGAGAATCAACTCGGTGACAGCGCTGGATTCCCTGCTGCAGGTGATCACCGATCAGGCGAGAGACATTATCGGCGCCAGACAGGCCCTGACTACGGTACTGCCCAAGGGCGCATGGAACCGCAGCATCACCTGCATCTCCGTTGCGGAAGGGCAAACAGCCCTGGAGTTCGCCCACGAAAGTTCTGAGATGTTTATGCTGGCGGTGAATCTGAACAAGCCAGTCCGGCTGAACGTCGGCTCTCGCACCAACACATGGGGCCCGGTAAGACGCGCTACGGATGCCGTGCGCCATGGCTGGCTGGCTGCGCCGCTACTCACTCGTGACGGTCGCAATCTGGGACTGATTCAGCTCTCGCAAAAACAAAATGGCGAATTTTCTCCGGACGACGAAGCCATCCTGGTTCAGTTGACTCACATGGCATCGGTGGCCATTGACAATGTCCGGCTTTACCGTGAGGCCCAGGAACAGATCGCCGAAACCAAGCGTGCCCAGGAGATGCTGGAGCGAAGCAAAGAGAGCATGCAACTGGCGCAGCAGTATGTCGGCATCGGCATATGGGAGTGGGACCTGGAAACCGGCGCCCTGGCCTGGTCTGACGAGATCCGGCGTCTGCATGGAATTGAAATCGAGAAATTTGACGACCGCTACGAAAGCTGGATGGAGAGCATTGTCCTTGAAGACCGCCAGCAGGTACATCAATCTATTACCGAGGCCCTCGCGAGCAAAGGCGAATATGAAGTGCAGTACCGCGTGATTCTGGCGGACAAAAGCGTGCACTGGCTGGAGGCGCGCGGTCGCACTATTGTGATTGCGGACACACCGGTGCGCATGCTGGGCGTGGCGATGGATGTAACTTCCCGCAAAGCGGCGGAACAGACTTTGCGCCAATCGGAAAAGCTTGCCGCCACCGGACGGCTTGCCGCCAGCATTGCCCATGAGATCAACAATCCTCTGGCTTCAGTGATGAACGCGCTGTATATCCTGCGCACCAACTCCAAAATGCCCGACTCTGCGCTCGTTTATGTGAAGACTGCGGAAGAGGAGCTGGCACGCGTGGTCCACATTACCAAGCAGACGCTGGGCTTCTAT
>JBARMK010000177.1:0-6415 GCA_049802395.1 Candidatus Angelobacter sp.
AGCTTGAACCAGGGAATTGAGAGAAAATTTCGAAATACCAGATAAAACGATTCCTGCAACGCGAAAAAGGTAACCGCCACCAGGAAAGCTTCACCAACCCAATACACGTCAAAATAAAGAGACCGGTGGTTGCGCACCGCCACAAGCGCCACCGTGTTCACTACAGACAGAGCCGTACAAAGGCTGAAAAAGCGGAATTGGCGATAGTATCCCCGCACCAACAGCAGCAGGCAGAGGTATGCCTGCAACGCCGTGCCTGCCAGGGTCATCGCTAATTCCGCAGTTTTCATGAAGGGGCGAGTGGCCAGATTAACCCAGCCACTGGTCCGCCGCAAACTAGCCAGCTAGAGGAAATGGACCCGGAGGTAGCGGCACAGGGGCCGGAACTCCAGGACTGCCTGACATCACCTGCGAAACTGCAGTCGGTGGCCAGGACACAAGCGTTGAGTTTCCGGGTATTGCCGACGCTCCACCAACCACGGTCAAAAATGAAATCGCAACGAGCACTAGCAGTGTCTTGCTCCGCATTTACTGTCCTCCTTCAGAAGTTAAGGCGGTGCCCTCATTAGAGTAGGCCGCCAACGTATTCAATTTTGGGTCCCATAAAACCTACAAGATGATCAGACATGTCAAAGGGAGGGCCACCGATGCTGCGATGAAATTCTAAAGCCATGCACGTCAGGCGTACCACAATGGTCAATAAACGTACCGAAAACCGAAATAAAAGCCAGAGAGCACTACGTAAATTCTAGACCATCATTATCTCCTGGTTCCGGCGGCAGAGGCGATTCGGGCGTAAAGTCTGACGATAAATGAGCCCCGGCCAACAACATTAGCCCGGAAATAAACGCCCAGAACATCAGGGCCACAGAAACTGAGAAGGCCTGACCATAGACTTCTTGAAAATCCAACCAGGGCAGCGCTTTGATATAGAGGTATTTCCCGACTTCCCAAAGTACGCCCATGGCGACCGCGGCCGGCATAACACTCCTGGCTTTGACTTTGCCATTGGGAAGCACCCAATAGATCAAGAAAAAGATCGCGATGCTGGCAGCGGTTGCGCAAACCTTAAGGGCCACGAACGTGGCTGCCCGAAAAACGATATTTTCATTACCGCGCATAATGAAAGACAGTACCAACTCGTTTCCCGCTGCCATTCCCACCGATGCCAGGGCCAAAATGCCGCAGGCGAAAGCCAACAGCAAAGAGATGATCTGATTACCGAGATAAGAACGATTTTTGGCAAATCCCCAAATGCGGTTGAATGCAACCTCCAAGGGCACAAACACGCCCGTGGAGGTGATAAGCAGAATCACCAGCGAAGCCATCTTTACCCGCTGGCGTGTTTTCACCAGATATGTAAGATTGCGGATCACAAAATCCTGTCCGGTTGGCAGGTGATCCTTCAGCAAATCCACCACCACGTTGAACATGGTCTGCGAGTGAAAGACATTGCGAATCAACCACATCAACAGTACCATGAAAGGAAAAAATGAAAGAATTGCATTGGCGGCAACGGAAAAAGCATAAGTATGTGCTTCCGTCCGAGTCAGGTATTGCAGTGTAGGCCAGCCTCGATGTTGCAGCATGTGTTTCCATGGCCGCAAAAATAGCCTGTTGGCCTGTGACTCAGGCGCAGCGGTCGCCACGGCTGCAGACGAGCTGGAGGTAGAGGGCATGAGGTAGCCGCAAAAATCCTATCAGAATTCCGTGTCGGCAAAGAGCCGGAAAAGCCCCTGAATCTTGCACGAAAGTCACTTAGCGTCATTCACTTTGGTGGTCATTCGCCTATGTGCGTTTTTGCCGGTTTCCGTCTCAGCAAAACAAAGTTCTTTACAAAAACCAGAGTTCCTGAATATTATGCCTAGCTCCCGGCGGATCATCCTGCTGGGTGCATTCGGGTTGATGCTTTCGCCGTCGTTGCCCATGGTTCTTCGGGCTGCGCAGTTCGGATTTTGCATGGAAGAGTTCTCTGGTCGGCAAAGTAACAATCCTTATCTCCGCTGTTCTGAGGCAGAGGAGATTTCAATCTGAAGCTGAGGCGAAAGGAGTTTCGTTTGTGAAAGAGAAGGGAACAGTGAAATGGTTCAATGGAGCCAAAGGGTATGGCTTCATTCAGCGCTCCACCGGTGAAGATGTCTTTGTGCACTTTTCCGCAATTCAGGAAAATGGCTATAGGACCCTTAACGAGGGAGAAACCGTGGAATTCGAGCTCTTGAAAGGCCCTAAGGGCTTTTTAGCCGCTAACGTGTTACGCGCTGGCGTAGCGTAGCTGGTTCGGCAACCCCGATCTGCTTTCCCCTTGTCCGGGCAAGGGGGAATCGCATACCAAAATACAAAACTTCTTGATCTGGTCCGCAGGCGCAAGGCCCTTGCTGCGTCGTGAGCGCAAAAATGAAGCTGGGCGATTCAGTTGAACCACCCAGCTTCAAAATACGGCAGAGCTATTGCCTAATATCCTGGCCGCGCGCGACCAGGAACCCGTGCACTGAGACGGCATCCGTTCAGCTACCGGGACTGAACTGTGCAATTCCATTAGCGGGCGGACGGAGTTCGGACTGGATCGACAATCAAATACAGTACGCCCCTCTTTAACCCACTCTAGATAGAAGGGTTCTAGTTTCCCGCTGGAGAAATTGACCTGGCCGTCACAAAAAATGTGCTATTGGAATCTTGCAAGTTTGGGATTAAAGCCCCATCAAGGCCGGATTAAAATCCTTCATTTCAGGCGCATGACGCTATTGTTGCGGCGGATTGGCCTGTGTTTCCTGAGGTGGATTTTCGGGGATGGGTGGTTGTGAAGGCTGGTTTCTTTCGTTCTCGCGATCGTGCGCCTGCTGCTGGATTTCGGCTTGCAGCTTTTCCTCGCGGACCTTTTTCCAATTTTCCATCAGTTGCTGCTGGGTAAGTTGTGCGTCAGGGCTGTCATTGGGATCGCCATTTTGTTCGTCATTTGTCGCCCCTTGTCTTGCTTGAGCAGCGCGAATGTTTGCCATTGTCACGCCTGAATGGCGCGCTCTAACGACAATGCGCTTAAGGCTGCCAGGCTCATCTCCGGTTCCAAGCACGATGTAATCGATGCGCGGGCTGTCGAGCAAACTAGTCAGCACTTCCCGGACTGGTCCCGGCCCCAATCTGGCCACCACTGGCTCATTTTGCAGCTCAGGAGCCAGATCCACTACAGCGCCGGTTTTTCGGGCAATAAGCTTCAAAACATAGCCAAGCGGCGCACTGTCAGAAACCAGAGTTAGCCGCCCTGAAACATAATCTACCGCTGCCGAGGAATCGTGGCTCATAGTTGATCCAGGCACGCCTGCGGCTACCAAAGGCGCCAACGGAGCGAGTTGGGGACTGCCAGGAGAAAGCGAAGCGACTGCGGGCTGAATTGGCTGAGGCGGAACAGCTCGGGACTGAAGCGGCTGTTGCGCCGCTGCGAGAAGAGGGGCCATTACGAACAAAAGCCTGACTGCTTTACCGTAACTCATTGCTGCTGCTCCTCTCCCGGCAGAGGGTCTAAAGTCTTGGTGTCGCCCGATTCCAGCTAAACCCGCAAAATTCTTGGTTACTGGGTTACAGGCATTGGCGGCGGTATCTACGATTATTCTGTCTGTTGCTGATGTTCGTCACAATTGAAAAAACATTAAAATTCGTAATGTATCCAGACCGCATCACACCTCGCGGATCAACCGCTTTGATTGCTAATTCACCGTTGCATCATGCTGCAATGCTGGCATCTGGCTTTCCATCGCGGGCCGCACAGGCAGCGACACGCGAAAACAAGAGCCTTCACCCGGAGCGCTGGTCACGTCAATGTGGCCACCATGAGCTTCAGCTATAGCGCGCGCGAAGTGAAGGCCCAGACCAGTGCCCGGAACACTGGATTTGCGGGCTCCCGCTGTGCGGTACCCGCGATCAAAAATATGAGTTTGTTCTTCCGCGGAAATGCCGCTTCCCGTGTCACTGACTGAGATTAGGGCCATTTCGTTATGCACCGCCAGGGAAACGTCAATCCCGCCGCCCGGACGGTTGAACTTAATAGCGTTATCTAGCAGATTGAGCAGCAATCTCCAAATCTGTCCGGCGTCAAAGGCGCCCACTACATTTTGCTGCACAGTACCGGAAATATGGACGTTGCGTTCCGAGGCTTGCGTGCGCATTCCGTCAATGGCTGTCTGCACCAGCTCAGAGAGGTCTTCCTTCGAGGTCTGAAGCTTGATCTGTTCACTCTCCGATTGGGCCAGTTCCATCAGGTCTGATACGGTGCGGGCCAGCAGTTCCACGTGCTCAAGCTGCTTGGAAAGTGTGTCACGATAGTTTGTTTCATTGCTGCCTAGGCGCAATGCCTGCTCGGTTTCCGAGCGCAGCACTGTCAAAGGCTGGCGTATTTCATGTGATAAGTTGCGAAGAAATTCTGTCATCCTTTGAAACGAGCTTTGCAGGCGGCCAATCATCGCGTTTAGCGAAACGGTAAGGTCATCCAACTCGTCCCCTCGGCCGGAAACCGGAAGCCGGGTGCTCAAATCAAAAGGAGTGATCTGTTTTGCTGTTTCCGAGATTTGTTCCAGCGGTCGCAAGGACCTTGTTGCCATGATCCAGGCATTGGCTGCGTGCGCCAGGACAATAAAGGGAACAAGCATGAACAGGAAGTACTGGACGCGGCGGCAATCGTCGTCCGCTTCATCCAGAGAAGTGCCTATCCGCAGCAGGTAGGGGCGGCCAGCCAGGCCCAATACCGGCACATCCATGATGCGAATTCGGGAATTGCCTTCTGTCAGATTTTCCCAGTTGGTGTGGCTGAATTGCGCGGGTGTGATGGGGACGGAACTTGTCGTCGGCGAACGCAGGACTGACATGGCCCGTGAAGCGTCCAGAACAGTTCCGTCTTCGTCGATCAGTTCGTAGTAGCGCATGGAGCGCTCAAACTGGTCGCGAACCTCAGGGTCAGCTTCGGCATTGAGCCATTTCACCTTGCCGGCACGGATCTGCAGCATGCTGCGGACCGCGCTTCCACGGTCTTGCAACTCATCATCGACATGGTCGTAAATGCGGCGCGCCAGCAGAACGTACGCGCTCCAGGCGAGCAGGATCACCAAGAGCGCGAATGTTAACGTCTGCTTGAACGCGAGCCGGGAACTTAGCCGGCGTAAAAGCGGTGCTTTCATTATTGCGACGCTGCGGAGAGCATGTACCCTACCCCGCGCGCGGTATGGATCAGCGGCTTTTCATAGCCGTGATCGATTTTGGCGCGCAGATAGTTGATGTACACGTCCACAATGTTAGTCAGGCCTTCAAAACCCAGGTTCCAGACATGCTCGACGACCATGGTACGGGTGACGGTCCGGCCGGCGTTGCGCATCAGATATTCCAACACCGCGTATTCACGCTGCGTTAGATTGATCGGCTTCCCGCCACGAGTCACCATATGCCGCATGCGGTCGAGTTCAAGGTCCTCGACGCTGAGCTTGTCCAGCAGTTCCTGTGGACGGCGTAGAAGAGCGTGGACCCGGGCCAACAACTCTTCAAACGAAAACGGCTTTACGAGATAGTCATCCGCACCTGCCTGCAATCCGGAAACGCGGTCGGAAACATCTTTCCGCGCGCTTAAAAGCAGGATGCGCATGTTAGACCCCGACTTGCGGAGTTTTCTCAGGACCGTCAATCCGTCCAGTTTCGGAAGATTCCAATCGAGAACGATTGCGTCATAATCGATCTCGGTGGCCAGCTGGAGACCCTCTTCCCCGTCTCCAGCCAGGTCAACGGCGAAGTGGTCTGCTTCCAGACCCTTCACCAGTGTACGTGCTACTTTAGGCTCATCCTCAATAACCAGTATCCGCAAAGTCCACCTCCCGCTTCGGTGGAAGAATTGCCGCCACTTTTTTTAATCCGCGTGACGTGCAAAGCCCATCCGCTGTTTCCCCTAGGTAAAGATCGCTGGTCTTGGCTCGCCTGCCTGACCCGGAATTACGATCTTCCCGTTAACTTGTGAAATCAGACCCCAGAACGTTTCACTTTCGCCAATTTTTGTAGTGTACGTTTGCGCTGTACATCACATGATCGTATGGGCAAATTAATCAGCGACAATTTCCCGCGACAAATCTGACCTTGTCCCAAACTGCGAAAGAAACCATACGTTCAAAAGCCGGATTTTACAATCAGAATCCGCAACAAAACAGCCGAAACTTATCTTGCAAAAACGATGCGCGCCCAGCGGTGTTAATCCTAAAGCCGTATACGCAATGTGACTTTGGTACTACGTACTTTATTGTCCTATAGTACAAGCAATCAGGGACAATGGAACAAGAATTTTATTCTGAAAAACCTATTTTCCTAGGCCAATCCCTGCTGCTCAATGTGCTTCTCTGCTTGATAGGACAAATATAACATGTCCACATGGACATATACAACAATGTACTAC
>JBARMK010000178.1:0-8770 GCA_049802395.1 Candidatus Angelobacter sp.
AGAATTGTCCGGCAGAAATCCGCTCGCATAGCGGCTTATTGGAGACCCTTCATTCCGCTCAGAGTATCGCCTGCCCGGCTCCCACTTCATTCACGCCCGCAATGTGGCTCAAAGCCAGAGCCTTCGCTGTGCTCAGGGTTTTTGGCTTGGGGGCTCGGACGCCGCCAACGCGCCTCAAAATGCAACGAGGCACTTTCGATGGATCTCTGGCCGTTAGATCCCTTTCGAAAGCGCCCCGATGCGCGCCACTTCGTCTGTTCTGTGTTATTGCATCCTCTGTGCCATTCCCGACTTACTGGAAATAAAGCACTTAGCAGAGCTGCTCAGTGGAAAATCGGGTAGGATTTCCCTGCCCCTGAAAATTTTTCCCTGTGGATTTTGCCAGTACTACCCTCCTGCGCAATATTACTTAGTCGCAATCGGCTAGCACATTTATGCTACAAACCGATATCACGCAATCACTTAAAGAAAGCTTAGTATTTCCCGGGGCGGAAGATCCAAGGAAGTTACCTTACGGCTAATCCTGCCACGGCCACGGTTTAAGACACACTACCGTAAGAAATAGGAGAAGGAGAAAAATGTCACATTTCGACCCGCGAATCATCAATGCAAACCCACGGTCCCTGGCTACGCCTGCCCTGGTAGGCATAGGCCTGGTTCTAGCGCTCATTCTGGTCTGGACTTCAGTAGCCTATGTGCCTCCGGGCAGCGCTGGCGTGCTCACTTCCTTCGGACGGGTGACTGGCGAGATCCTGCCGGAAGGCACCCATTTCGTTTCACCGTTCAAGATCAACCACGTGCTCACGGTCCGAACACAGACACAGGAGGAGCACACCTCCACTCCATCCAGCGAGGGACTGAACCTGGAGATCGATACCTCACTGATTTACCACTTGAACCGGGAGAAGGCGGCCAATGTATTCCAGAGCATCGGTACCAATTATGGCTCCACGATCATCGACCCCAACTTGCGCTCCACCATCCGCGATACCACGGCAGGGCACTCCGCCAACACGCTCTATTCCAGTTCGCGCAAGCAGGTAGAAGACGAAATCATGTCCGGTTTGAAGACCGCCTTGGAGCCGCGCGGCATTGTGATTGAAAACGTTTTACTGCGCGATATACAGCTTCCGCACGCGCTTCGTGCGTCGATTGAAACCAAGCAGCAGGCCGAGCAGGAATCGCTGGCCATGAGCTTCCGTCTCCAGAAAGAACGGCAGGAAGCCGACCGGAAACGGATTGAAGCTCAGGGCATTCATGACTTCCAGCAGATTGTGGCCCAGGGCATCAGTGCCCAACTGCTGGAGTGGAAAGGGATTGAAGCCACGGAAAATCTGGCCAAGAGCCCGAATGCCAAGATCATAGTGATAGGCAATGCCAAGAACGGACTACCGCTGGTTATGTCGCAATAGGCTATTTCAGCGCAAACAGCGCGTTTACGTGTGCGTTGATGGTCACTGCTTGCGGGGTGAACTCCGCAGTGGGTGGCGGAGGCGTGGCCATGGGCGCCGCAGCACGCATGTTGTAAGCCACCACCGGCACAATGTTGGATTGATTTACATCCACGGAGGCATAGAGCAGATCACCTAAAGTGCGGCCGCCGGCTGAGGCCACGGCGCTGGCCTGGTTGCGGGCCTTCTTCAGCGCGTCTTCTGAAGCTTTGGCCTTGGCCTGCTCGATATCTTCCAGTGTGTAATTTACTGACTGGTTCTGTGTGTCTTCGATATCAGCTAGCTGCTCGGTAAGTGCGCCTACTTTGGTGAAATCCTTTAGCTTCAGGGTCACGTCTGAGGTGACGCGATAACCTAGGACCTTGTGCTTAGGATTCTTCCAGTCATACATCGGCTGCATCTGGTACGTCCCAAACTGAGCGCTTTTCACATCGATGCCATTGCTTTTCAGCACCTGGCGCACATGGTCCACTGCCACAGCTGCGTGGTCGTAGGCGGCGCGGGAAGTATCCTGTTGTGAAGCAATGTCCATGCGAATGACGGCGGTATCCGGAGCGGCTTCGAATTTTCCATCAGCGCCCGCATAGATGGTGTTCAACTGCACGGCGACAGGCGTAGGTGACACTTGCGCCGAACTGATGACGGCCAGCGCCAGGATTAGCAGCAGCGACTGAATCAATGTCTTCATTGGAGTTTCTCTTAAAAATACTACCACCCAAATCGGGGCCTACCCCCCTTCTTCTCCGCGTTCCCGTGTCTCCACGGTGGATTCTCACTGAAAACCTCAACTAAATGCAGATGAAGTCCGAGGCGAAAACGAATTACAATAAAGGATTGCGCTGTGCCCAATGGCCCTGCTTATAGGCTGGGAGGCGCATCCCGGGTAACTATGGCTGTAACTGAAGAAGCGACAAAAAATAAAAAGGTCACGGAAAGCGACAGAATTGTCGTCCGCGGGGCGCGGGTGCATAACCTCAAAAACATTGATTTTGAGATTCCGCACAATGCGCTGACGGTGGTGACCGGGGTCTCAGGCTCGGGGAAATCTTCGTTGGCGTTTGACACCATCTACGCCGAGGGCCAGCGGCGTTATGTGGAGTCGCTTTCGGCGTATGCGCGGCAGTTTCTGGAGCGCATTGAGAAGCCGGACGTAGACCTGATTGATGGCATTGCGCCGGCGATTGCCATACGGCAGAAAAATTCCACGCGCAATCCTCGCTCAACCGTGGCCACGGCCACAGAGATCTACGATTATCTGCGTCTGCTCTATGCCCGCGTGGGCCGCACATTCTGCCGCAACTGCGGACAAGAAGTGAAGCGCGACACGGTGGACGAAGTTGCGCAAACCATTCTGGCCCAGGGCGAAGGCACGCGCCTGAACGTGCTCTTTCCTGTTCAAGCGGCGACCGCCGTTCCTGCGGCAAAAGAGAAGAAGCCGCGTGGAAGGAAGTCCGCCAAAGCCGTGGCGGTGAACGAGGCTGCGATGGCGGCGTTGCGCGAGCGCTTGTTCGATCTGCGTAGAAAAGGTTTTGGCCGGCTCTTCCAGAACGGGCAGATTTTTGAGTTCTCAACGCCGGAGTCTCTGCTGGATGTGGATTTTAGCCAGCCAGTGTATGTGCTGATCGATCGCATCGTCGTAGCGCCGGACCAGCGGTCGCGCATTGTGGATGCAGTGGAGACAGGCTATCGCGAGGCGGGAGAGACGGTATTTGAACCAGCGGTAAGAGAGCCGGCGGCGACTGACGTCGAAACGACGAAGCGCCCGAAGAATAGTCCGCAGCAATGGCGCTTCTCGCAGAGGTTCGAGTGCAAGAACTGCCACATCCGGTATGAACATCCGGAGCCGCCGCTGTTTTCATTCAACAATCCGTTCGGCGCGTGTCCGCGCTGCCAGGGCTTTGGCAACACGATTGATTTTGACTTGAACCTTGTGATCCCGGACGTGACCAAGAGCCTGGGCGAGGGCGCAATTGAGCCCTGGACCAAGCCGAAGTATCGCGCGTTCCAGACGGAGTTGCGGAAGTTTGCGCGGCAGGCCGATGTGCCGTGGGATCTCCCATGGATTGAGTTGGAGCCGGAGCAGCAGAGACTGGTGATTGAGGGTGACGGAAAGTATCCGGGCATACAGGGCTTTTTTAAGATGCTGGAACGAAAAAAATACAAGCTGCATGTGCGCGTGTTTCTGAGCCGGTATCGCGGGTACGCGCAGTGTCCGGAGTGTGGCGGAGGCAGACTGCGAGCGGATGCGTTGCAGGTGAAGGTTGATGGCAAAAATATTCGCGAGCTCACGCAACTCACGGTGGAAGCGGCGGCGGAGTTTTTTACTCAACTCAAACTTTCGCGCGAGCAGGCGGAGATCGCGGGAAAAATCCTGGAGCAGATCCAGGAGCGGCTCAAGTTTTTGAACGATGTTGGCCTGGAATATTTAACGCTGGACCGGTTGGCTTCAACGTTGAGCGGCGGCGAAGCGCAGAGGATTCAGCTGGCGACGTCGCTGGGGTCGCGGCTGGTGGGTGCGCTGTACGTGCTGGATGAGCCGTCAATTGGTCTGCATAGCCGCGACACGGCGAGGCTGGTAAGCATCCTGCATGAACTGCGGAACCTGGGGAACACAATCCTGGTGGTGGAACATGATCCGGAAGTGATGCGCGCGGCGAACCTCATTCTGGATCTTGGCCCGGGCGCGGGCGAGAATGGTGGGCGCGTGATGGCGTCGGCGACGTATGAGCAGATCAAGAAGATGCCGCAGTCGCTCACGGGAAGATACCTGAGCCAGGAGCTGCGGATACAGGTCCCGCAGAACCGGCGCACGCCGGGTACGCCAATGATCCGCATTGAAGGCGCGCGCGCCCACAACCTGAAAAACCTTACACTGGAAATACCGCTCGGCATGCTGGTGGCGATTACGGGGGTGTCGGGGTCGGGAAAATCAACGCTGGTGCACGATGTTCTCTATCAGGCGCTGGCGGCTGAAAAAGGCATCACTGCTGGTCCGGGGCCGGCCGCAAGCGGCTTCAAACGCGTGGCCGGCGGCCAATACATTGCCGACGTCGCCTTGATTGATCAAGCGCCCATTGGCCGGACTCCGCGAAGCAATCCGGTGACTTATATAAAAGCGTTTGATTCCATCCGCGAAGTTTTTGCCTTGGTGCCTGAGGCCCATAAGCACGGTTATGGCGCGGGTTTCTTCTCGTTCAACATTCCGGGTGGCCGCTGTGAGGCGTGTCAAGGTGATGGGACCGTGACGGTCGAGATGCAATTTTTGGCCGACGTGGAACTCGTTTGCGAAGATTGCAAAGGCACTCGTTATAAGCCTGCGATTCTCGACGTGCGCTACAAGGGCAAAAATATTCATGAAGTTCTGAACCTCACCGTGCGTGAGGCGCTGCAATTTTTCTCCGGCCATCCCAAGATCACTGACAAGCTGCGCGTACTGGAAGAAGTTGGCCTTGGTTATCTTCGCCTCGGCCAGTCGGCGACCACACTCAGCGGCGGCGAAGCGCAGCGTATGAAGCTGGCGGCGCATCTGGTTCCCGCGGGCCGCGCGCAGGGTTTCGATTCTTCCACCCCGGAAGAAAAAGAAGAACGTAAAAGGGCCCGCGCGGGCAAAGGCGCGCTATTCATCTTTGATGAGCCCACCACCGGCCTGCACTTTGACGACGTCAGCAAGCTCCTCGCCGCGTTCCGCAAGCTGATTGACGCAGGGGGCTCAGTGCTCGTCATCGAACATAATCTTGAAGTCATTAAAACCGCCGATTGGGTGATTGATCTCGGCCCTGAAGGCGGCGGGCGCGGCGGGGAGCTCGTGGTGGCCGGCCCACCGGAAGCTGTGGCAAAATCAACAAAATCTCACACCGGAAAGTGGCTGTCGCGCATCTTAAAGAGCGAGAACTCTGAATCGAATGGGTATCGGTAAGACCATCCCGGCGATTGTGATGGCCTGTCTCGCCGCGCATGCTGCGCCACAGTCCCGGCCCGTGCCGCGGCCACATCCCAGCACGGCAGCACAGCAGCAGCCTGCTGATGATCTTAAGGATGCAGAAGACCTCTTGCAGAAGCAGCAATATCAGCCGGCGGAAGAAAAGCTTCAGGCCATCGTCACCAGACACTCCGAAAATCCGCAGGCGTGGTTCGATCTTGGCTTCGCGCGCAGCCATCTGAACAAAACAACTGACTCCGTCGCCGCTTACAAAAAAGCCGCGGAGCTCAGCCCTAAATGGTTTGAAGCCCAGCAAAACCTTGGTCTGAGTTTGGCGAAGTCCGGAGATTTTCCAGCCGCAGCCGTTTCGCTAAAGACGGCGGTCACGCTAAAGCCGACCACCGGTGGCCAGCGAGCGCTCAGCCAGGCATGGGTTTCTCTGGCGCAGGTGCTTGAGGAGAGTCGCTCGCCGGACACGCTAGCCGCTTACCTGAAGGCCGCGGAGCTTGACCCTGCGAATGCTGAAGCGCACTTCGGTGCCGCTAAACTGACTGAACTTACCGATCCTGCCGCAGCCGAGCAGCAATATCTAAAGCTCGCCGAGCAAGGCAACAGTGAAAGCGTAGAGCGGCTTGTCAGCTTGTATCTGAAACAAAAGCGCTATACCGATGCGGAAACCTGGCTGCGCAAATATATGATTGCGAATCCCGGGAACACAGCTGCGCAGCTCCAGTTGGGTAAGCTTCTTGCCGCCGAGGGAAAAACACCGGACGCTATCGCCGCACTGGAGCCGGTTTACAAAGCTTCACCGGATCCCCTGCTCGCTCGCGAACTCGCGGCCCTTTATCTGGACGCCAAGCAATATGAACCGGCAGCGGCCATCCTGCAGGGACTGGTTGCGCAGACTCCCGCTGATGCGCAGCTTCATCTCGACTATGGCTCAGCTCTGGTGCATCAGCACAAGTATCCTGAGGCGGAAGCGGAATTGCTCAAGGCGGTCCAGCAAAACCCCAAGCTAGCGGACGCCTATTTTGATCTTGGCTATGCCGCCGACCAGAACAAGCATTACGAGCTGGCTATCCGCGTTTTGGATGCGCGGGCTAAACTTCAGCCGGAGACGCCCGCAACCTATTTTCTTCGGGCCACGGCGTACGATAGCCTAAGAATGTACAAACCTGCGGCGGAAAACTATAAACTTTTTCTGGCGGCTGCCGCGGGGAAATTTCCCGACCAGGAATTTCAGGCCCGGCACCGCCTGAAAGCGATTCTGCCAAACTGATGCGTAAATTCGCTTCCATCCTGATATTTCTTCTGCTGGCTTCGGCGGCTTTCGGCGAAGATAAAACCATCGACCAGCTCAAAGCTGAAGCCGAGCGGCCGGACACCGGACAGCAGGCCAAACTCTGCGCTGAGGTCGCCGAGCGGCTGGTGGCCGTAGCTGATAAACAGTTCACTGACGGCGAATCGGTCAAGGGCCATGCCACGGTGCAGGAAATCCTGCAATACGCCGCCCGGTCCCGCGATCTCTCCCTTAAGACCAGAAAAAAAATGAAAGACACGGAAATCCATCTGCGCCGGTGCCGTCATGCCCTGGAAGGTGTGCGCAGGACCCTAGCGGCGGAAGATCGGCCCCCGGTTGAAGTAGTGGAGAAAAAGCTGGAACAGCTGGATGAAGATGTTTTAGAAGCAATGTTTGCTCCACCGAAGAAGGAGCCAAAATGAAACTCGCAACCAAAGTATTGCTGCTGTTGCTGCTGATGAGCGTGGCTGCGTCCGCAAAAAAACGCGACCCTCTCACTGAAGCAGAGGCCGATCAGCTCCGCGAAGTCGCTCAGGAACCTTATAAGCGCCTCGCACTGCTGATCAAGTTTAGTGAAGCGCGGCTGGTGGCCATCGACCAATTGCGGGCCGACCCGAAGCTGGCGAACGAGCGCGGAAAGCAGATTCACGACCTGCTTGAAGATTTCACCGCGGTGGTTGACGAAATCAATGACAATCTTGATCAATATGAAGCGCGCTCAATGGACAAGGACACGGTCAAGCAGTACCACAAAGGACTGAAAGAGCTGATCGAAGCCGACGAACGCTTTGATCTCAGGCTGAGGACATTGCAATCGGCAGGCGAAAATGATCCGATCACCAGAAAAGAGTGGCCCGATTTTCGTTTTGTCCTGCAGGATGCTCAGGACGCGCTAAAGTCCAACGCTGACATGGCCCGTGAATACATTGAAACCACGCACGATCAGAAGAAGAAATGAATGTCAGTCTGGGACGCGGATTGCGCAGGCTTGTGTCAAGATTTCTGTGGTTTGCGGCGAACCGGGATGAATAGACGCAGATTCTTTTTGATTCGCAAATATTCGGGTGAATTCACGGCTACTTCCCCATAGATGCCTTCAAACTTAGTCCAAACTTTCGAGCAGGTTTATCGCGACCTGCGCCCGCGCGCTCCCATACCGGAGTTTGAAGTCCGTTTCTATCGCTTCGCCAACATCAACAACACCATCCGGCTGCGCCGGGGACGTATTTTTGTTCGCCTATCTGATCTGCTTGAGGGCGCGCCTGGCCCGGTGCTTTATGCGATCTTGCACATCCTGATCGCCAAGCTTTACCGCAAACCCATCGATTCCGCGCAGGCCACACGTTATCGCAAATTCACCGGCAGCCAGGCGATCGCCGAAAAAGCAACGCTGATCCGCCAGATGCGCGGGCGCAAGCGCATTGAAGGGCCGAAAGGAAAACACTACGATCTGGATCAGGTTTTTGAAGATCTAAACCTTCGCTTTTTCCATGGCCTGATGGCGCGTCCGCAGATGACCTGGAGCGGCGCCCACTCGCTGCGCAGCCTGGGACACTATGACCCTGCACACAATACCATTGTGGTCAGCCGTGTTTTTGATCGCACTGCAGTGCCGCGGTATGCAATCGAATATCTGGTGTACCACGAGATGCTGCACTTGCGGCATCCCGTCAAACTGCGCAGTAGTCGCCGGAGCGTGCATCCGGCGGCGTTTCGCGAAGAAGAAAAATTGTTTCCGCAGTTTAAGGAAGCGCAAGAGTTTCTGAAGCGCTTGGGAACGTTAGATTAGCGCGGGGAAGCATGCTGTGGTGCTCTGGCTTTAGCCTCTGTAGGTATCAGGCAACGGCTTTTAGCCCGTTCCATACATGGTTTATTTGATTTGGTTTCAGCCCTGAAAGAAAAGAACTAACTCGCTGCGTGCAACTCCGGCGTCGCCAAAGCAGCCAACTGTTCCACACTCACCCGCAACTTATACAGCTGCACGGAACTGGTCGCCAATCGAAGTTTATATGACTGTTCGCCGGTCATGGAATCGCAATCCAGGCCAGCCGCCAGAAACCGTTGAGTCATCTCATAAATCAAAGTAAGGGCCGGGGAATG
>JBARMK010000179.1:0-5953 GCA_049802395.1 Candidatus Angelobacter sp.
TCCAGGCCTCGGGCACTGCAGACAGGCCCTTTTGCGCAAACTCTCGGATTTCGTCCAGACATTCCCATGGGTTCTTTTCGCGCTTAAGGCGTTCCGCCCGCTGGGCCTTGCTTTCTTTGTTGGGTAACGCCGCTTCTGGACTCATAAGATTGACTCGTCAAAATTTCCGATCGCTTCTGCTCAAAAGCAAAAGGCCCATCGCCTCTGGCGATGGGCCCTGTTTCCTAAAATATGATTCCTTATTAGGTAGCAGTTTCTCCAGCCAGAGACACGCGGGCCGCTTCGCGACAACACATACACATGCTCTGACAGATTAGCTGCATACGAACTAAGGTAAACGCGAGGGTGTTGGCTGTCAAGAAATTACACGAATTGAACACCGCAAAAAATTTGCACCAAAA
Organism: Candidatus Angelobacter sp.; assembly: GCA_049802395.1. Lineage (GTDB taxonomy): Bacteria > Acidobacteriota > Terriglobia > Terriglobales > Acidobacteriaceae > Angelobacter. Next base: position 402 of record JBARMK010000179.1, read on the forward strand.
TGAATCATTTCCGTCCAAATAATCATCGGGCATCGACGATGTAAACGGTTTATAAGGTGGTAATCCGCATAGTCAACAAACTACAGCCCAGACAAGGGGACCGGAGCAGCTGTTTGCCTTGCTCGCAGTCTGCTCCTAGCGTTATGGTAAGCACATGGCAAAGACCATTGAAGACCGGGCCATGAAAAGTATCGTGGCAGTACTCTGCGTAGTATGCGTCATTCTTATAGCCGGCTGCACCCCAGGCCACAATATTGTTGGTGGCGGAGCTCCAACACCAACGCCTGTGACGCCCAGCATGCTGGTATCGGACAATACCTCGGGCACTGTCAACGTGGTGGATGCCAGGACCGACGTGATTACAAAGACCGTCGCCATGCCTTCTCCCGGCAAGATGGTCAGCGCCTCCGGAACCACGGTAATTCAGAGTACCCTATCTAGCACGGTGGGTATCTTTGACGACGCAAGCGAAACAATCCGCTTCAATGTTGTGCTGCCTGCGCAGCCGGTTGACGTGGCCATCACGCCTGACGGGACGACCGCGTGGGTGGCAGAAAACAATGGCACGGTGCAGAGCATTAATACGGCGACTGGCGCAATTACCGGGACCTTTACAGTGGCAGGCGTACAGCGGCTCGTGATGGGTCCCCAGGGTACCACTGTCCTGGCGTTCAATGACACTTTGGCCATCAATTTCTTTTTCATTCGTTCAGCAATCGTCACTACCCTGGGAAGCGCCGGGTTGGATCATCCTACGAATGGTGCGTTTCTGACTGATGACAACCATTTCTTAGTGCTCGATTGCGGAAGAGAATGTGCTGGAACACAGGCAGGTATCGCTGGCGCCAATCTCAACGTTCCGGGAGGCCCATTTATAGGCGCACCGGTAGCTCTTTCTGGCGCGACAGTGGGTTTGCTCAGCGGTAGCACAGCCTTCGCCGCTGGATCTCCAGCGACAGCATTGAATGGTGGAACGCTACAGGTATTTAACAACTCTACTAACACAGCCGGTCCAGCAATCAACATCGCCGACGGCCGGCATAGTCTGATGGCGCTCACCTCCAACGGGCGGCTTTATGTCGGCGCCACGGGGTGCACGCTAGGCACTGTGAACGCACAAAACCTGCGCCAGGGCTGTCTGAGTATTTTTGACACTGTCGCGCAAGTGGCCTCACCTGTCCTCCTGCCCGCGAGCCGTCCCAATGGCGACGTTACAGGGGTGGCGCCTGTGCCCGGTCGCAATGTGATTTATGTGGTGCAGGGCGGCACGCTGGATATCTTTGACATAACCACGAACGCGGTCAGCACAACGGCCGTGTCTCCAACTTTTCCCGGTACAGTCTTTGGGGTGGTGCAACTCAGCCCGTAACTCTCTCTGTGTCAGCGTCTTCGCTTAATGTTTGCAGTGGGCAATCTACTTACTTCAGTTACCATTGTTTTCCCGGACGCAACGCGTCCTTGACTCTACCGGTAAAACCGGGCTATAGTCGCAATTCATGCAGGCTCCCCAGAATAAAATCGCCATGGCCATGTGCACAACAACATGCACAGGCACAGCTACATCCAGACGACAATCGGGCGAGCCGGCAGCGTAACTAACCAGCAATCATAGAGTTCCTGACCCACTCGCCAAAGCGAGTGGGTTTTTTGCTGGACGGAGAATCATGGACCATTTGAATGCAGAAAATGCAGGCTATGGCTGGCGGGTAGTGGTGCCCGCTACCTCAGCTAATCTGGGCTGCGTCTTTGACTGCGGCGGGTTGGCGCTCAAGATCTATCTCAAAGCTCTTTTCCTCCCGTCCAATGGCCTCAAGCTCAGCCTGGAATATCAGGGCAAGACGCCCGAACGTTTCCCCATGAAAAGCTCCAATCTGGTTCTTCGCGCGCTGCGACTCGCGGCGGAAAAACTCGGGGTGCCTGCGCCTGCAGGCCATGTGCTGGTGCAAAGCGATATTCCCATCGGGGTTGGGCTGGGGAGTAGCGCCGCGTCAGTGATTGCCGGACTTCTGCTGGGCGCAAGGTACAGCGGCAAGGATGTTGCACCGGAACAGATCCTGCGATGGGCGGAAGAAATCGAAGGGCACATCGACAACGCCGCTGCTGCTTACTATGGCGGCTTGGTGCTGGCGCTGGCTAACAATGTTGAAAATGTAACGTCGCTCAAGACGCGTTTTCCTGAGAGTATCCGGCTGGTAGTGATCACGCCGGCCATCACCGTACCTACGCATGAAGCCCGGCAAGTGCTGCCTGAATCGTATGATCGCGCCGCTGTACTGCATACATTGCAACGTACAGCTCTGCTTGCTGCAACGTGCTTTTCGGGAAACTTTGATCTCTTTCCAGCACTCTTCGAAGACAAACTGCACCAGCCTTACCGGCAGAAACTTGTGCCCGGCATGGAGCAATGTCTCAAACTGCGGCGGCCGGGTCTGCTGGGAGTGGCCATCAGCGGCTCAGGCTCGTCAGTAATTGCATTTACGACAAAGGATGAGACCCGTGTGGCGGAGGAATTGCAAAAGATCTTCGCCAAAGAAGGTATGACGGCGGAGGTCTTGTTCACAGAAGCAGACAACAATGGGGCCGGGATCACGCGCGAGTTGGTCCCGCTGGTAGAAAGACTGGGAGCAGTATTACAGAAGCTGGGGAAATCGAAATGAGTAAGCAGCGTTTGATTGTGATGAAGTTTGGCGGCACCTCCGTGGGCAACGCTGAGAGATTCTGTCAGTGCGCGAAGATAGTGGGCCAAGCGGCGAAGCAGGACCGCATTGTAGTGGTGGTTTCAGCCATGGCGGGGGTCACCGATCTCATATTTAAGACCATTGACGCTGCCCGTCACGCCGATGCCGCTGCCACCAAAACATACCTGCAAAAATTCGAAGCCGTGCACCGCGAGTTGACCGGCAATCTCTTCGATCAGGTACACACCGGCGCAGCAGCGAATTTTACCGGCGAGATCTACGCCCAGTTGCACAATGCATGCCAGGCGCTATCCGCGTTGCGTTCTGATATTTCAGCCCAGACGGCGGATTCTCTGGTGGCGCTGGGCGAACGTATCTCCGCCTGGGTGCTGGCGCGCTATCTTCAGCAAAGCGGGACAGTCGCGGAGTTTGTGCGCGCGGAGGATGTGATCGTTACCGACAGCAACTTCGGCAACGCGGTCCCGGATATGGATGAAACCCGCAAGAGCTGCGAGCGAGCCCTGCTGCCGCTGTTGCAGCGCGGTGTTGTGCCGATTGTGGCCGGTTACAGCGGCGCCAATGCGCAGGGAAACACCACCACGCTGGGGCGCGGCGGGTCGGATTATTCGGCCACCATTATCGGCGCGGCCGCAGCCGCGGACGAGGTCTGGATCTGGACGGATGTTGACGGCGTGCTCACCGCCGATCCGCGAATTTGCCCTGATGCCGCAACGCTGCCGGAGATCAGCTTTGCCGAAGCGATTGAACTGGCATACTACGGCGCTAAGGTAATCCATCCGCGAGCGGCGTACCCCGCAGCCGAAGCCGGCTTCCCGGTCTGGATCAAAAATTCTTTCCGGCCGGAGATTGCCGGCACCAAGATTACTCACGCGGTCCGGTCGGGCACTTCCCCGGTGAAATCGGTTACGTCAGTGAAAGACGCCACGCTGATCACGCTGGTCACACGGCGCGACGTGCACCCTGTTGAATTGTGGGGACGGCTCTTTCTTCGCCTTGGACAGGAGCAGACAGAAGTGTTGTTCGCCACGCAATCCTCTCCTGAACATGCACTGGGGATCGTGCTGCGGAAAGATGACGCAGTGCGTGTGCTTAAGCTGATCCATGCCATCTTCCGCATGGAACTGGCGCAGGGGGTGCTCAGCCCCGTGCAGGTCAATGATGAAGTTGCCGTAGTCGCGGTTCTGGGCGAATCGATGAAAGGCACCTGCGGAATCTTAGGGCGCGTTTTTTCGGCAGTGGCGCGGCGCGAAGTCAGCGTAATTGCCGTGGCCCAGGGCGCCAGTGAGTTGAGCATCTGCTTCGCTGTGCCGGCATCGTGCGGGGCGGAGGTTGTACGCGCGGTGCATGATGAATTCTGCGGACAAATCGGGGTCAGCGTGCCCGTATGTCTGCGTCCCAATCTCTCCGCCGCAACAGGAGCGCAATGAACCCCGCATCCTATAAATCGCAGGTGGTCGACCACGTGCTCCGCTGCGTACATTGCGGCAAGGTACAGGAAACCGCGGACCGAATGTTCCGCTGCACGCAATGTTCGGAGTTGCTGGAGGTTGTGTACCCCGAACGGGCCGGCGCCATGAAAGAGTTCGGCTTGCGCCTTAAGGAAATCTGGCGCGAGCGGCAGGGATCGTCCCTTCCCGAGAACGTGAGCGGCGTCTGGAGGTTTCGCGAACTGCTACCGCAGGTACAGTGCGAAAACATCGTGACGATGAGCGAGGGCAACACGCCGTTGATCCCACTGAAAAAAGCTGCTTGCGCGCTGCGCCTGCCACGCCTGCTGGCCAAACATCAGGGAATGAATCCTACAGGCTCGTTCAAAGACACAGGAATTTCGGCAGCCATTTCCATGGCCAAAGCCGAGGGTTTCTCTTGGGTTTGTTGCGCCTCCACGGGAAACACATCGGCTTCGGTGGCCGCTTATGCCGCCCGGGCCCAGATGAAAAGCGTGGTCCTGTTGCCGGCCGGACAAGTGGCTGCAGGCAAACTGGCACAAGCGCTGGAGTACGGCGCACATGTTTTGCAGTTGCGCACCGATTTTGATGGCTGTTTAAGCGTATTGCATGACGTGGTGCGAAAGTTTCCGGCCTACCTGCTGAATTCGTTGAACCCCTATCGTCTGGAAGGCCAGAAGACCGTGGCATTTGAAGTGATGGAGCAGCTTGACTGGGCCGTTCCCGATCACCTGATTGTGCCCGGAGGGAATCTTGCCAACGGATCGGCGCTGGGCAAAGGATTTATAGAGTTGCAGGACCTTGGACTGATTGACCGATTGCCAAAGATTTCGATAATCCAGGCTGCAGGCGCCAATCCGCTGGTCCGCACGATGCGTGAGAATGACGGCCAAAAACTGATCCGCGTAAACGCGGAGACCAGGGCAACGGCGATCCGCATTGGCAATCCAGCGTCATGGCGCAAGGCCGTGAGCGTACTGAAGAATACCGGCGGAGCCTGCGAAGAGGTGAGCGAAAACGAGATCGCGCAGGCCAAAGCGGAATTGGGTGCGGAAGGCATAGGCTGCGAACCTGCTTCGGCGGCGACACTGGCTGGACTTAAAAAGCTGGTGGCTTCGGGATTTGTGCAGCCGGCTGAGACGGTGGTGCTGGTCCTGACCGGCCACATGCTGAAGGACATTGACTATATGAAGCAAGCACCGGGACAAAGCCTGCTGGGACCGATGGATGGCGACAGTGACACCGTGATACAAACTTTGGAGAAAATTTATGCTCGGCATTGAAGACGGAGCGGAAGAACAATCGCAGGCAATGCCGCCACAAATGCAGCAAGTCAGGGTGGGGATCGTTGGTTATGGCACGGTGGGCCGCGCTACCGCAGAGATTCTTTTAAGCCATGCGGAGG
>JBARMK010000180.1:0-7648 GCA_049802395.1 Candidatus Angelobacter sp.
CCCCAGTGGGATCATCGCCACTCTGACCTTTTCATGCGGAACGGTCTCCTCGCTTATGACTTCCAGTCCAAGCTGCTCATAAAACTTACGCGCCTGCGCCAGCGACTTAACCGCGATACCGAGATGGTCAATGGTGTGCATGAACTATTCCTTAGTCAGTGCTGGCATCGCGATACATTGATGCGCTATAAAAATCCAAACGTAGAGCCGTAGCATTCTGAGTCTCTACAGCTAGCGGCAATATTATCTTCCGCGCAGCTCGTTCTTCTCAGTCGTGAAGCTTCCCACTATCTCCTCCACCAGCGAATACGGATCGCGCCGATGCTCAGCGATATCGGCTGCCAGTCGCGCAATCTCGCTCTCCGGCAGGCGTTCGCTCAGCAGGCGTTCCAGCAGCGAGTCGCGCAGCATCTCAATCAATCGTTCGCGCCAACTGGAAATCTTTTTCTTCAGCAGCAGGTCTTTCTGCTGCAGATATTGCTCATAATTGGCGATTGCCGCGGCAAGGTCAGTTACGCCCTTGCCTTCGCTCGCCACGGTCTTAACGATCGGCGGAGTCCATTTATCCGAGCGTACAGCCAGCGACTGCATAGACCGGATTTCGCGTTCCACGCGGTCCGCGCCGTCGCGGTCGCTCTTATTAATGACGAAAATATCGGCAATTTCCATGATCCCGGCTTTGATCGTTTGCACATCATCGCCCATGCCGGGGACGAGAATCACAACCGTGACATCGGCAAGCCGGACAATATCGATTTCATCCTGTCCCACGCCAACGGTCTCAATCAGCACAATATCTTTGCCGGCCGCATCCAGCACCGTCGCTGCGTCAGTGGTGGCGCGGGCCAGGCCGCCGAGGTTCCCGCGCGTCGCCATACTGCGAATGTATATGCCGGGATCAGCATGATGGGCCTGCATGCGGATTCGGTCACCCAGGATCGCTCCGCCGGTATAGGGGCTGGTGGGATCTACGGCAATAATCCCCACCGTGCGCTTCAGCCTGCGATATTCGCGGGCCAAATGGTCTACCAGTGTGCTCTTTCCCGCTCCGGGAGCGCCGGTCATGCCGATTATCCGTGCTCGGCCGGTGTAATTGAAGATCGCTTTCAGCAGTGAGCGCGATTCTGGACGGTTGTCTTCAATCGTGCTGATGGCGCGCGCCAGAGAGCGCACGTCGCCCGCGCGAATTCGTTCGACCCAATGTTGGAGAGTGGTCGCCATTCTTATGGTAGAGACGTAGCATGCTACATCTCTACGCTGACTCAAACATCAATCTTTAATCTTTCAGCAGCTGCCGCGCGATCACCAACCGCTGAATCTCGCTGGTGCCTTCGCCAATGGTGCAGAGCTTCACGTCGCGATAAAACTTTTCTGCCGGATAGTCCTTGATGAAGCCGTAGCCGCCATGGATCTGTACGCACTCGTTGGCGCATTTTACCGCTACCTCGCCCGCATACAGCTTGGCCATCGACGACTCCTGCGTCGTCTTCATCCCCGCATCTTTCATGCTGGCCGCACGCATGGTCAGCAGACGCGCGGCGTCTATTTCCGTCGCCATGTCGGCCAGCTTCCATTGTATGGCCTGAAATTCACTGATGGCTTTGCCAAACTGCTTGCGTTGTTTCGAATACTTCAGCGCCGCTTCATACGCGCCCTGCGCCATGCCCAGGCCCAGCGCGGCTATGGAAATGCGGCCGCCGTCCAAGACGCGCATAGAGTCCACAAAGCCCTGGCCTTCCACGCCTACCAGCGCCTCTTCCGGAACGTGGCAATCTTCAAAGATCAGTTCTGAAGTATCGCTGGCGCGCAGGCCCAGTTTGTTTTCTTTCTTTCCAGGACGAAATCCCCTGGTCCCTTTCTCCACGATGAAGGCTGAGAGCCCGTGCGTGTGTGCGGTCTTATCGGTCACGGCAATCACCACAGCCACGTCAGCATGTGAACCATTGGTGATGAAGGTCTTGGTGCCGTTCAGGACCCATCCGCCCTTCTTGCTTTTGCGCACTGCGCTCATCCGCGCGCCGCCGGCGTCAGACCCCGAGCCTGGCTCGGTGAGTCCCCAGGCGCCCAGCCACTCGCCGGTGGCAAGCCGAGGGATATATTTCTTGCGCTGCTCTTCATTTCCGGCCATGAAAATCTGGTTGGAGCAGAGCGAATTGTGCGCCGCCACAATGATGCCCACCGATCCATCCACGCGCGAAAGCTCTTCAATGGCGATTACGTACTCCACGTAGCCCAGGCCGGCGCCGCCGTATTCAGTGGGAAAGATCATGCCCAGTACGCCCATGCGGCCCAGCTCTTTTACCACGCCCAGCGGGAAGTGGTTAGCTTCGTCCCACTTCATCACATTGGGCAGAATTTCCCGCTCGGCAAATTCGCGGATGGATTTCTTGAGCTGTAGTTGCTCGTCGGTGAGTTGAAAGTCCATTGTTCTCCTGTCGCTGCGTCCGGCGGCGCCTTCCGATCTTCGCAAGGCTCGCCCAGACGGTTTTCAGCGGGACCACATATTGGATGCGTCCGGGCAAAACAGATGATTATTTCACAAGGGGATGGTTGGGCGGGCGCAGCGTTGGTAAAAGCTGAGATCCGCTCTGTCCAACAAAAAACCCGCCCACGGCGGGTTTTTCTAAAACTCAGCGCGCAAAGCTACTTTACTGCAGCCACGCGGGCGCTCAGGCGCGATTTATACCGTGACGCGGTGTTTTTGTGGATCGTGCCCTTTTTCACCGCCTTGTCGATCATGGACACGGTGCTGCCGAAGACCGCCTTGGCCTGCTTAGCATCGCCCGATTCCAGCGTCTGCCGGAGTTTGCGCAGCGCAGTCCGCAGTTGCGAGGTGTTGGCGCGGTTATCGGCCGTGCGTTTGGTGGTTTGGCGCGCGCGCTTCAGCGCAGAAAAATGATTTGCCATGTGTTTAGTCGAGTCCCTCTGAGAAGTTTTTCCAAATGTAGCCGAAGATGCTATTTTACTTGGGTTTAGCCGCTTTGGTCAATGCGGTGGCCGGCTTGCTGTTGCATCACGCTTCTGGAAGCCAAGCACGCGCGACAGGCCCGTTAAAATGCATAGCCTTGTTCACGCTCTCCGCATCTAATGTTAAAGCGGCATGCAAGCCGTCTGAAGATTGTTGACTTGCGCCAATAAGGAGGGTACTCTCAGGCCAATGGTATCACCTCCGCGTTTCGGTGGGCCACCTATCCTGGTTTTCCATGCACAAAACAAATTCATGTTTTCTGTGCCTGCGGCACGGACCGGTGCGCCATTCCGCACTGCTATTGGGAGCGACGGCAAAAACTGAATGAAGAAAAATATCGAAATCGTCCCGAACATCCAGAAGCTCTTCGGCATTCGCGATGAAAACATGCTTGTGATGGAGAGCGGTCTCAACGTCAATATTGACCTGAAATCCGACTCTGTCCAACTGGAAGGCGCGGCCCGGGACGTAGCCCGCGCTGAGCAGATCTTTACTGACTTTGACTATCTGGGCAGCACCGGCCAGGAATACACTGATGCCGATCTCAGTTCCATGCTGCGCGTGGTGGTGGCCGACCCTACCGCGACTCTTCGCGGAATGGCTGAGGCGGGGAAGCAGCGGTCTTTTGGCAAGCGCCAGGTCCAGCCCAAGAGCATGAACCAGCGCCGATACATCGATGCCATCGAGAAATACGACATGGTTTTCGGCATCGGACCAGCAGGCACGGGCAAAACGTATCTCGCCGTGGCGATGGCCGTCTCTGCGCTGAATGCCAAGCGCGTGAGCCGCATTATTCTCGCGCGGCCGGCGGTTGAAGCCGGTGAGCGCCTGGGTTTTTTGCCGGGAACGCTGCAGGAAAAGGTCGATCCTTATCTTCGTCCGCTGTATGACGCGCTCTATGACCTGATGGACCAGGAACGCGTAGACCGTTTTCTGGAGAAGAACGTGATTGAGATCGCGCCCATCGCTTTTATGCGTGGCCGCACTCTCAATGATTCGTTCATCATCCTGGATGAGGCGCAGAACACCACGCCTGAGCAGATGAAGATGTTTGTCACCCGCATGGGTTTCAATTCAAAAGCGGTCATCACCGGCGACATCACGCAGATTGACCTTCCCAACGCCAAGCGTAGCGGCCTGCTGGAAGCCATGGATGTGTTGAAGCCGGTGGAGGGACTCTTCTTTAACTTTTTCACTGAGGAGGACGTGGTGCGCCATAGCCTGGTGCAGCGCATCGTCCACGCCTACGACGAAAGGTCGCGCAGCCAGCAACTATCGCTGGAGCTGCCGCGCGAGGTGCAGCCACAGCAGGAGCCGCACGAGCCCCCTCTGCAACAGTAGAAATCTAGTAGAATTCTTAGCGGGAGGGCAGTTAAAGGGCCCTCCCGATTTGTTTTCAGGAAGGCGATGGTCATTTTGGAAAAAGAGCTGGATGGAGTGGTCCCGGCGGCGCTCAACCGCTTCGTCCGGCGGGCGCAGGCGCTCGCTGAGGTTTCCGGCGAAGTCGACGTGCTGATCACCGGCAACCGTCGCGTGCAGGAGCTCAACCGCCGCTTCCGCCGCAAGAACAAGCCCACGGACGTGCTCTCTTTCCCGCGTATGGAAGGCGGAGACATTGCCATCTCCGTGGATATTGCGCTTGAAAATGCTCGCCGCTACGGTCACGAGGTTGCGGAAGAGGTAAAGATTCTGATCCTGCACGGCATGCTGCATCTGGCCGGCTACGATCATGAGTCGGACAACGGCCGGATGGCCGAGGCTGAGGCACGCATGCGCGGGCGGCTTAAGTTGCCAATGGCACTCATCGACCGCACCCATTCCAAGGCTGGCATAACAGAAAAATCGACAGTTAGGTCACGGCGCTCCCGCAATGCCGAGCGCGTCAAACCCACGGCCCGGCGCAGGAGCAGGCCATGACGCTCATGGCGCTTTACATCGCCGTTCTGGTTCTCTGCGGGCTCCTGGTACTAGTGTCATACGTGGACCGGCTTTATACCGAAAGCGGCAAATTTCTCAGCCGGGAATTTCAGGAAAATATCAACGCGTTTGAAAAACTGGTGGAACCGCGTCTATTGCGCGCCAGCCAGCGGGCCGGCCTTGCCATCGCCGTGCTGGAGCAGTTGTTGACTGCCGCAATCTCTTTTCTCATTGCTTACCTCGTCTTTCGCGACCAGCATTGGACCTGGCCGGAAATAATGCAGGCCATTGTTGGCATCGTCCTGGTGGTTATTGTCTGCAACCGGCTGCTACCATACGTGATCTTCACACGCACCCGCGGTGAGTGGCTGGTGCACTTCATCCCGTTGCTTCAGGGGCTCATCTATCTCATGTTGCCGATCGCTCTCGCGCTCGGCTTCGGGCTCTCTGTGGCGGCATTGGCTGAACCGCACGAGCCGGAACAGCCGGAGCATCCTTCTGAAGCTGTGGATGCGCTGATCGAGGCCGCGGAAGAAGAGGGAATCCTGGAAGAGGGCGACCGTCAGCTCATTCAGTCAGTAGTGGAGTTTGGCGACAAGACGGTGCGTGAGGTGATGACTCCCCGGCCCAACATCTTCGCCGTGCCTGCTTCTACCACCATTGAAGCGTTCACTACCATGCTGCGCGACAAGCCGTTCTCGCGCGTGCCGGTTTATTCCACCAGCATCGATCAGATTCAGGGCATGGTGCTGGCGCATGACCTGATTCAGATCCCCGATACCCTGGCGCGCAACACCACTGTGGCCAAACTCGTGCGCCCGGTTTTGTTCGTTCCTGAAACCAAGATGACCTCGCAGCTCCTGCGCGAAATGCAGAACGACAACATCCACATGGCGATTGTGATCGACGAGTACGGTTCGGTGGCGGGCCTGCTAACGCTGGAGGATCTGGTGGAAGAAATCGTTGGCGAGATACGCGACGAGCACGAGCAGGCACAGGATATCGTCCGCGAAGGCGATAGCGCTTATCTGATGCAGGGCACGGTCGACGTGGGACGGCTGCAAGACCTGTTTGACGTGCGTCTGGATGGGCGCGATACGGCGACGGTCGGCGGATTGGTCAGTGCGATTGCCGGCCGCATTCCCCAGCCAGGCGAGGTGGTTGAAGAAGATGGCTTGCGTTTTGAAATCCTGGAATCCACTGATCGCAAGGTGGAAAAAGTCAGGGTTGGCCGGGCAAATCCCAAGAAATCCGGCTCGTCTCCCAAACAGGTACAGGCATAATGGCGCGCCGCGCAGGTTTTGTCTCGATCATCGGCCGCCCTAATGCGGGCAAAAGCACGCTGCTCAACGCGCTGGTGGGCGAAAAGATTGCCATCGTTACGGAAAAGCCGCAAACCACGCGTATGAATATCCAAGGCATTCTGAACGTCAAAGCGCAACGCCGCCGGCCCGCAGGGCAGATCGTTTTCATCGACACGCCGGGTGTACACAAACCGGATAGCCGCCTCAACCGCAAAATGATGCAGGAAATTCACGCCGCACTGGAAAGCCGTGACCTTATTTTGCTGCTGGTGGACGCCACCGACAAATTTGGGCCTGGCGATGAGCAAGTTCTTGAACTGGTGAAGCGCACGGGCGCTCCGGTTTTTCTGTTGCTGAACAAGGTTGACCGGCTGCACAAAGAAAAATTGCTTCCCATCATCGAGCGCTACAGCAAGCTGCATAACTTCCAGGAGGTCATCCCCATCTCCGCACTGAAAGGCGGCGGCCTGGATGTGTTGATCGATAAAGTCATTCGCGCGCTCCCGGAAAACCCAAATTTTTTCCCCGAAGACCAGTTGACGGACCAGCCGGAACGCTTCCTGGCCTCGGAAATCATCCGCGAGAAAGTGCTGCTCCAGACCGGCAAAGAAGTGCCCTATGCGACCGCGGTCATCGTAGAGCGTTATGAAGAGCTACCGAAGCTGACCCGCATCGCCGCTGCGATCTTCTGTGAGCGCGACGGGCAAAAAGCTATCCTGATCGGCAAAGGCGGAGAAAAGCTCAAGCAGATGGGTACCTCCGCGCGCATGGAACTGGAGCGGCGACTGGGCAAAAAGGTTTACCTAGAATTGTTCGTCAAGGTGAAAGCTGGTTGGCGCCAGTCAGCAGCTTTTGTGGAAGAGCTGGATTGGCGACGGCAGTTGGAGAACCTGGCCGGGAGACGCGGCCCTGGGGAATAGCTGTTTTCCTTTAATCCCAATCCAGCAGCCGGAGGGAGATCATCGCGAAGGTCAGGCGGTCCGCAATGAAAGATGATCTGCCGATGTCGCAGTACGAATCAACGCGAATGAAAACACTGGCAATCGTGTTCTTTCATTCGTGTTGATTCGCGCGATTCGCGGCTAACCCCCCTCTTGCAGCCGGTGCATACAGACGTCGCCAGATTTACCGCAAGCCGCCGGACACTAAAAGAGTCTCGCCGGTAACCCAGGCTGAGTCTGCCGAAGCCAGGAACACCGCCACGGGAGCGATATCATCCGGCTGCCCAAATCGTCCAAGCGGTGTCTCCGCTATCATCTGTTTGGCAAAATCGCTGTTGGCGATTCCAGCCGTGTGCACGCCTTCAGTTTCCACGCCGCCCGGGTTGATCGAATTCACCCGGATCTTGCGCGGCCCCAACTCTTTCGCCAGCACGCGTGTAACTGCGTCCACCGCGCTTTTGGTCGCCGAATAGACCACTGACATCTGCGGGGTCTTGGTCGATGCCACGGAGCCGATG
>JBARMK010000181.1:0-8895 GCA_049802395.1 Candidatus Angelobacter sp.
GGGTTGATCAAATCCATTAATATTTCAATGTTTACGGGCAGGAACGCGGGAATCAACTCCCCAAGTTCCACCTTTTGAGACTGGCGCCTGCGCACATTTAAAAACGCAGCATACACGAACAGCAGGAGCAGTCCTACCGATAAGCCAATCCAGATTACAAACATGGAATTTGACATTTTCCCCGTCGCAAGTTACAGGGACGACTTTAACCCTGCACACGGCCAAGGTCAACCTAAATTGTTCTCAGCAAACACTTTAGTAATTCGGCCTGTCCCGAATTGGCACGCATGCGATCAGGCTGATTTTACCCCTGTGATTTCTTCAATTTCCGGCGGGTTTCCTTTCCGCAGACTCCCCGGAAAGAATGATCGCCGGCACCTCCTGCTTCCGAACCGCATCGTTATATGCGGGTACATCTGTACTCAGAATCTGCTTCCACTTCGATAGTTGCTCATCCAACTGTTTGCTAAGCATGTCGAAGACCTCATAGGAAACCTGTGTCGGAGCCGAATCCGCGCTCTCCACTACGCCGCCCAGAGCCACTAGATAGTTGTTTAAGCGGATAGGGTAATTCAGAACGTCCTGGCCGCTTTTGGCTTTGGTCTGGATCAAAACTTCTTCGACCTCGGTCATCTTCTTGTCCAGTTGCTTGCCGGCTTCAGCCACGGCTTTGGCCTGAGATTGATTTTCCAAGCGTTTATTTAACCCCGTGATCTGGGCGCGAATGTCGCGAATCTGATTTACCGTCTCATGCGCCTGGGTCACGCGATCGCGAATCTTGATGAGCAAATCAAACTGTTTTTCCAGGTCCGGTGACGTTGCTTTGAGCCGAGGGTCAGCCTTGATCTCCAGGGGTGCAGTGTATTGTTTGCCATTGATCGTCAGCCGCACCTGATAAGTCCCAGGAAGCGCCTCTGGGCCATCGGTACTGCCGGCCCAAAGTGGGGAATGCGGCACGCGGGTTGCTCCCTCGTAGCGCATGTCCCAGACAAATCGGTTGAGTCCGGCCTCAGTGGGCAATCCGCGATTGGTGGTACGAGGCCCAAAGCCCTCGTCATCTCCAGTGTCCTCGCCGGGCTGAGTTTTGGGCGGAAACTTGCGCACAACCTGGCCTTTCTGGTCCAGAATCTCCAGCGTAATTGGCGAGTTCTTTGCGCTTTCCGCCGCTTCAACTGCCTTGCCTTCCGGCTTGGATGGAACAGGAGCATTTGCCGGATGCGACTGCGCGGGTTCTTTGCCTTCCGGTGTGGCTGCCGTGGGCGCTGGTGTTTCAGGCTTATTTTCTTCCGGCTTCTTTTCCGGTTTTTTCAAAGCCGTTTTCAGCGAGTAATAGATCACCGCTCCCGTGGGCGGGTTTTGTCCTCTCTCGCCGCCACCGCCAAAGAACCCGCCACCAAACTGTGTGTGGTTGGCAGGGCTGGGTGGGTAGAGATGAACATCTTCGCTTGCCACTTCCGGCTTGTATTGCTGTAGTGGAGAGAGATCATCCAGGATCCAGAACGCGCGCCCATGGGTAGCAGCCAGCAGATCGTTACCCTGTACAAACAGATCGTATATCGGCGATACCGGCAAATTGCCCTGCAATGACTGCCAGTTTGCGCCATCGTCCCAGGAGAAGAATACGCCGCGCTCGGTGCCGGCATAGAGCAGCCCTTTGCGTTTTTTGTCTTCGCGCACCGCATGGACAAACGCATCAGCAGGAAGGCCATTGGTTATGCCGGCCCAGGTCTTGCCGAAATCCGTAGTCTTGAAAATGTAGGGCGCAAAGTCGTCCATCTTGTGCCGCTGCACTGAGACAAAGGCCGTAGCGGCGGCATACGGCGAGGCCTCAATCATGCTTACCGTTCCCCATTCTGGCATCGCTTTTGGGGTAACGTTGGCCCAGTTCTTGCCGCCATCTGTTGTAACGTGAACCAGTCCGTCATCCGATCCCGCCCAGATCAGGTCTTTTTGCACCGAAGATTCCACCACGGAAAAAATCGTGTCGTACACCTCCACGCCGGTGTTGTCCTTGGTGATTGGACCGCCGGAAGACACCTGCTTGCTCTTGTCATTGCGCGTCAAGTCAGGACTGATGATCTGCCAGCTCATGCCTTCGTCAGCAGACCTGAACAGGACCTGCGCCGCGAAGTAAATGGTCTTCGGATCGTGCGGTGAGAACACGATGGGCTCCGTCCACTGGAACCGATATTTCTGGTCAGCGGCGGCGGCGCCAATCGGGTTGACCGGCCACGGAGTTACATTCTTCGTCTGCTCAGTGCGGTGGTCGTAACGTGTGATCTCGCCGCCGTAAGAGCCTGCATAAACGACCTCCGGATCGCGCGGGTCGGGCGAGATGTATCCGCTCTCGCCACCACCAACAGCGTACCAACTGGTGCGGTCAATGCCTCCGGGCGCGGCACTGGCAATGGCCACGGACGAATTATCCTGCTGCGATCCGTAAAGGTAGTAGGGAAAACGATTGTCGGTGGTCACGTGATAAAACTGGGCTGTCGGCTGGTTGGCTTGGCCGGTCCAACTGGCGCCGCCGTTAGTGCTTACATTCGCTCCGCCATCATTCGATTCGATCATGCGATTCGGATCGCCGGGATCGATCCATAATCCGTGGTTGTCACCGTGCGGAACGCGGATGGGACGGAACGACCGTCCGCCATCGTTGGAGCGATACATCCCCGTATTCAGCACGTAAACGCCATCAGGGTTGCGAGGCTCGGCGAAAACGTGCGTGTAATAAAAGGCACGCTGTCGATACTGGCGGTCACTGTTTGTCAGCGTCCAGTTGTCGCCGCCGTCGTCGGAGCGGAAGAGGCCGCCTTTGTCTGCTTCCACCAAAGCCCATACACGGTTGCCGCTGTAAGCGACGGCCACCCCGATTCGGCCAAGAGTGCCTTCCGGGAATCCGTGGCCGGTAAGGCGCTTCCAGGTTGTGCCTCCGTCTGTGCTGCGATACAGCCCGCTTCCTGGGCCTCCACTGTCCATCCCCCACGGCGTGCGCCCTGCCTGCCACAATGATGCGAAGATCACATTCGGGTTGACAGGATCAAGCGCCAGATCAATGCCGCCGGAGTGGTCATCTTTGTAGAGGACCCTGGTCCAGTTCTTGCCGCCATCAGTGGTGCGATAAATGCCGCGCTCCGGGTTGGCGCCAAAGGGATGTCCCAGCGCCGCCACAAATGCAATGTCTGGATTCTTTGGATTCACCGCCACGCGTCCGATGGCCCGCGTCTCACGCAGTCCCGCATAGGTCCACGTTTTGCCCGCGTCAATGGATTTGTACATACCGTTTCCATCGATGATGTCGCCGCGTATGCAGGCTTCGCCAGTTCCGGCATAGATCACATTGGGATCGGATGGCGCTACCGCAATCGCGCCAATGGAAGGCGACATGTCTTTCACTTTATCCGTTAGAGAACGCCAAGTTAGTCCTCCATCCGTTGTCTTCCATACGCCACCGCCAACGCCGCCAAAATAGTAGGTGTGCTCATCACCGACTACGCCGCTCACTGCCAGCACTCGCCCGCCACGGAACGGCCCAACCAGCCGCCACGTCAATCCGTGCCATGGCCCTTTGGCTTCGTCTTGATCGCCGTCAGCGCTTTCTGATGCTGCAGCCTTTGCGCCTTCTGAACCTTTTTCCTGCGCCTGCCCACCCGTTGCCTTTTTGTTTTCGCTCGCAGCATGAGGCTTTTTGCCGGGTGCATTCGATTGTTGTGGCTTAGTGTCGCCCTGCCCCAAAGCGCACGCATAAAACAACATCATAATGGCGAGCATGGACCCCCACTGGCGGACCGGAACTCTCTTTGAAGCAGCGCAAGACATTTGTACTTCTCCGAAGAACGATAGTTTTTGGAACTGCACATCCTAAATTCAGCGCACAACAAATAGCAACGCGAGAGCTACCCTGGTTCATGACGCACGCTCTCCCGATCCGATGTACTGATTGGCCTCCACAGAGCAGCCCGGACTTTCGCTGCAGCTTTCTATAAGCCCTTTGCAGAATTGATCTTTTAAAATTAAATTAGAAATTATTAATTTCGCTTGACAGAGTTCCTGAGGTGCGGTATTTTTCAGCACTGCTTTGTCGTTTCGAGAACAACGGAAGCGTTGAAGCAGCAAGCACCACTTCAAAACCAGCACGTTAATTGTAGTAACCGTCCACCTTTTGGCAGGCAATTTTTAATCGCCTGCAGTACGGCTGGGATAGCTCCAATAATTTAATGGGTCCATTGATTCGGGAAGAACTTGCGAGTCAAGGCGGGGATATTTTTGCGTTGATTCCGAGTCTCTGCTCGTCGCGGGCATTCCCTGCGCCGAACTCCCAAAAATGGAACCACACTTTAGGTTGTTTAGGAAGCAACTATGTTGTCGCTTGCTTCGAAATTTTTACCTGAGGCTTCCTGAAATGGAACCACAAAGTTCATTTATTAGCGATTGAGATTGACTCTCAATTCTGAGCTGCTGTAATGTTTGCGCCGGGTTCTCTGATCTGGCATCGCGCCAAGCGATGTGACAGGAGAGGGCGCCTGACTTTTCCCATCCGTTCACCTTTGGCAGACAAGCCCTAATCGTCTGCAGTACGGCAAGTTCTCGCTGCAAAGTAAATTTCCAAAAACCTTTAGGAGGATCTCGCAATGAAGAGGCGGAAACTTCCCTTATTGCTGTGCGTCGCTGCTCTTGCCGCGGCTTTCGCCATCGTGGGCATAGCCCAGACTGCGACCAATGCACCAGCTGCTTTTGCCACTCCACTGAACAACGATCAATCCGGAGCAGTAAGCAACGGATTTACCACCAACGCCACCTTCAGCGCTGACGAGGCGATCTTCATGGAAGAAGAAGATATCGCGGTCGGGCTGGGCCCGGTCTACAACGCGCGCAGCTGCGTCGATTGCCATGCTCAACCAAACGTCGGCGGCACCAGCCAGGTTACCGAGTTGCGCGTGGGGCATGATGACGCGTCCGGCAACTTCGTCAACCCGAACCTGACCATCAACGATGGCGCTACTACCATTCCCAATCGCTCGCTGGTGAATGACCGTGCGATCTGCGCCCAGGCCAGCTACAACGTGCCCGGAGCTGAAAATGTCCGGGCGCTGCGCGCCACCACCAACGTGCTGGGTGACGGTTTTGTTGAGGCCATTGACAGCAACACGCTGCTGGCGATTGCCAACAATCAGCCCGGTCAAAGCGGCGGGCAAATTGCCGGCCAGTTCATTCAGGTACCGGTATCAGAAGCCCCCGGACAAGTTCGTGGCGGACGCTTTGGATGGAAGAACCAGCAGGCCAGCCTGCTTTCCTTCGCTGCCGACGCATACGTGAACGAGCAGGGCGTCACCAGCCGGCTGCAACCTACTGAGACCACCACGCTATGCGACACAGTAGCTGATCCTGAGGACCATCCGGATGCGCAAGGTCTGGCGGACATCGATCACTTTGCCCGTTTTATGCGCGCCACCCAGACGCCGCCGATAGATGCTACGCTGGCGGCTACTGCGGACGCGAGAGCCGGCGCCAGCCTGTTCAACGCTATTGGCTGCAATATTTGCCACGTGACGTCGATCACGACGTCGCCGGCAGGTACTGTCATCAACGGCGGCGCATTTACAGTGCCGGCAGCTCTGGGCAACAAGATCATCCACCCGTACTCTGATTTCCTGCTGCATGACGTGGGTACGGGCGATGGCATTGTGCAAAACGGCGGACAAAGCACCGCGAACAAGATGCGTACTGTGCCGTTGTGGGGCGGGCGCACGCGCGACCGGCTGATGCACGATCTGCTTTCATTCACGCGGAATGATGCGATCCTTCGTCATGGCGGCGAGGCCACGGGCGTCATCAACAACTACCGTTCACTCAGCACCACCCAAAAGAACCAGTTGATAACATTCTTGCAGTCTCTGTAAATTGCTTTGTAGCGGGCAGGGCGAGACGCTTCCAGCGTCTCGCCTGTTTTTTCAGGCGCCAGTTGTTGAGGATTCCATGAAGGTTACTCTACCCATCGCTTTGTCGGCCATTTCCATCTTGTTTTTTGTGGCCGGCTGCTCCAAAAATTCCAGCAGCGCAGTCCCCGTGGAGAAACCAATACCCGTCTCCACTCCGCAACCTTCGCCTGCGGCCTCGGCGGCGCCTATTCCCAAGCTGCCTCCACCCACAACAGCGGAAGCGAAGGCGGCGTTCCAGCGTGTTTTTGGCGATGACTTCACTGTGGACACGGGGAATCGCCAGTCTTTTATTGTCGGTGACTTCAACGGCGACGGATTTGAAGACATTGCCTTCATCGCTCGCCCTGCTCCCGGCAAACTAGACGAAGTCAACAGTGATCTCGCTAACTGGATTATTCAGGACGCCGATAAAGCGTTCATCGCGCCCGCCGGCAAGCAGGTGGTCGTGCCACCCAAACAGCAGCGTCCGCGAATTGAAAAAGGTGAAGAAGTATTGAGCATTATTCATGGTTTTGGTCCCAAGGGATGGCGCAGCCCGGAAGCCCGGCAGGCTTATATTGTCAAGCATGCGGCGGCTGCTTTCCTGGGAGTCGCGCCCTCGGTCAGCCAGAAAGCGATTCGCACCATGAAGCTTCCCGTTGAAACCGACATCATTCAGGAAATTCGCGACAACAGGAAAGGCTTTCTTTTCTGGACGGGCGGCGTCTATGCCTGGCACCCTAGCGAGGGATGAAGACATTTGGTAAATGAAAACCGGTTGAGAGCACAAGTCTTTTACGCTCGTAGCCAAGACCAAGCATCTTGCTTCTCATTTACCAACTTACTCATTTACCAAATGCTCTCGCCCTTGACGGGCTCTTCTTCTCTCGACTATAACTTGTCCTCATCTGGTTTATTTGGGAAGCGCGGTGAAAATCCGCCACTGCCCCGCAACTGTATTTGCTGAGAACCTGGGCAACATGCCACTGAGAAGATCCGGGAAGGCGCTCAGGTTCGATGAAGCATGAGTCAGGAGACCGGCCAGATGTTCGTCAATGGGCGTTCCGGAGCGCAGGGATAGCCGGAGAGCTTTCTTGCAGGCTGAGGTCCGATTTTTTGCAGCAATGGAAATTCGCTGTGGTTACGATCAAGGTACCTGGATCGTCCTGAAGAATTGCCTTGCTCGTCTTCGACAACCTCACGCCCATAGAGCCTCCGCACTCTCATTCCGCAAACTCTCCCGCTGACTACTTCCGAGGGAGGAGTCTCACATGCAAGTATTCCGTCGTGTCGCTATGGCGCTGGCATTCACTCTGGCCACGCTCCATGCTTACGCAGCCTCAGGTGGCAAGATCCATGGGACGGTCACCGATCCTCTGGGCGCGGTTGTTCCAAACGCTCAAGTCCAACTTTTCCGGGGAAGCAAAGCAATTGCTGCAACCCTTACAAACTTTGAAGGCAAATATCAATTCGCACCGCTCCCAGCAGGCCGCTATCGGGTAAAGACTCAGGCGCCATCGTTTACTTCAGAACAAAGTGACACCATCTATCTGGGCAGGGGCGGCAGCGCTGCCGTTGTTCTCACGCTCAAGATCGGTACTGTCTCGCAGCAAATTGTGGTCTCCGCCACCGGAACAAGCGTGCCGGAAACGCAGGTGGGTGCGTCGGTTTCCGTGGTCACCGCGGACCAGTTTCAGCATAAACTTGAAGCCCTTGAGCCGCTGCGCCAGGTACCGGGAGTTCAGGTGCTGGAAACGGGCCAGCGCGGGCTCACCGAATCGCTCTTCATCCGCGGCGGTGAGAGCAAAGCAAACAAGGTGCTTCTGGATGGCGTTCCCCTAAATGAAATTGGGGGCACCGTGGATTTCGGCGGCGTGTTCACCACGGGAATTGAGCAGGCCGAGGTACTGCGCGGCCCTAACAGCGTGCTGTATGGCGCGGACGCGCTCGCCGGCGTGCTGAGTCTTACCACGGAAAAAGGCTCGACGGCACTGCCGCAACTAAGTTATGCGTTCGACGCGGGAAACTTCAACAGCCTGCACCATAACGCTTCTCTGGGCGGCGCCTTCCGTCAGCTCGATTATTTTTCTGCGTTCTCTCGTTTCGATGGCGGCAATACGGCGACCAACCCTCACTTCCACAATGCTACCTACGCCGGAAACTTTGGCTGGACGCCGGCCACATCCACGAGCCTGCGATTGACCGTTCGCCGCATCGCGGCCAAGGTGGATGTTCCCAATGCGATCGATTTCTTCGGCCTCCCTGACGATTCCTTCCAGTCGCAAAGCAATACCTACATTGGCGCGACGCTCGAAAACCAGACGACTTCGCATTGGCACAACCTGCTACGTTTTGGCGCCACGCGCCAGAATTCAGAGTTTGTAAATCCCTCACCCTCAGGAATTTTTGATCCCGGCTCAGGGAACTTCCTGGGCAAGGTTGTCACGATTCGCGGCGCCAATGGCTTCAGCGCTACTGGCCAGGCCATTCTCGATTTCGGCGGAACGTATCCACAGCAGTTCTTCATATTGAATAACCGCGACTCAGTTACTTTCCAATCGGATTTCACTCTCACTTCACACCTGACTGCGTTGTTCGGTTTTTATTATGAGAATGAGCGCGGTCCCACTCCAGCGGAGCGCAGCAATTTCAATTACAGCGGCGAGCTGCACGGAAATCTATGGAGCCGTTTGTATGCCACTCTGGGGCTGGGCGTGGAAAAAAATCAGGTGTTCGGCACGGCGGTCACACCCCGAGTCTCCCTGGCTTACTATCTCGTGCGGCCGCGTTTCACCGGATTTCTTGCCGGTACCAGGCTCAAGTTCAACTACGGACAGGGAATCCAGGAGCCAGATTTCTTTTCTGAAACCAATTCGCTCTTTGGCCTCTTGTCGCAGTTGGCCGATGGCGCGCAGATCATTTCGCAGTTTCATATCCGGCCCATTGGAGCGGTGCGCTCGCGCAGCTTTGATGCCGG
>JBARMK010000182.1:0-2764 GCA_049802395.1 Candidatus Angelobacter sp.
ATGGCCGGATCGCTAAATGGACGCCGAAGTCGTTGCCTGACAATTGGCCAACGCAGGAGCATCGTTGGGACCTCTATCATTGGCTCAGGACGTCTGGACTTGATAATAGCGTTTTCACTTCTTATTCTCAGCGTTGGTGCGGGGCTGAGCGCTCCCAACCAACTCCTGCGTCTGACGAGGTTTGCGCGCCCTTTCTCCCCTCATTTACTCTAAATAGTTTGCCCAACGCCTATGGCCGATCAGATACCCAAGCTTCCCAGCAAAATCGACGCCACCTCAACCCGCTTTGAAAGGAACATGCGCGCTATGGCGGAACTGGTGGCTGCGGTGCGCAATGAAGAAGAGCAGATCCGGCTGGGTGGCGGCGAAAAGGCCATCGAAGCACAGCATGCCAAGAAACGCCTGACCGCGCGTGAGCGCATCAACCTTCTGATCGATCGCGACACGGAGTTTTTTGAGCTTGGGCTGTACGCCGCTTATGAAATGTATGAAGAGTGGGGTGGCGCGCCCTCGGCGGGCGTGGTGACCGGACTGGGGCGCGTGCATGGACGGCTCTACATGCTGATTGTGAACGATGCCACAGTCAAGGCAGGCGCGTTCTTCCCCATGACGGCCAAGAAGGTGATTCGGGCGCAGAACATCGCGATAGAAAACCATATTCCGACGATCTATCTGGTCGATTCCGCGGGAGTGTTTTTGCCGCTGCAGGAAGACGTGTTTCCCGATACTGACGATTTTGGCCGCGTCTTCCGCAATAACGCTGTCATGTCCGCCATGGGCATTCCGCAGATCACCGCCATCATGGGCATGTGCGTGGCTGGCGGCGCATATCTGCCAGTGATGTGCGACACCATCTTAATGACCGAAGGCAGTGGACTTTTTCTGGCCGGACCGGCCCTGGTGCAGGCGGCAATCGGGGCCAGGTATTCGGCGGAAGAGCTGGGCGGCGCGCAAATGCACGCGCAGATTGCGGGAACCATTGACTATCGCGAGCCCAACGATCATATCTGCATTGAGCGGATTCGTTCCGTAGTCAGCAAGCTCGGTCATAAACCTGTGGCGCCGTTTAATCGGACCAAAACCGAGTCGCCGGCGTACGCGGCGGAAGAAATTTACGGGATCTTTGAAGCCGATGGCATGCGCCCGTATGACGTGAAAGAGATCATTGCCCGCGTGGTGGACGGCGGAAAGTTTGACGAGTACAAGGCCGAGTATGGCAAAACTATCGTCTGCGGGATGGCCCGGATCGGCGGATTTGCGGTGGGCATCGTGGCCAATCAGGCACTGCCGGTGCAGCAGACCGATCCGCACTCCGGCGACAAGCGTGTGGAATTTGGCCGCGTGATCTATACCGAGAGCGCCGAGAAGGCCGCGCGCTTCATCATGGACTGCAACCAGAACCTGGTGCCGCTGATTTTCCTGCATGACGTGAATGGCTTCATGGTGGGCCGCGACGCGGAGTGGAACGGCATTATCAAAGCCGGAGCAAAGATGGTGAACGCCGTGGCCAATTCCGTGGTGCCGAAAATTACGGTCATCATCGGCGGATCTTTTGGTGCGGGACATTACGCCATGTGCGGCAAAGCCTACGATCCGCGTTTTGTCTTTGCCTGGCCGACGGCACGCTACGCCGTGATGAGCGGCGCGGCCGCTGCGGGAACGCTGGTGGAGATCAAGATCAAGCAGCTCGAACGCGGCGGCAAGAAGCTAAGCGAACAGGACCGCAAAGAGCTGTTCGACGCCACCAAAACCACCTACGATCACCAGACAGACCCACGTTATGGCGCGGCCCGATTGTGGCTGGACAAAATTATTGATCCTATGGAGACGCGCCAGACATTGATCACGGCGCTGGAGGCGGCGAGTCTTAATCCGGAAGTGAAAGAGTTTAAGGTCGGAGTTTTGCAGACATAGTGATAGATAGAGGACCCTATTCACCACGGAGGCACGGAGACACGGAGAACAGCAAAATAAAATGTTTGGAGCTGAGCATGCCTGAAGCTGCAGGCGCTGTGCAAAAACTTAAATACGAAGAACTTACTGAACAGATACTTGGCGCTGCTATTGAAGTACACAAGGCGCTGGGGCCGGGGTTAATGGAATCTGCGTATGAGGAATGCTTGTGCCATGAACTTAATCTGCGGAATATCCGTTTTGAGCGACAGACAGCGGTTCCAGTCGCATATAAAAATGTCAATTTGGATTGCGGTTACAAACTCGACTTGCTGATCGAGAGTACAGTCATTCTGGAACTGAAATGCGTGGAGCGCATCACAACCATCCATGAAGCACAATTGCTGACTTATATGAAGCTCCTGCATAAGCCAGTTGGGTTCATCATCAATTTTAATGTTCCGGTTTTGCGCGCCGGCATCGTCAGAAAGGTTTTATGACCTGTTTTTTCCCGTGTCTCCGTGCCTCCGTGGTGAGTGAGGTGGTTGCGTCTCCGCGCCTCCGCGGTGAATGAGTTTGTTGTTCTATGTCGAATGAAGTCAAGCTTATCGAATGCCCGCGTGATGCCTGGCAGGGGCTCAAAGGCCAGATTCCTACTACGATCAAAGTCCAGTATCTCCGCGCGCTGATCGGAGCGGGGTTCAAGCATATTGATGCCGTCTCTTTTGTGTCGCCCAAGGCGATCCCGCAGATGGCGGATTCTGAAGCTGTCCTCAAAGAACTTGATCCGCCGGATGATGTGGAGATCATCGGAATTGTGGTAAACCAGAAAGGCGCGGAGCGTGCGATTGCGACAGAAGCAGTGCAGACG
>JBARMK010000183.1:0-18075 GCA_049802395.1 Candidatus Angelobacter sp.
GACCTGGCCGATTATTGCGCTCGGCTGGGTCATAAACATCTTTCAACGCGGCACTGCTTCCATGGGACGGATCAATGAGATTCTGATCGCGCAACCTGAAATTACAGATGCGGAAGTAGCTCCCGACCTGCAAAATACCGCCGGCGACCGAAATGCAATTCAGGGCGAAATCGAGTTCCGAAATCTCAACTTCAGCTACAACGGCGTGCCGGTATTGAAAGATCTAAACCTGAAAATTCCCGCAGGCAGCAGCCTGGCGATCGTCGGACCCACCGGCTCCGGAAAGACCACTCTGGTCAACCTGTTGCCGCGGATCTATGACGCTCCTTCCGGTTCCCTGCTCCTCGACGGACGGCCGATTCGCGAATATCCCCTGGAGACCTTGCGCCAAAACATTGGCTTCGTCCCGCAGGAGACTTTCCTGTTCAGCGACTCCGTCCGCGAGAACATTGCCTTTGGCGTGGAGAGCGCCGACGAGGAACAGGTCCGCTCTGCCGCCGAGGCCGCGAACATCGCCGCTGACATTGAAGCCTTCCCTGACAAATATTTGACGCTGGTAGGCGAACGCGGCATCACGCTCTCCGGCGGACAGAAGCAGCGTGCCGCCATCGCCCGCGCCATCATCCGCGATCCGCGCATCCTGGTGCTCGATGACGCTCTCTCCAGCGTGGATACCTATACGGAGGAAAAAATCCTCGACCACCTGCGCCACGTCATGGGCGGACGCACCACGATATTTATCTCCCACCGCGTTTCCACCGTGCGCAATGCTGACCGCATTGCCGTTCTCCACCAGGGACGCATTGTGGAACTGGGCGCCCATGACGAACTGCTGGCGCGTAACGGCTACTACAGCGATCTCTACAACAAGCAGCTGCTGGAAGAAGAACTGGCGCGGGTCTAAGAGTGAAGCGCGTCGTCATCCCTGAGTGGCTCGATACCGATGAAGGCACGCCCGGTGAAGTGGAACAATCCATCGCTGACCTGCGCATGTTTAATCGGGCTTTCGGCGGGATCCACACCGTGAGCAGTATGCTCCGCCGCGTCGCCGCAAAACGAAGCTTAAAAGAGCTGTCATGGCTTGACGTTGCAGGCAGCGAAGGGTTCGTCGCAAGTGAGACCGGCAAAATTCTGGCACGATCTGGCACGGCAGTGCATCCCGTAATCCTTGATCGTGCCCCCACTCACATGGACAGCAAAACCCTCTCGGTATGCGGCGATGCATTGGCGCTTCCCTTTCGCGATAACAGTTTTGACGCGGTCGGTTGCTCCCTCTTCATCCATCATCTGGAATCTGACGAGATCATTCGCTTCGCTCGCGAAAGTCTGCGCGTGGCCCGCCATGCCTTTCTAATCCACGATCTGGTGCGCCACCCAATGCATCTGGCGCTCAGCTATCTGGGGTTCCCGCTCTACCGCAGCCGCGTCACCCGGCATGACGCGCCGGCATCTGTGCGCCGGGCATACACTGTGCAGGAACTGAACGATATACTGCGTCAGGTTGCGGACGCCGCAGCCATAGAGATTAAGGCCTATTATCTTTATCGCATGGGAGCGATCGTGTGGAAGCAGCCGGGTACGATCTGATTGTTGCGGGTGCAGGCCCCGCCGGCTCTGCCTGCGCCATCACCGCAGCCCGTGCGGGCGCCCGAGTGTTGCTGCTGGAGAAGGATCATTTCCCCCGGCACAAAGTTTGTGGTGAGTTCGTCTCGCCGGAATCTCTGGAGCTGTTGCGCGGGCTGCTGGGTGAAAAGCAGCTCTCTTACCACACACCGGTAAGCGCCGCGCGGATTTTTGTGGACGGTAAAACTCTTGCATTCCCTGTCTCACCCGCGGCCCAGAGCATTCCCCGTTTCGAACTCGATGCCCGTTTGTTTCAAGCGGTACAGCAGGCCGGTGCGTTGGTTCGAGAAGGTGTGACCATCCAGCAGGTTCGCCACGAAGGCGCATTTCAGGTGGAGACGACGCATGAAACCTTCACAGCAAAGGCGGTGGTAAACGCCACCGGTCGCTGGTCAAAGCTCACTCAGTTTGAAGTCGTCAACAAACAGAATTGGCTGGGATTGAAAGCCCATTTTAGTGAAGCATCTCCGCCGCAATCGGTTGATCTATATTTCTTCACCGGCGGATATTGTGGCGTAACGCCGGTGGATGCAAATACCGTGAACGCCTGCGCCATGGTTCGGGCCGATGTTGCCCGTTCTTTGGAAGAAGTCTTTGCCAGTGAACCCAGGCTCCTGCGCCGCAGCCGGGATTGGCAACCGATGTTTCCTGCCGTCACCACCTCTCCACTGTACTTCCATGAACCACAAACCGAAGCAGACGGCATGGTCCTGGTGGGAGACGCCGCTGGTTTTATTGACCCTTTTGCCGGCGACGGTATCTCTCTCGCGCTGCAAAGCGGTACGCTGGCGGCGCAGATGCTCACGCCGTTTCTCCGTGGTAAATACTCGCTCGAACAAGCGCGTCTTGAGTACCAGACTGCTTACAGAAAGCGTTTTGTACGTGCCTTCCGCAATGCGGCGCGTTTGCGCACCGCCCTGGCCGCTCCCCGGTGGATGCGCAGCGTCGCTTTAACCGTTGCCGCGATGCCCGGCATTGGCCAGATGTTGGTGCGCGGAACGCGGGCGCGTTCGCTTTGAAATCCTTGATAGTTATTGAGCGCCGCGAGATAGTTTTTGCACCCAACTCGGCTTCAATGCGAGTGTGAGGTTGCCTTTACCCTGCGCAGGATGCGCCGCACGATCGCCAGCAGGTCGGCAACTTCAAAGGGCTTTACCAGGCAAAGGATTTTTGTGGCATCCACAAAGAGCCGGACACTTGGATCGGACACGTTGGAAAGCACAAGCACCGTTCTGGGTACAAGCTCTGTGCGGTTCTGTTCGATCCAACGGAAAACCTCTTCGCTCGATAACGTTCCGGGGATTTTGCTGTCGAGAAAGACCACGTCAAAATCGTCTTCCTTGAGGCTCTCCACGGCATCGGCGCCGGAGGTCGCAATCTCAACCTTCAATCCTGCGGCGACCAGCACTTCACGCTCGAAGTCGAGCACTGCCTCCTCATCGTCCACCAGCAATACTGAACCTTCCAGGCGTGATTCCCGACGAGCCACAATGCGGTCGCCCTCGGTCACCGGCTTTTCGCCGACAGCCGCAGGCAGGCGCACCTGCAGCAACGCGCCGCCAGTCGGATGGTTCTTCGCGGAGATCTCTCCTCCGTGCTCCTTGACGATGCCGTAACAGATGCTCAAGCCAAGGCCGGTGCCTTTCCCAACGCCTTTAGTGGTGTAAAAAGGGTCAAATACGTGCTTCGGATCAAAAATTCCCGGGCCTGAATCGTGAAACGAAGTCACCACGTGGCCGTTCTCGGTTGAGATGTTGATTCGCAGCCGGCCTCCGCGCCCGCCGTCCAGCATCGCATCCGCGGCATTATTGATGATATTGAGATAGACCTGCTCCAGTTGGTGCGGATCAGCCACCACGGAGGGCAACACCGGCTCAAAATCCCGCTCCACTGAAATATTATTGACCTTCAGGTCGTAGTCGCGGAGCGCGATCGTATCTTCCAGCACAGTGCGCAAATCCACATGCACCCGTTTGGGCTTATGTTGCCGCGCAAATGAAAGCAGGTTTTGCACGATTCTCTGCGTGCGTTGTGCCTGCTTGCGCAACTTGACGATAAATTCCTCCACTCGAGGATCCAGCTTTTCGCTTTCCAGAAGTTGCGTATAGCCGAGAATCGCAGTCAGGGGGTTATTGAGTTCGTGGGCCACGCCGGAGATGAGCTGCCCCACGGCGGACATCTTCTCGCTCTGCAGCAGTTGCTCCTGGGTGAGGCGCAGGTCTTCATATGCCTTTCTCGTTTCGTTATAGAGCTGTACCTTTTCAATCGTGGTGGCCAGCTGACGGCCCACCGCAACCATCACGCCTTCTTCTGAACGCGTGAATTCGCGTTGAACGCGGCTGCTGGTAGCCAGCACTCCCAAGATTTTCTCCTTGCGCCACAGCACTACCCAGAGCCAGGAGCTAAGCCCTTCAAGTTCCACGGCACGCCGCAGGACCTCCGGCAGGCGCGGAAAATCGTCCTGGTCAATGATCTCTGAGTGGTTCTCCTTGACATGGGCAATGAACTCCGCAGGAATCGTAACTTTTTCGCTTTCCGCCGCCCATGGGCTGAGGTGGCCGTAAGAAGACTTTTTCTCCAGTATGTTGATATCTTCGTCAAACAAATAAACCGCTGCTGTGTCGGTGGAAAACAGTTCCACCATCTGCAGCATGATGAGTTGCAGGATTTCATCCAGATCAAAGGATTGGTTGAACGTGACCGCAATGTTGTTCAGCACATACAATTCACGGTTGCGGCGGCGAATTTCGTCTTCCGCCCGCTTCATTTCCGTCACGTCCAGTACAACGCCCTGATAGCGCTCAATGTTGCCGCTGGGATCGCGAGTGGCAAAGCTGCTTTCGATCACATTGATCTTCCGCCCGTCCTTGCAGCGCAGCACGATCTCAAAATTTCTTACATATCCTTCGCGGGAAATCTCCCTGAGGAATTTTTTACGGTCTTCCAGGTCCGCATAAAGCGTTTGTCCCACATCTAGCTTCAGTACCTCCTCTTTGCTGGAATAGCCAAGCATGCTCACGAAAGCTTCGTTGCAATCCAGTACTTTGCCCTCGGGGCTGGAAACAAAAACGCCTTCGTGCATGTGGTTGAAGAGTGAAGTAAAGCGCTCCTCGGCGGCTTTGGCTTCAGTAATGTCCTTGATCACGTGCACGGTCCCGCCGCGAGACTGCTCGTCGACCGTATAGGCAGACGTTGAAACGACTGAATAGCCGCCGAAGCATGGGTCTTCCTCGCCGGCGCAGTCAGCATGCGCGCAATATGGGCAGCCCTTCCAGTTGACAGCGGCCCCGGGCAGCACCTCCTCGCACAAATGATGAACTACTTCTTCACGCGATCGCTGCAGCCGTGCGAGCAATGATCCGTTGGCGCGCAAAATGCGGTATTCCAGATCGTGAACCAGGACGAAATCTGGAATAGAGTCAAAGGTGCTTGCCCATTCGTTGCGTGACTGCACCAGCTGCTGCAGGAGCTTACGGTTTTCCGCAGCCAGCCCAATCTGCCTGGCCGCGGCTTTCAGAAATTTCTTTTCCCGCCCTGTATAGGCGCGGAAATGCGGCAGGCCTAGCACGAACATGCCAAAGCTGGCGCTTTTACCCTCAACTGGCACCAGAACAAGATGGTGCAGCTTTTCCGCTGCAATACTTTCACGGACCTCTGGTATCGCTTCCGTTGCCTTGAGGACGTACACCTCACTCTCGCGCAGAGCAACACCGCTTACGCTTCCAGCAGTTCTTATGTTTGCGGCTTTCTGCGCAAAACTATCCGACAATCCGCATTGGCCCGCCAGAACCAGTGTGTCACCCTGCAACATCCGGAACCAGGCCGCCTTGGCCCGCATTATTTTTCTCAATTCCTCCAGGATCATCGTCACGCTGGACTCGAAATTGCGAGAGTCTGAAATCTGATGGGTAATGTTGTTGAGGGCATCCAGCCACTGAATCTGGAGCCTCGAATCCTCCAGCACAATCGTCATCATGCCGATGCCCAGACACAGGTCCACCAGAATGTCATA
The DNA here is from genome assembly GCA_049802395.1 of Candidatus Angelobacter sp. Classification (GTDB taxonomy): domain Bacteria; phylum Acidobacteriota; class Terriglobia; order Terriglobales; family Acidobacteriaceae; genus Angelobacter. The sequence goes on from JBARMK010000183.1 coordinate 5,636, forward strand.
GCCGACAATCGTGTGCACGCTCCCAGCCAGGTCAAAATGCAAGAGCAGCAGGGTCGCGGCCAGCAGCCAACGGCCTACGGTCCTGCGTCCCCAGGCAAAGCGCACAAGCTGCACTGAAGCCACAATCCTTACGGTCCAAGTCAGGCCCAATCCCACGGAAAGCAGCCAGGGATAGGAATTCCACCGCAAATAGGACAATCCGAATGACAGCGCGAGGCCGAGCACCACTAGGCTTGGCCAGAGGAGCTTTTTTTGCGATGTGTAGAAGAAAACAGCGGTGGCAAAAAGGCCAACGGCGCAAACGAACGTGCCATAGCTCAAAGATGCCCAGATTCGATCTGGATTGTGCCCTAGGCTAAGGGTGAGAAAAACTTTAGAAAGCGTAAAGAAAGCCCAACCAGCAATCCAGGGAACCTGGTACCGCTCACGGAAGCTGCTGTACAAAAGTACTGCTCCTGCAAGCAGGATCAGCAGCGTTGACATTTCCGCTAAAAAAGCCGATTGGAAGGTAAGATCCATGTTCAATTATTCATAGAATTTATTCATCAACGCGGGAAGTCCTATATACCATGAAATTCCAGATTTGGATGCGTTTTTCTGTATCTGGGCGTTGTATTTCCGGACACTCTGGGTTAAATTAAAGTTCCCCACAAAAGGTAATTTTTCCTAATGGCGACAGAGCGAATCCTGGTTGTCGACGACGAAGAGCCGATCCGAGAGATCATCTCGTCCATGCTGAATGCCGCCGGCTATAAGACGCGTCAAGCCGCTTCCGGCATGGAAGCTCTGGCTATTCTCAACTCCACCGGCGAATTCGAACTGATGCTCTCTGACCTGATGATGGCCGAGTTGGACGGCATCGCTCTGCTGGAGCGCTCCAAGGAAAAATACCCGGACATGCCGGTCATCATGGTCACGGCCGTACACGATATTTCTGTGGCGCTGGCAGCCATTCGGAACGGCGCTTACGATTATCTGCTCAAGCCCTTCGAACGCGAACAGCTTCTGGCCATGGTGCGCCGGGCGCTGGAGCACCGTCGATTGAAATTGGAAAATCGCGCCTACCAGTCGAATCTTGAGTCGCTGGTGGCCGCCCGCACTGAGCAACTTCGCCAGGCTATGACTGACCTGGAACGCTCCTATGATATTACGCTTGAAGCTCTGGGCGACGCCCTGGACCTGAAAGATGCTGAAACTGAAGGCCATTCCAAGCGGGTGACGGCATTTACCATTGCTATTGCGCGTGCCATTGGGCTTTCCGGCGAAAAAATTCGCGTGATTGCGCGCGGCGCTTTCCTGCATGACATCGGTAAAATGGCGATCCCGGATGCCATTTTGCGCAAGCCCGGCGCCCTGACTGAAGCTGAGACGGAAATTATGCGCGAGCACTGCTTCCGCGGTTACCAGATGCTCAAGAAAATCCCTTTTCTATCCGAAGCCGCGGAAATTGTTTATGCACATCAGGAACGGTTCGACGGCACCGGCTATCCGCGCGGAATGAGCGGCGAATCCATTCCCCTCGGCGCCAGGATTTTCTCGGTTGCAGACACCCTCGACGCCATCACCTCTGACCGGCCCTATCGCGCGGCCCAGACTATTCAGGTAGCGCGCGAAGAAGTGGAGCGCTTCTCCGGACGGCAATTTGATCCTGATGTCGTACGGATATTTTTAGAAATGCCGGACACCATCTGGGAAGATCTGCGCAAAGAGATCAACTCACAGATCTATCGCTTCACCTATCCCATCAAGCCTCTAGCTGTCCTGGCCGCCACTTCTAGCGGCAGAACCACTTAAGTTTTTACCCTGCAAGCTGTTTTGCTCACGCTGCGCGTGCTGCATTTTCATGTCAAACCAAATAGAATCGCTCTGGTTCGGAAAGGTGATTTATGGCTGTGCTTAATGATTCTGAAATCCAGCAGGCGATTGCATCTCTTCACGGATGGCAGCACAACGGGGCCGCGATCCAACGGATATTCCGCTTCCCCGACTTCAAGGCGGCAATGCAGTTTGTGAATAAGGTGGCCGATGCGGCTGAACAGGCCAATCATCACCCCGATATCGATATCCGCTACAACACGGTAACCCTGGGGCTGGTATCGCATGACGCGGGCGGGGTTACGCAGCGTGATGTGCGCATGGCGGGAGTTATCAACAAAATAGCCGGGTAAGCTAGCCGGCTTGGCTGTGGTCCAGGGATTCGGCCAGGCTGTCCAGATTGCGCTGGATCGTCTCCAGTTGGTCTTCACAAAACTTATTGAATTCGCCCAGGGGATCGCCGTGTTCGACAAGGTGATCAAAGGCGCGGCGCAGGCGCTCACGGCCCTTTTCGCTCGCAAACAGCAGCCCCAATCCGCTTAACCCTAGTACGGTTACAGGTAAGAACCAATTCTTCATTTAAGTCCCTCTTCAGGGGGAACGCAGTAACTAGCATTTCATAGGATGCTTTAAATCAGCTCGGAATTGGACTTTCGGACAGTTACTTAAGTAATGTCCAAATTCCCGTGGCATGGAACCTGTAAAAACATCGACCGACGATGCAGCTTTTCTGCAGTGCAGCGGCATCTCACTTCCCAAGCATTTCTACATACTCATTTGAGGTGAACGCCATGCAGGCAAAGTCGGCAGCCTCCGTTTGTGCCATGGTGCTGGTGTTGGCTTTGGGCGCAATGGCCCAAGACAATGGAAACGGCAACCAAAACGACCAAAACCCGGTCCTGAAAACACGCCCTCGTGACAGCGGAAATTCCCCCGAACCTCAGCAGCAAGGATCCGGGGCTACCATTGGACAATCCGGCAATTCCGGGCAAGTGTATGGCGCGCCTCCCAATGCTGTTCCCGATGGCACGCGCTTCATCATCAAGCTGAAAGATACTCTCGACACGAAAAAGATGCAGCAGGGCAAGCACTTCAAGGCTGAACTGCGCGAAGACCTTGTGACCCCCAGCGGCTTGCTTATCCCCAAAGGCCGCACCATTAAAGGACATGTGGGTACCTTTGAACACGGCTACACCGGCTCAAAAATGCAGCTCGCCCTGGATGAAATTGAAACCCGGAATGGCTGGGTGCCGCTGATTGGCACCGTCACCGGCGTTCCCGGCGATTCGTCCATCAAGGCCACTGGCGAGGAAGGTGAGGTCTACCGCAAAGGCCCGGATAAACGCAAAGTGGTCACCAACGCCGCCATTGGTGCGGCCGTGGGCGCTGCGTCAGGATCGGTGATAGGCGGAGGCAGGGGCGCTGCCATCGGCGCCGTAGCCGGCGCAGGTCTGGGAACCGGTTCCAGCTACCTTTTCAAAGGTGGCGATATGAAGTTGGACAAAGGCACCCAGTTAGAAGTCCGGCTCGACCGCGATTTGGTAGTTCCCACCCACTAGCCATCATCACAACTGGCCACAAAGGGCGGGCAAACAGAGCTGCCAGCCCCTTTGTGGGGCCGCACTCCGTACCTCCGCAAGCAACAGCAAAGTTTCCTTAAGTTTTATGAGTTGGCGAACATTGTGCCTGAAAATTGTGTCTAATGGGGTAATGGCGCAACGCCTACCAATACGACGCTCCGGGTCCGCCGGCCACATCTTCGGCTGGTTTATGTTCGCTGTTGTAATTTTTCTTCTGTTGTTGATGTGGTATTTCAAAGACCACCAAAGTTCAGGGCCGCTGCCGCCCAGCCCTCATGGGATTCTTCACGTTTGATTTGCCCTTTTTTAAACTGCCAGCTACACTCACCTGTTTTCACTAGTCACGTCTAAAGATCACGTTTTCCATTGGGAGTGTCTCATGGTGCTGCGTCGCATCCCGTGTCTGCTTGTTGTTTTGGTCCTGCTTCTTTCACTCTGTGCGGTTGCGCAGCAGCGGAATCGAGGGGATCGTCCCGCTCCTACGCCGGCCGCCAGCCCGGCGGATACGCCAAAGCCCACCGCTTCCCCGGCAGCCGAAGCTAAGAAGGAAGCCCCAGAGCAGCCGCCTGTGGTTACGCATCATGAAATCCACGTTGGCGGAAAGGCGCTCCGTTACACCGCAACCACTGGCATGATGCCGCTTAAGAACAACGACACCGGCGAGGTTGAGGCGCATATCTTCTATATCGCCTATACGCTGGATGGCCAGACCGCCGAAAAACGCCCGCTCACTTTTTCCTTCAACGGTGGTCCGGGCTCAGCCTCCGTGTGGCTGCATCTTGGCGCCATTGGGCCTAAGCGCGTGCGCATGCAGCCTGACGGCATGATGCCTCCGCCGCCTTACCAGCTCATTGACAATGAGCAAACATGGCTCGACCAGACGGACCTGGTTTTCATCGATCCAGTGGGCACCGGCTACAGCCGCGCGGTAAAAAGAGACCAGACTAGAAAATTCCTTGGTCTTCGCGGCGATATTGAGTCTGTGGGCGAATTCATCCGGCTCTACCTCGGCCGCTCGGAGCGCTGGTCGTCGCCGCTCTTCATGGTGGGTGAGAGTTACGGAACCACTCGCGCTGCCGGCCTCTCGGGTTACCTGGTGGAGCATGGAATCGCGTTTAACGGGATCATGCTGATCTCCAGCATCCTGAATTTCCAGACCACTGATGGCTCTCCTGGCAACGATCTTCCCTACGTATTGTTTCTGCCGACGTACGCCTCCGCAGCCTGGTATCACAAAAAGCTGGCTCCGGATCTTGAACAGAATTTCGAAAAGCTGCACGCTGAGGTCGAACAGTGGGCCGCCGGGCCGTATGCCGAAGCGCTGGCTAAAGGCGACCGGCTGACGCCGCAAGAACGTGAGGACGTGATCAATCATCTCGCACGTTACACCGGGCTGAGCAAGACCTATATCGATGAAAGCAATCTGCGCATTGACGAATCGCATTTCACGAAAGAACTTTTACGCGATAAGCGGCTGACCATCGGCCGGCTAGACAGCCGTTTTACGGGCACTTCTCGCTCAGACATCGACGAGACCGCCAGCTTCGATCCCAGCATGAGCGCCATTCGCCCGCCCTATACCGCCATGTTCAATCAATATGTGCGCAGCGAACTTGGCTACAAATCCGATCTGGAGTATTACATCCTGGGCGGCGGCTTCCGCTTTGACGAGTGGGATTGGGGCGTCCAGCGCGGCGGTTTTCCGGATACAGCCCGGTCGCTCAAAGACGCGTTCGACAAAAATCCCTTCATGAAGCTGTTTGTCGGCTCCGGTTATTTCGATCTGGCCACACCGTATTTCGCCACGCAGTACACGCTTAACCACATGGCGCTGGACAAGGCCCAGCACGCACGCGTCAGCCTGGGTTATTACGGCGCTGGGCACATGATGTATATCCAGGATTCTTCGCTGGCCGAATTGAAGAAGGATGTGAGTGCGTTTATGGCAAAGGCGCTGAAATAGGCGCCGAACCACAATGGACACGAAGGTTCGGGGTTTGCAGACTGGCCAACTTATAGAGTGGAAAATTGAGGGCTTAAGCCGAGCCGCGTTTTAATCTGTGGGGCCCTTCGTGTCATTTTGCGGTTAAGGATTTTTTCCGAATGGATCTTCCAGGCTCGTGCTCTGCGGCGTAAACAGCTCCGCGCCGTTCTCCGTAATATGCATGTCGTCTTCCAGGCGCACGCCGAATTCGCCGCGAATGTAAATTCCCGGTTCGTCGCTGAAAGTCATATTTGGCGCGAGCGGAAGCGTGTTGCCGCGGACCAGGTACGGCCACTCATGCCCGTCCATCCCTATGCCATGGCCCACGCGGTGAGTAAAGTGCTTATAGTCCGGGCCGTAGCCGGCATCGGTGATGACCTTGCGTGCCGCGGCGTCCACCGCCTGACATTGCACACCGGGCTTAGCCGCTGCTAATGCCGCTGACTGCGCACGATGAACAATGTCAAAGACTTGTTTCATCTTGTCCGCCGGCTTGCCCAGGACCACAGTACGGCTGATGTCGGATTCATAGCCTTCCACAACGCACCCGCCATCCATCAGCAGGATCGTGCCTTCGCGGATTACCTGCGGCTTGGCCGATCCATGCGGCAGGGCCGAATTCTCGCCCACTTGTATGCTCGCGCCGCCCTGAAAACCCTGCTGCGCATGGGCCGTCTGCACCATTCCGCCAAAATCGTGCTGCGTCATGCCTTCTTTGGTGGAAAGATACGCCGCCTCATAGGCTGCCAGAGTAACTTGGTTCGCCAGCGTCATGAGTGCAAGTTCATGCTGGCTCTTTATCATGCGACAGCCTGCCGTGACCGGCGTTGCGCTAGTAATGTGCGCGCCTGGCGCTGCTTTGCTGAGTCCGTCGCTGAACACGTAACGTGTGGTCTCTTCCATGCCCAGAGTTCCCAAGGAAAGCTTCCTGTCTTTCAATCCATCAGCGATGCGCTGATACGGACTCTCGTCCTCCTGCCATGTGCGAACTTCAGCATTCGTTCCACCCGGACCACCGGCAATCTGCTCGCGTGCGCGATCTTCTTCAAATGCGGGACAGACATAAAACGGATTGCCCTTGGCCGGCAGAATAATGGCAAAGAGCCGCTCGCTCATCCACCAATGAATGTTGGTGAAGTAGACCAAAGAGGTTCCGCCGGTAATCATGATGGCGTTAATTTTGTTTGCCGCCATCAGCTCTCGCGCTCTTTCGATTCGCTGTTCCCGTTCGCCTGTGGTAATTGGCTTGGCTTCACCCTTGCGCGACTTCAGTTTGGCAATGGGTTCAGGCAGCTTGCCGGGAGGCGGCGTCTCTTCTTGCGTGGCAAAAGCGCTCAGTGGCTGCGTGAGAGCGACCGCGGTTGCGGTTCCGGCAGTTCCGAGAAAATTGCGGCGTGAAACCTTCATCAGTTATGGCTCCTTTTAGTTTCCCGCCGACGGTTTGGTGAATTTCTTTACGTCGTCCGGGCTACCCTTCAACAGATCGCGCAGCACGGTGACCTCAGCGGTGATGCCGGTGTGCAGAGCAGGATCGGCATCGGGTGCAAACAGTGGTGAGTGGTTGCTGGGCAGCTGTTTGCCAGCAGCCTGGGCGCTGGCTAACTTCTGCGGATCAGCCACACCCAGCGTGAAGTAAAACGAGGGTATGCCCTGCTCCACGAATACCGAATAATCTTCTGAGGTCATGATGGGTTCTTCCGTCACCACGGTTCCCTTGCCCAGCACGCCTTCCAGCGTGGCCGCCAGATGCTGCGTGAGTACAGGATCGTTATAAACCGCAGACGTGGACTCGTATTTCTCTACCAGCGGCATTTTTTCCGCGCCTGCCGCCATAGCCTCTGCCTTGGCCACGCGCTCGATGCCTGCCAGCAGATGCTGCCGCACATCAGGCTTGTAAGAACGCACCGTGAATCCCATCTGCGCATCATCGGGAATGATGTTGTTCTTGGTCCCGGCTTGAATGTATCCAATGGTGATTACAGCCGCATCGCCCGGCTTGATCTCGCGCGAAACAATGCTTTGCACCGTCACTGCAATTCGGGCAGAAATCAAGACTGGATCGACAGTTGTCTGTGGCTGCGCGCCATGTCCGCCTTTGCCATAAACGGTAATACGCACTGAATCGGCGTTCGCCTTCGCATAGCCAGGAGTGATACCCACTTTGCCGACCGGCAGACCGTTCGTATCATGCATCGCAATCCCAATATCCGGCTTGGGAAAACGTGTGAACAGGCCGTCTTTGATCATCTTGTCCGCGCCGGTGATGGTTTCTTCCGCCGGCTGGCCGATCAACATCAGCGTGCCGTGCCACGCATCTTTGTTGCGCGCCATGATTGCGGCTGTTCCCCACCAGGAAGCCATGTGAATATCATGCCCGCAAGCGTGCATCACGCCCACGTCACGTCCGCTATCGTCTTTGGCGCGGGCTTTGCTGGCATACGGCAGTCCTGTCTTTTCTTCCACAGGAAGCGCGTCCAGCTCAGTGCGCAGCATGACAGTCGGGCCAGGGCCATTTTTCAGGATCCCGACCACGCCCGTTCCGCCGACGTGCTCTGTGACTTCATAGCCCAATGCTCGCAGACGTGTCGCCAATTCCGCCGCAGTCCGGGTTTCATGCGACGACAGCTCCGGATGCTGGTGCAGGTCAAGATACAACGCCTGCGCATCGGGAAAAACCGAACTAACCTGTTTATCAAGCGGCGTGCTCTGGGCGGACGCTGCCGAAATGAACATCACGATGAGCGTTGAAATGAACCCAACCTTCAAAAACCCACTTTGTCTGAATGAACGCATGGCGGCCTCTTTTGGACTGGATAGACTATCACCCCAGTCCCGAGACCAAAAGCGGATCTCTCAACGACATTTTCCGGCGAGCTATATGGTTACTCGTTTCGCAGAGCTTCAATGGGCTCGACCGCCGCAGCGCGGCGAGCGGGAATGAATGCCGCCAGCATGCCCACCATCACCAAGAGAAGAACCACGCTGAGATAGGTCAGCCCGTCCAGAGGCTTCACCTGGTACAGGAAGCTCTTAACCAGCCGTGCCGCCCATAAAGCCGCCACCGTCCCCAGGATCACGCCGACTACAACCAGCGTAGCCCCCTGGCGAAGAAACATTCGCAGAATCCGCTGACGGGTTGCGCCCAGAGCCAACCGGACGCCGATCTCTCGCCGTCGATAGCCTACCAATTGCGCCAGCACGCCATAAAGCCCGGCGATCACCATCAACACGGCGACTCCGGCAAATGTACCGGTTAAATACAGTCCTAAACGCTGGCTGAAGTTGTTGGCGTCCACGGCCTGCTGCATGGTCTGGAAGTTGTCCAGGGCGAAGTCAGGCGCAGTCTGGTGAAAAACGCTTCGCATGGCGGGCGGCACAGCGATGTCGCCGCGAGTCTTGACCATGATGAAGACCACGGTCTTTATCAACAGTTGATAGTAGATTGAGGTCGCCGGGACCTGTTCATAGGGCAGCATGAGCAAAGGACGCGGCGGTTGGGCCACGCTAGTGTCAACCTGGTCGGCAATCACGCCAACGATGGTATAGGGCTTGAATGCGCCCGTACCTTTGCCGCCCAAATCAATCTGCTGGCCGATCGGGTCTTTCTCCGCAAAGAACTTCCGCGCCAACGTCTCATTGATTGCCACCGAGTAAGGAGCGTTGGGACCGTCATCGTTGTTGATCATGCGCCCGCGGACCACCGGCGTTCCCATCAACCGCGCATATCCTCCACTCACGGCGGAGATTCGCGCGGATAAATGACGATCAGGAGAATCAGGCTGCCCCACGATTTTAAAACTTGTACTCATGGTGATGCCGGACAGTGGAGGCGCGCTGATTAACGCAGCCTCCTGCACTCCGGGTAGTTGTTGAATACGGTCCAAAGTGGGACGATAGAACAAAGTCGCAATGGAGGTTGGTACAACGTCGGTGGGCTTCGACACACTCATGTTGGCGAAACCTGCGGCGTCCGCCGGCATGGCGCTAAACGATGTCACTCGCGTGACATCGAACCCCATATGCGCGTGCTCAAGGTTCCATAAGGTATGGAAAAGCAGTCCGGTGGCAATCAGCAACAACGCGGAAAAACCAACCTCAAGGGCCACCAGCACTGCGCTTACTCTGGAGCCTACAGACCTGGAACCAACGCCGCGCGAAGCGGCCTGCAGTGCCGGCTGAGGATCTGTCCGGGCGACAAATAGCGCTGGTAAAAACGAAGAGAGAATGGTGGTGAGGGTTGCAATAGCGGCCAGCGCAAAGACCACAGGCCAATGCAGGGTGATATCAGAGCCACGAGGAATCGTATCTTGAGGCAGCTTGTGCACGGCGCTTACGGCCAAAGAGGCAATGGCGAAACCCACAACGCTTCCAAGCAGGCTCAGCAGACCACCTTCTACAAAAAGCTGGCGCACCAGACGAAGCTGGCCGGCGCCTAAGGCCGCGCGAACGGCAAATTCCTGCTGGCGTCCAAGACAGCGGGCGATGAGAAGGTTGGCAACATTCCCACAGGCGATCAAGAGAACCAGCCCAACAGCAATCACCAATGCCAGGAACACGGGGCGCACCGGCCCCGTCAAAGTCTCATGATAGGTCGCGATCCGAAACGCTATGTCCTTGCCTTTTTCAGGATCGATCTGCCGGATATGTTGAGCAATGGCGGCCAACTCAGCTTGCGCCTGTTCCAGAGTGACACCCGGCTGCAATGAAGCCACAATGTAAAAGAAATGGCTGCCGCGGTCCTTCTGCATCTCCGTAGTCGGCTGGATAGGGAGCCACAGCCCTTTGTGCAGGTCCTGCCCCATGGTTTCGGGAAATCCAAAAGCCGCAGGCATCACCCCAACGACGATTCTTGGCTTCCCATTCACACGGACCGTCTTGCCCGCGATCTCCGGGTCGGCATTGAATGACTGTCGCCATAGACCTTCCGATAGAAGCACCACCTGCGGACCACCGGTCTGACCTTCGTCCTCAGTAAATGTTCTGCCCAACAGAGGCCGGATGCCCAGCAACTTGAAGACATTTGGCGTAACCCCGGGCGTAACCACACTGATCGAGCCTTCCTTGCCTTGCACTACGCCCACATCTTCCGAATAAAGGGCGACAGTCTCCAGCTTCCGCGCCTGGTCCCGCACATCAAGGTAAGTCACCCAGGAGGTAGAGCCAAATCCGTCCTGATCAGCGGGTCCAATATTAACCAGCCGGTCAGAATGTTGGTAAGGCAACGGACGCAACACCACGCTCTCCACCACGGTGAACATGGCAGTGTTGGCGCCGATCCCGAGCGCCAGCGTTAGCACAGCCAGCACGGCAAATCCTGGGGACTGGCGCAATTGCCGCAGTGCATATCGGAAATCCTGTAAAAGCGCTTGCATGCAACCTCCTACCATTCACGTGGGCGCCGAAGAGCGACCGTTTAATGATTTTACATACGATCCTTTTCATCAGACGCGTAGCCCTCCAGGATGGCAACCAATCTGGAGGCTGATTTGGATGCAACACGATAACTTTTTCACCTTAGTCTCTGAAGGGGAGTCGCCAAAAACCAGCAGCTCGGGCAACCTGCATCCTGCAGCAGCATCTACCAACCAAGATTTGGTCGACGTTCGCCCTAACAGACCACGGCGCCTGGGAGATAGCATGAGAACGGTCCGCTTTCCCGTTGTTAAGTTGGCTTTCTTCTTTTCGACAACGTTACTGCTGATCGGCTGCGGTGGCGTCGGCGGCTCTGCCAGTTCCGGACCGGCACCTGGACCGACTGCCACTCCGGTAGCGGATATCCATGCCGTCAACCACATCATCTTCATGCTGCAGGAAAACCGGTCTTTCGACCACTATTTTGGGAATTTGAACAACTACCGGGCATCACTGGGGCTGCCGCAAGACGTAGATGTAGCGCCGCCGGGGGTGACCAACCCCGCTCGCGATGGCACGGGTCCGATAGCGCGCTTCCATTTCACTGACAAGTGCATAGATCCCCTCAGCCCCTTCTGGAATGAGAGCCACCGGGATTTCAACCTCAACAACCCAACATCGACCACGGGTACGCTCGATGGCTTTGCCAATACGGCTGGCGGTTTTGCCTCGTTTACCGGAGGAACTGATGTAGCCGGCAAACGCGCGATGGGGTTCTATACCGAACAGGACCTTCCGTATTACTACTTCATGGCCAGTCAATTCGCAACCTCGGACCGCTGGTTCTCGCCGGTGATGAACCGCACGCAGCCAAACCGCATTTTTGGCCTGGGAGGATCTGATTTCGGATTTATTTATCCGCCAGGCAATACCGGAACCAATGACCCGACACCATTTCCCGCAAACGCGAAGAACATTTTCCAGTTGCTGGAGGACGCGCACATCTCATGGCGGATATACTCCGCGGCCGGCTCAGAAGATCTGGCAGGGCTGGCGGCACACACATATCTGAGCTATTTTCAGCCCTTTGCCTCGCAGCACAAGGGAAACATCGTCTCGCGCTCGCAATATGTGACGGATGTTCAGAACGGCACACTGGCCCAGGTCTCGCTGATAGAACCTGATGGCGCCGACGAACATCCCAATACCGATTTGCAGGTGGGGGCGAAAAATGTGTCCACTCTGATCAACACTCTGATGGCCAGCAGTTCATGGAAGGACTCGGTCTTCATTTTTACCTATGACGAAGCCGGCGCGTTTTACGATCATGTGCCTCCGCAACCGGCCGTTCTGCCGGACAATATTCCTCCGCGCTTCCGGAATGCGAACGACATCCCTGGCACGTATGATCACACCGGCTACCGCGTACCATTGATCGTTATTTCTCCCTTCGCCAAAAAGAATTTTGTCTCGCATACGGTGATGGACTATACGGCAATTCTCAAGTTCATTGAAACGCGCTTTGGTCTGCCGAGTCTATCGGCGCGTGACCAGGCGCAACCGGACATGACGGAATTCTTTAATTTCGCCAATCCGCCGTGGATGACACCCCCACAGGGCGTCCCGACGCAACCCACTACCGGCCCGTGTACGTTCCTTATTCCATAAGACTTATTCCATAAGAAAGAAGATTAGTGGCAGACTTGACC
>JBARMK010000184.1:0-22918 GCA_049802395.1 Candidatus Angelobacter sp.
GGCCTTGCGGGGATCGATGGCGGGGAAGTCGGAAGAGTTTGAATACCGGAGTTCTATGCGCTCCACCACTTCGCGCGACTTCAAATTTAGAACCAGCCGGACCGGGCCTCCGCATGGTACAGACTGAAAAAGATCGGGCACCGGCTGGTAGTGGGGGTAGAGTGGTTCGCCGAACTCGAGAACGTCGACGATCAGCCGGTAACCGCTCTCGAATGAATTAATCAGATGCAAGCAATAGCGATTGCCGATTGGAACCGATGCGGCCACTTCACCTGTGGCACGCTCTAGAACCACCAGCCTGCTGCCGCGCTCCGGATGCCATTGCAGCGCATCCATGACCGTTCGTTCTTCCCGCAACAATTCTGCCGCGTTCAGGAGATAGGGACTTAAATAGAAGACCGCATACTTTCCGCTGAGGCTGAAATCGTGGATCGAACAGGAATACTCCAGTGGCACGGCTTTGCGGTAACGCAAGCCTTCCGGCCCAAAGCAGTAAAAATAAAGTCGCGGGGTCCGGTCGGAAAAGAAGATGCCGAAATTGAACATCTCGCCGGTCTCGGAGTCGAACTTGGGATGGGCCGAGAACGGGCTGGCATCATTGAGGCGTCTGTTGAACGTGAACTGGCCGCGAGTTTCCAGGGTGTGGGCATCGAGTTCCCATGGCAGGCCCTGCTCGCCGAACGCCAGAAGATGTCCGGCGAACGGGTAGACGCTGACATTCACCGGAGATTCCAGCCCGTTGCCCACGCGGTTCAACTGGCTGCCCGCGAATGCCGTTCCAAAGGTACGGAACAGAGGACGGCACGCTTCCTGTTCCTCAACCCGTTTACGGCTGCGAACATAGCGGCTCTTCAAACGGATTGCATTCTTCTCGAAGCGGAGCGCGGAGATCATGCCGTCACCATCGAGCCAGTGCCGGTAGGCCAGGCCTTCGAATCCAAACCGGGCCGGACCATTCAGATAATACGTTCCGCGAAGAAAATCCGGAAGGGGCTCCCCCCTGGCTTCGACGGTACAATCGCATTCCTGAAATTCACCGGGAAACACAGCTTCGATACCGGGCGCGAAATCCCGAGTGGCGGGGCTGTGGAAGATTTCTTCAGCAGACTTCGCGAGTGTGGACATATTGTTTTACCTCTCTCCTGTCGTTACTTGCCGGTCACCGGTTGCGCAGCGCCAGAAGGCCGATCAGCATCAGCGCCAGCGGAACTATTCTGCCCCTCCATTCATGCGTCTGCGGAAGCTGAGAGAAAGCAATCAGCAGTACCACGAGCAGAATGAGGTTGTCGGTGGAAGCCCGGGTGCGCGAAGCCGGAGGCGGTTCATGGGGTACGCTGTCGGGCGTGGCGGAGGATGCCTTCGTGAGCGCGTCGTCGAAAATTCTCGGCAGATGCACCATGGCGGCCGCGAACTTATCCGAGTTCCGCTGCCAGTAGCGCCAGTCCATGATTTCGCGCATCTGATCGAAGGCGCCGCAGGCGCGAATCTCCTCCAGCCCTTCTCGCAGCGGGTCGCCACCTTCGCAGATTTGCCAGGCCGCCCGCGCGATGGAAAGTAGTCCGCGATAAAAGCACAGCAGATCCGGCCCTGGCGAGTAATGATGCTCGCGCGCGGTGCGGCAGTGCTGAAAGACAAGCTGGGCAATGGCATTGCTGTTCGTCCCAAGGATCGGTTCCAGCATGCCGAAGTATGCCGCCTGCCGGAAGTTGCTGCGCAGGCTGTCATTGTCAATCCTTCTTCCGGATCGCGTTCGCATTTCCCGCAGCAGATACATCATTGCCTTATCTGGATCGGCGGCGAGAATCGCGTGGAGATAGCCGGTCAGATTCTCTCTCGCGCCGGCGGGCAGGGCGGCCAGCTCGCAATGCAAAAAAGAAATCCGGCCATCTTCACCCAGATGGATATTCTCGATCCGCGGATCGACCGGGAAGCAGCGGCCGTGGAGTGCCTGCTGCAGCCACACATGACAAATGCGCCGGGCAAGAGTGTCCGCGCCGCGCCGCGCGCGTATCACCGCCGCGTCCAAAGGCTGCGACTCTCCCGGTTCAAAAATAAGGACATTTCTGCTGCACAATTCGAAATAGCTTAGGTGTGATCGCAATGTTTCGCCAGAGGCGGCATCACGCGCCAGCATCTCCATTCCTTCACGCGTATGGAGGAGGCTGGTCTTGCGCCGCATGGCAGTGTCAAAATCGGCGAAGACATCAAGGACCGTCAGTTCATCCCAAAGTTCTTCGATCCCACTCATGCCTAAAAATCCGTCATCCTGCCGCTCATGGAATGCATAAAGCAAAGGGCGAAGCAGCACCACCTCGACGCGCGCTCCCGTTCTGAGCTTCGCCCTGTGATGCTGAGTGAGCAACGCAGATCTTTTCGGGAGGTAATCGAATTCTGCAAAGGGCTGTTTCGCGACGTCCCCGAACTCCCGTTCCAGAATATGGTGCACAACTTCGGGCGAAAGAGCCGCCTCCGAATCCGGTATCAATGCCAGCTCATGGCAATATTCGGCAGGCAGCAGGTCGGCGCGCGAAGAGAGATAGAGTGCAAAGCAGCGATACTCCGGCCCCAACTCTTGGAGCTTCAGCTTCAAATGTCTCGCTTGCTCTTCGAGTGAGACCGGCCTGTCAGGCGAAGTGGGGTCGGTGAGGCGCTTTTCCGGGTGGGGTGTTCCCGATCGATGACGTGACCATCGCCGCATCAGCGTCTCTTTTCATCGGTTGACGCCCGCGAAGGGCCAGCCATCTGGCGCAGGATGACTACACCCAGCGCCAGCACGAGGATGGTCATTGCCTGAGTGGAGGCCAGCGTAGCCGGCTTCCACAGGGCCAGAAGGCAGATCGCGATCCATCCGATTTGCAGCGGAAGAGATTTTCTTCTGTTCGCTCCGGGGCCTTCGTCAAACAATACCGGCGGAGCGGGAACGTTGGTTGCGGTGCGGTGCAGCACGGAAAACGCGCGCAGAAAACCGTCGCGCAGCAAATGCGCATATCCTCCAACCCAGCCGGTCACTGCTTCGGGAGAGATGAGATTGCGCATCGAGTCCCACTTAATATGCCGCTCACAAGCCTGCTCCAGATGGCGTCCGATATCCATGCCCGGAGTGAAGGTCTTGACCAATCCGTCGAGCGCGATAGCCGATCGTATGTACTTGATCACGTCCCGTTGCGGCCAGATGCCATACTTTCGGGAAAGGAGCAGAAGTTCCAGCATGATGGAAGTGATGCTTTTGCGCAGGCGGCTGTCTTCGTCCCGGTCGCCGTACCAGCCCGAGGCGGCCTGACTGAGCCCGAGTCGAAAGCCGCGCAGGTCGGCGTTTCTGTCGAGCGTGGTAATTCTGAAGAACGATTCACACATGCCATCGAGATCGCCGCGCGCATAGCAGAGAGTCATGCCAATAAGATGGCGACGTGAGTACCGGCTCAACACCCCGGAAATGCCGAAGTCGATATATCCCACTACGTTTCCCGGCATAATCATCAGGTTGCCAGGGTGAAGGTCTGCATGAAACATGCCGTGCCGAAAGGCATCGCCCAGGAAGTTGTCGATAAGTCGAGCTGCGAACAGCCGGGGCTCAAAGTCGGCACTGGTGTGCACAGTACCACTCTCCATCTGGCGCAGATATTCCGAAACGGTTACGCCTTCAAGGAACTCCACCGTAAGAATGCGCGAGGTAGTGTAACTCCAGAAGACTACCGGCACTTTTTCGTGCTCATTATCTTTGGCATTGCGGCCCAATTCGTCCATGTAATGCGCTTCGCGTCGATAGTCAAGCTCTTCCTGGGTCCAGGCAATGAACTCCTCCGTCGGGGCAATGATCCAATAGAGGAACTGCAATCGCAGCAGCTTGACCGAGTGGACAGCGAATTTCAGCGCAGCTATGTCAGACTGAAAGTCGCTGATAATCGTGGGACGTCTGACCTTCACCGCAAGCTTCACTCCCCGCAGAACGGCCACATGTACCTGCCCGATGGATCCGGTCGCGATAGGCTGGACGTCGAAAGTGTCAAATATCTCGAGCGGGGTACGCTGCAAATCTTCAACAAACGTCCTCTCCACTTGGGAATAATCAAATGGGGGCACTTGATCAAAGAGACTGAACAAGGCCGCGCAGTATTCCAGAGGCAGCAGGTCTGATTGCATGGCCAACATCTGACCAAACTTAATGAAGGTGCCGCCTATTTCCTCAATCGCCTGGCGAAAGCGCTGGGGGCCGGAAAGATTCGGGCCAGGCAACCGGCGGGCAAGTCTCGGCCATCGGGCAAGGTTATGGTGCAAGACATGCAGGACTACGTGGCGGAGAATGATGAGAAAGATATCTCTAAACCGCCGCAGGCTTGCTTTGGCTTTCATCTTTCCTCCGCTCGAAAATCGAACCAAAGAAGATAGACCGGCGCCGCGAGACCATTTCGTCAATGGCCTGTTGCATCTGCGCTCTCACTTGCCGGCTTACGGCTTTCACCACAGCGCGGTCTTCTGCCGCTTCCGGCGGATACTGTTTTATATGAATGGCTGGCAGGACCTGCGTGTGCCATTTCGATGGCAGCGGCACGGGCAGCACGGGAAAAGTTGGTGTAATCGGGATAAAGGGCCAGCCGGCATATCTTGTCCAGAGACGCGATTTGATCTTTCCGAAAATGGGAAACATTTCTGCGCTTCCCACGGTGACAAATGGAATAATAGGAGCGCGGTGCCGGATGGCCAGCTTTACAAACACGTCGCGCCCAAACGCCTGGAGCTTATAGGTGTCGCGATAAAGCGTGAATGCTCCGTGAATTCCTTCCGGGAAAATTCCTAACAGCCCATCGCTGGCAAGGACGTGTTCGGCGCTCTCCTGGCAAGCCACCACGCCGCCCAGTTTTGTCATGAAGTTGGCCAGGAAAGGGAACTTCAAAAGCGCGGGATGCGTGAGAAAGCGCGGGTACCGGCCCGTCTTCTTGACGATGGTGTGTAAAGCCATTACTCCATCCCAGGGCATGAACCCGCGGTGCATTCCAACCATGACCGCTGGGCCTTGACGGGGAATGTTTTCCAGGCCTTTGTCCTCGATGCGCCAATAATATTCTGAGAGAAATTTGAACAGCGACTTACCGTAGAAACGGATATAGTCCTCGTCCATTCCGAAGCGGTCGAATTGTGGTTCAGGAGCTGAGGGATCGGGGTTTTGATTACGAAACTCCTGCAGCGCTGCCAGGCTTGACTTGCTTGGCGCAAACCCCAGTTCCTTCTTGATTCCCGCGTTCGAAATGGTCCAGGAATAACGTAGAAAATCCAGAGCGTGCTTTGACTGGATAGTGCGTCGCAGAGTGCGTGGGACCGGAAGACGTATGGCCTTCCCGAGGCGAGTGGCATGGTGGAGCGGTATCGCATAATCAGGCGCGACATTAAAGATCCCCGCTTTGTTAGCGCGCACGGCGCAGATTAGTGCCGCCGCGAGATCTGAAAGACTTAAAAATTGCAGGACCGGGTCGTGTCCGGGCAGGGAAGGAACGAACCAGCGCGAAAAGAGACCGGGGAACAAGCCTTTGCCAGCCAGAACGATGGCAGGCCGCAGGATCGTAAGTGTTGTGGCTGGTTCCAGGTTTTCGCGGACCAAAGTTTCCAGCGAACCCCATTGCTCGGAGATGGAGCTGCTATGGGCCGGATGCGGAAGATGATTTTCAGTCACGAATCCCTGCCGTCCCGGTCCAGTCCCGTAAATAAGCGCGCTGGAGATGAGCACGAACTGCTGTACCTGGCGCAGAGAGGTGGTTTCAAACAGCCGTCTGGCCTCACCCAAGTCCGGTGAAAGGCAGTCACGGGTTGTCAATGACGGCACAAAGATACAGCTTGTCACCGCCCCATCCAAATCGGCAGGGGCATTGTCTCCATCATCGAGAAGAAAGCATCTCCACTCCGGTCGAAGCCGGAAGAACTCGTTGAGCAAGCTGGTGGTCAAAGAATTATTCTTCGCCGACAATATCGCAAGGGTCTGCGCAGGAGCGATTACCGGAACCTCGGATGCGGACGCGACTTGGCTCACCAAAGCGTTCATGCCGGCATTGCTCCTACCGTGTTTGGCATCTCCAGAGCTTTTGCAGGCAGCACAGACCGATAAATCTGGCTGCCGGTGATCAGTTTTGCAACCTGCATTGCAGAAACCATCACAGGAGTAATGCCTCCCCCAGGCTGTGTCCAATGGCCGACAAAATAGAGCTGCTTAACCGGTCCCGTGAGGCCAGGCCGCAGTTCTCCCAATTGATCGGGCGCCATCTGCCATCCCAGCATTGCCCCGTGCTGGTTGAGCGTGTACCTGTGCGATGTCTGGGCTGAGGCGCTCAATTGGACCACGATGTGATTTGAGAAACCGGGCAAGCAGCGCTCGAGCGATCGCAGAATGTAATCTTCCACAGATTTCTTATGAGAGGGCCAGTCCGTGACAGCGTCATAATCAATGTTGGTCAACTTTTGGATAATCACGATCTGACCGCCGAGGGGCGCGAGGGCCGGATCGTATGCTGTGGGGAGGAAGACTTTGAAGGCGTCCGTGGCAACATTCTCTGCGTTCCATGAACTCCAGTGATAGCCTTCAGCCTTTCGCAGTTCGCTGAGAGCAATGCCTTTCAATCCAAAGTGAACAAGAAAGCACGGGTGACTGGGACGAAGCCGACGGATTCCCGCGAGGTAATCAGGACCCAGAAGTTCGGCACCGACAAGGCGTTCGACCGTATGACACAAATCGGCATTTGAAACAATGGTGCCTGCGGTGATCTGCCGGATATTTTTATTTCGCAGCGTTCCAGTTTCGACTTCTACACCCCAGGCCGTGTGATTGCGCACAAGGATGCGGCGCACCATTGTGCTCATCAGAATGTGTCCGCCGGCCTCCTCGAATCGCTGCGCCAACTCATCGACAAATACTTGCGACCCACCACGCGGATAATAGTTGCCCAAAAAGTAGGAAAGCCGCAGCATCGAGTCAAACACAAATGATGTTCGTGAAGGAGGAGAACCCCAATGACCTATGTCGCCGGTCAATAGCAGTTTTAGTTTTGGGTTTCGAAAATACCCGTCGAGAACATCACGGATCGTGAGGTTGCGATAGGGAGCGATGCGGTCGCTTGTAACATTGCGGAAATACTCGATGAGCCCGATCAGGTAGGCCTTTCTAACCAGAGTAAAAAACCTGTCGATGTTCTCAGATTCGTCCGGGAATTCATTTTTCAGCTTTTGAAGATAGGAATCAAAATCCGCCGGTACAGGAAACCGCGTGCCATCGGGAAAGTGGAAACAATCGACCGGGTCCATTTTTATCCATTGCGTTGTAACGCCCAGTTCGGTCAGGAGCGAGCCTGTAATCGTGGACGGATTTCCCAATAGAGGGTAAAAATGCGTGGCAGCATCGAAGGTGTATCCTTTGCGGCGAAAGGTGCTGCAATAGCCACCCACCATGAAATGCTGCTCAATGAGCAGGACCTTGAGCCCCGATCGCGCCAGTAGGTTGGCGCAGATCAGCCCTCCCACGCCGGCGCCGATCACCACTGCGTCATATGATCTGTTCGGTTCCTCACGCAGCCCGCGAAAACGTCTCGACAACTTGTCTTACTCCTTGCCCGCAATGGTTCGAGGGAAGCTGAACCCAGGAACTCCTCCCGCCACTCCTGAAAGATAGACAAATTCAGATGGGCAGTTTGCGTAAGCGGATTGCGCAGCCCGATCAATCAGACTGGTCATCCGGGTCTGGTACCGCAGCTTCACTGAGCACCAATTGGACCGCAAGTGTCCGGCATGAGGAACACTGCTCAAGATGCGCGATGATCTTTTTTCTCTCGTGCGACAAGGTCCGCTGTGCGAGAAACGCGGCAAGATCTTCCGCAGAAATGTGTCCCGATAAGGGACTTCCAGGGGGTTTTGTCATTACGTTACTTTGCCTCGGCAACGGCCGCGTAGACCACAGGCATCTGGCTGCTGCAATGTTGACGAGGGTCGTCTATCTACAGCATCAATCAGGTCGAATTGCTGTTCCTTATGCCTCCTTCACCGCGCCGAGTCCTGGGAGGGTTGGCGTGAGAGAAGAAGAGTGTTTCCGCACCGGGGCCGTTAACGGCAGAAGAGCGCTGTTTTCGTGCGATGGCCCTTGCGTTGCTTTTACGAACTCCAGAATGGAAACTTCATGGCGCGGATTCTCTACGATGTCTTCAAGGCACTCCTGGATAGCAGAGCGGCTCAGTTGATGTTTGCTGGAAAGGTTAGCAATAACATCATCTCGCAGCTTGCCCTGCAGGCGTTCGAGTTGCCGGGTCACGTTCGATTGGTGAATGCCGAGAAGACGGGCAATCTGCCCCAATTGTAGCCCATCCTGGTAACGCCACAGAAGCATGAGCCGCTCTCGGGGTGTCAATTCTCTGCATGCCAAAGCAAGGGAGTCTTCCAGTGCGGTTCCGTAACGCTGCGCGCGGACTGTCAGTTCAATGTTTGCCAGGGCGGGAGCATCCGGCAGCTCAGGTTGAAGATCAGTGCTCTTTGAGCAGGCGCTGCAACGCTGTGCGTTAATGGACCGGTTGCAGATCACGACGCGCAACCAGGTGCCGAGGGAGCTTCGTCCGTCGTAGGATGCAATGCGGCTGTGGCCTGAGCGGTCCGGCAGAAACAGGTCGGCAAGTATGTTGTCCGCCAAGTCCTGCGCGACAAAACTCGTGCGATAGAAGAAGCGGACGAGATCGTATATCAGCCCTTTGTACGTGTTCTCCAGCATTTTCCATGCGATGGAGGAGCGGTCGACCGGTCCGGGAGAATCTTGCGCGATCATTCCCGGAACGGATTGAGCACAGGCGCTCGCCAGGTAAAGATCCCGTCCGTGGAGGGCCTTCACGAAGCGCGTAGCAAGTTCCACGGAAGAGAACTCGCCCAGATGCTTGCGGGCAATCGAATCGATGCGGTCTCCATAAGTCGGCAAATCAAGACCAAGATCTCCGAAACGCACCTGTCCTTCCGAATAGGCACTTGCGATGATGGGCTCCAAATCAGTTTTCAACCACATATTGCGGTTCCTGTGGCAAGAGCACTTCTTGCTTTCGCTAAACGTAAAACATCATTCCCTTTGCGTTTGTGGCCTGTTTCTTCCATAGAGTTCATGGGCCGTAACAAACTCGCCGCTGGCCATTGCGGCTCCCATGGAGATTTCTCCCGCCAGCAGGGTCGCCGCTACGATTTCCGCCAGTTTGAGAGCGCCGTTCGGGCCAGCCACTGCCATCATCGCGAGACATTCCGGTGCTGTTCCCTGCGTGGTTCCTCCGCCGACTGTAGCCACGGTCAGAGATGGAAGCGTGACTGTGGCATATACTTCGCCGGTTTTTGTGAGTTCGAAATTTGTAATGCCCACAGCGGAGTTCACAATATTGGCGACATCCTGCCCACAGGCAATAAAAAGGGCCGCAAGTCCGTTGGCGTAATGTCCGTTGTAGCCCAGGGCACCGGCGTGCAGGTTTCCTAACACGGTGTGGTGCCACATCTCCACGAGTTGGGCTGAGCTCACATGGAGATAGTTTTTGAGCAGAGAAGAGGGCAGCAGCGCTCCAGCCACAACCTTTTTTCCTTTGCCGCCCGCCATGAGAGAACCACTGGCGCGTTTCTCCGAACACGATCCGCTGAAGAGATAGAAATCGAGTGCACCGATATTGCACAGGATCCATTGGCAGGCTCGTTCCGTGGCCTTTGCGATCATGTTCATGCCATGCGCATCCGCAGTGAAGTAATAGAAATGAACGATTACCTCACGGCCCACCTGGTGGGAATCCAGACGCAACAGTTTTCCATGGCGGGTGGTTGCTTCGGCTTCTTCGCGAATTTCGCCAAAGGCCTTTTCCAATTGGGAGGCGAAGTCGCATGCGCTGGCGACATCAGCAAATAGAAAAACCGGAGAGACCCTGTTTTCATCTTGCCCGACTCTTGCGGTGACGCCGCCCGCCCGCGTGAGTGCAGTCATTCCGCGTTCGTAGGAGCGAACCAGCGCTCCTTCAGTTGTGGCCAGCGGCACATAAAAGATCCCCCGGGCATGGCGACCGTGGATTAGGAGAGGGCCAGCCACTCCCACTGGAACCTGGACGGCCCCAACAGGGTTCTCAACGTTCCCGCGCATTCCTTCACTGGAGATGCAGTACGATCCGACTTGCGCGAGCGTGGTCCCGGTCTTATGCTCAATCCATTGGCGACGGGTGGCAACGGAAGACGCGTCATAGCCCTGTTTTTTAAATCGGGGCACCAGAGCCGCTTGCTCCTGGCGATGAACCAGCGTCGCCACCAGTTCGAGGGATACGGCCATCTTTCCTCCACAGTCCTGTCAGGGTGTCAGCTTTGTGCCTGACGCCCCGAAATCAGTAATGAGCAGCAGGTACCATCGAACCCGATCGAATTGATCAGCCCGATGGTTCCGTTCACTTCGCGAGGCTCGCCACAGAGATCTAGGTTCGGCAGGAGATCATCTTTCTGCTGGAGTCCTCGAATGCCAGGCAGAACGTGGCTTCGCATGGTTTCCACGAGATCAATTGCCTGTAGCGAGCCTGACGCCCCGAGCGTTTCGCCGACCATTGACTTGATAGCGGTGACCGGAAGCGTGGAACTGGCGCCATTGAATGCTGATAGGATCGCAAGCGCTTCGTCCCGGTCTGCACAGACGCTGCCATTGGCAGACGCGCTGAGGCAGGCTACCTCAAGCGGCGACATCCGGGCATCAGAGAGAGCCTGTTGCATGGCACGCGCGATGGTCCGTCTTGCTAGCCCCCGATCATCACCGCTGTGGTTGTAAGCCCCGCCGTGCCCCAACACCTCACCAAGAATTCGGGCACCCCGGGTCTCAGCGAATTCCCATTCCTCCAACATCAGCAAGCCGGCAGCCTCGCCAACGGCGAAACCTGTGCGGGTGGGGTGAAAGGGGACGGGAAACGAGACAGAATCATGAGACGTGTGCAGCATTCCTGCCCGGTCAAAACCGCAAAACGATTCCAGACAGAACTCATCGGCCCCACCGGCGAGCATTGCGGTCTGGCCGCCAAAACGGATCAGGTCGCAGGCATAGCCCAATGCCGCAAGCCCAGATGGCGATCCGCTGGCTATGGTGGAGTTGATGCCGCGTAGATTGTGCCAGATCGCTGTCTGGCCCGCAGCCGCATTGATTACCGTATTGGCGAAATCCATAGGACTGGCGCATGCTGGCCCCCGTTCCAGAGCGTGTCGATCAAACTTTCCGATGGTGTGCACGCTCCCGAACATCGTTCCCAGCACCAGACCCGCCGGATGTTCAGCGAGTCTCGCAGGCGTCCAATCACTGTCTTCCAGGGCCAATTTTGCCGCAGCCACTACCAGCCGGCCCGTGTGATCCAATGGCCTGAGGTTTTTGCCTTGCAAATAAGTCTCGGCATGGAACGCGGTGATTCTGCCGCTACCTTGCCCGCTAAACTCTTGCAGGTTCGGATCATCGAACAGATAGGCGCTTGCCTGGCCGCTACAGAGAGCGCTATGTAGTCTTGCCGGCGAATCTCCCAAGGAGGAGATAACGCCCATACCCGTAATGGCAACTCTCTTTCGCACACTTAATCCAGTTGTGTCTTTTCAAGCTGCATTGGCGATAAATAGAAGCGATGAATTGTTGCCCCCAAAGGCATAGGCATTGTTCATGGCTATCCTGACCTGCTGCCTGCGTGCAACGTTCGGCACATAATCAAGGTCGCATTCCGGGTCCTGTTCGTTCCAGTTGACGGTGGGTGGAATCTGACCTTCTGTGATAGCCAAAGCACATACGGTCGCCTCAATGGCTGATGCCGCTCCCATTGTGTGACCAAGCATTGACTTGATGGAACTTATAGGGACCTTGTAGGCCTGCTTCCCGAAGGTCTTCTTCACCGCAATGGTCTCCAGCCGGTCATTGGTGGCGGTTCCCGTGCCATGCGCGCTGATGTAATCCACATCCTCAGGGGACAATCCACTTTGCTCGAATGCCATCTTGATTGCGCGAGCTGCGCCTTCACCTTGCGGATGAGCTGCCGTCATATGGTGCGCATCACATGAAAGACCGTAGCCCGCCACCTCGCAGTAGATTCGAGCGCCCCGTGCGATTGCATGCTCCTTGAGTTCAAGCAAGAGCATGGCTGCCCCTTCTCCAGGCACCATTCCTTTGCGGTTGCGATCAAAAGGCTGGCAGATTTCAGGAGCAATGGCACCCAGGCGGGCAAATCCCGTGTAGGTGATCCGCGAAAATGAATCCGCACCACCGGCGAGCATGATGCTGGCCTTCCCGGCTCGGAGCAGGTCGCTGGCATGGGCGATCGCATAATTTCCCGCAGCACAGGCTGTGGGAATCATCATGGTTTCTCCTGAAAATCCCAGTTCCATGGCCACATGGCACGGCACCACATGGCAGGGATAGCGCGTAATGAATTCTCGCCCCACTTTCTTCAACTCACCCTGGACGTAGTGATCGTCAAACCGTTCGATGAAGTGTGGCTCACCCGAGGTAGTGCCGGCGCAAACTCCAGCGCGCTCCACATCAATTCCGGTCAGATCCAGAGCTCCATCCGTGATCGCAAGCCGTGCGGCGGCAATTGCCAACTGCGACGAGCGCCCAATAGAATGACGATCCAGCTTATGAACGTAATCTTCCGGCTCGAAATTCTGGATCTCGGCGCCCAGATGAACACTGTACCGGCTCGTATCAAAGCTCTTGACGGGACTGAATCCGCAGCGACCAGCCAGCAAAGAGCTCCAGAACTCCTGGCGTCCCGTGCCAATGGATGTCACCATCCCGATTCCCGTAACGACCACTCTGGGGTTTGTGTTCATGGTACTTCCACGAGCACGTGTCTCTTGACGAGTTCGACGGTGTCATCCACGGTACGGATGGCGGATAATTCTTCATCGTTAGCTTGGAATTTGAACTGCTCCTCCACGCTAACCGCGATTTCAAGGATGGAAAGAGAATCCAGACCCAGGTCATCCACGTAGGCGGCCGAATCGGGAATCGTGGTCGGCTCAATGCCCGTGACTTTGTAAATGGATTCCTTGACCTTGCTTCGAATGGCGTCAACATCCATAGGCTTTTAACTCCGTGGCGCCGGACGTTGCAACGCCGGCTGGCGCCGCGATGTGGAGATTGGTTGGCGGCTGGCCCACCACATCGGAATTCTGTTGGTTCTATGCTTGGACAAGACAGTCTCTGAAATTTGCAAATAGAGCAAGGTTTTATGAAAGGAAATTTCCGCGATTTCCCATTTTGGAACAGGGGCGGAAAAGGTAGACCTTAGCTCAAAATCCTTATTGAATGCACGATCGGACAAGCTGTGCGCCGGAAATTAAGGGCGCAATTGAACAAGATTAGAAAACTCTGATCGTGTGTTGAATTCCTCAATATAGCGCCGGTGAACTACGTCTGAGGGAAAGTGCTGGGAGGGAGGATACGGATAGCTGATCATTCCATGGAAGGGCAGCGGTTGCACTGACCTCGCGAATGCAGTGTTCGAGTCCGCATCTTTTGCCCAACCGTCCACCCGCAAGAGGAAGTCGCGTTTCCAGCCTGTCGGCAACGCGGGCAGACGCTTCTCGTCAAAGATCAAGCGTAAATCATCCCCCGAGCCCATGATGACCATGCGGTCGTCGACTGACCTTAGGAGTTCACGAACATCGCCATAGCGAGTGTAGAGACCGGGAGTCGGGTTCCAGCCGGTGGTGGGGACCCATTTGTCGTAGTCAAAGCGCTCAGGTTGGATCCGCTCGGGATGAATGGTTACTTCGGAGAACCCGCGATAGCGAAGGTCGCCCAATGTAGGCACGAGCCGCGTCATTCTTCCCGATGGTGGTCCGCTATTCTCGGCGAGAAAGATTTCATCCCAATAAATGCACAGGTTAGTAACGATACGTACTTCGCGCGATGCGGAGAGAAATTTGCCCGTAAGGTCGACCACAATAGTCTTGGGCTTGCCGGATGGAATCCCCATGTCCTCGATAACCGTGCGCCACTGACCTTGGGAGTCCTTGACCTGAACATAGGGGAACACCAATCCGGTCTTGTTTTCCTGGGCGGCCGCCATAAAAGTGCTGCCATCGGCCCAGTCGACCCAACCATTCAGTACAAGCTCTGCCTGATTGCCACGCGCGACATCGCCGAAATCAAGGTCCAGGGTGTGGCGCTGCGCAACCCCCGAAGAATTATGGCGAAATCCATCTACGTATAAGCCGTCTTGTTTCATCAAGCTCGGGAGAACATCGCGTCCTGCCTGGTCCCGCGCCTGGACTGGATAGAGCCGGCGGGTTATGCCATAAAGCCGGAATTTGGGGAACGGCGGAGCCTTGAATTTGTCATTGATGAAAAGCTCCTCGCCGGCACGATGATCAAGGGCAATCAGCTGCACCTGATCGAGATAAGAAACTTCCCGCAGCTCTTCCGTGATATGGATTTCAAAATTGCCGTTACGGCTTTGCAGCCTATTTCCGGGGATTTGAATGTATTCGCGGTGATTCACGGGAAAGTATTTGCCATCTCCACTACTGGCACCCAGCGGCGCAACACCGAGCACATCCGTGATGAATTCGAAGCGGCTGCCATTCCAGGCAAAGATCATGGGGCACGAACCGGAAAGACGGGGTTTCTCTTTATAGGAGAGCTGCTGGCCGACAGGTTGACGCGTTTCGTTCTGCACTAAGCCGTTAGGCCACGTGATCCTTACAGTATCGACTTCCGTATAGTCACGCAGCCCAAAGAGCAGCGGCGTCCCTTCGTAAATTCTTTTTTGGTACCAGGCGCCTGCCTTCACCTCGATTACAGCTCCGGTTGCTAGCTTCAGGTTTTTCACGCCCTGGAGCCGCACGCGCATGAAATGATTCGTGATGGGGGAAACGTTCTTCGCCAATTGCACCGAGCCGTTGGCTGTTACGATTGCCAGCTCGGTGCGCCCGTCGTTGTCAAAGTCAGCTTCAGTCAGGGTTCCTCTTGGAAGCGAATCAGCGTTGGCGCGTTCAAATTTCCCATTCCCCATGTTCCTGTAAACCGAGCCGTTCACGACCACATCAGCCAGTGATCGATTGGCGAGATCTACGAGGGCAATAGCTCCTTTTTCCGGAGGACCAGCGGGGCCATCCAGCAGCTTGCCATGATCATTAATGAGCAGGCGCAGGCCGGCTGAGCTCATCGCGATCAAATCGGTCCATCCATCATTATTAATGTCACGCGCCTGGAGGGCTGTACCGCCCGCAATCCGCTGGTTCAACGGCTGCGCCTGGTAATGTCCAAGGAGTTGGTCGTGATAGATGACCATGGAACCGTCTTCATAGAGCGCCGCCAAGTCGGTCTCATTGTTGTCCGGCACTAAATCAAAAACTGCGGCATCGATCACCCGGCCCGACACAAAGGGGAAGCCGGAGGTCTGATCGCTGAATCCTGCGTTACCGTCATTTCTCAGGAGCACTGATTTTGCGCCAAGCAGAAAGAGATCCAGATCGTAGTCATGATCGTAATCCAGCCAGATGGCCTTGCTAAAAAGGCCGGAGGGCAGCTTCGCGGGAAAGGGCTCAAATTTTCCGTTCCGGTTGACGAACAACGATGCACCCGAATGAGTGATCACCGCCAGATCAGGAAGGCCGTCATTGTTAAAGTCTCCCGAGGCGATTGAGACGACGCCTTTCAGGTTCTCCAAGCCTGTATTGGCCAGAGGCACGGTTCCGTTTTTCAGGACCACCACGCCATTGTCGGACCACACAACAAGGGAGGGATTGCCGTCGCCGTAGAGATCCAGGACGGCCATCCCCGCGGTCGCGGCATCAATTCCCGAAGTAACTTCCTTTAACTGGAACCGGAATGGTGGCGAAGACGCTCCTCGATCAAACTCCTGGTCCAATTCGACCACGTCGTAAATCTCGGAGTAATAGCTCCACTCCGGATCTTCGGCGATCGCTGCCCCGGCTTTGCGTTTCTTGATGTCGTTAAAAGTTTCCAATTCGCGGGCTGCGTCGTCCTTGCGTCCGAGTTCGCGATATGCGTTATAAAGCTGGAAATGCGGAGCGGCAAAATTGGGATTGAGTTGCGCAGCTGTTGCAAATTCCCTAAGCGCCATCTCCGCTTTATCCGCCAGCTTGTATTCAATTCCCAGGTTGTAATGGGATACCGGTTCATTTGAGACAAGTTTCAGCATGCCCTCAAATTGTTCGACCGCCTGCTGATGTTTAAACTCCTTCTTATAAGCGATGGCCAGATTAAACCATGTGTGAGGAATGGAGGCGTCTTGCTTCTGGGCCTTTGTCAATTCAGCAATTGCTTCATCGGCCTTGCCGGCACGCAGCAGGGCTAACCCGTAATTGACGCGGTCGCGTGTGGAATCGGGTGCCAGCGCCAGGGCCTGTCTGAATTCATCCACCGCCTTTAGCTGGGTCATGGGGTTTTCGTAATAGGCCTTGCCCAGATTGCGGTGCCGCCATACCTGCTCCTGCACTTTCAGCGGCAACTGGGATGATGGCGATAAGAGCGTGACGGTCACAACGAATGACAGCACTCCCCGGAGCCCACTGGTCATCGTGCAACCACCCCGCGGCCCTCTTCTATATAGGTGACTCGATTGATGGGGACGGTCACGGTTTCAGTGGCCCCGCTGGGCCACCTGATTTGAAGGTTGTCAATCCTGGTTGCGCCCTTCAATCCGAAATGGACCCGCCGGGTGCTCTGGCCTGCATATCCGTTACCTCCATCCACTTCGCGGATTTGAATCAGACCGCCGGTTTCAACCCGCACTCGCGCGCCGATAGCGTCCCGATTTGATTTAGTGCCGGTTAGCTTGAGTTCGATCCAGTTGCCGCGCTTTTCCGTAACATTGTGGTAGAGAAGCAGAGGCTGGTCAGCGTTGGTCTGCACCAGGTCCAGCCTTCCGTCGTTGTCAAAATCGGCCACGCCGATGCCCCGTCCGTCCAGATCATTGTCCACTCCGGCTTCCGGCGCAATATTTTTAAAGGAACCATTTCCAAGATTATGGAATAATTTTTTTCGCTGATAGCCACTCCAGGTGCGGTTTCCGATGTTGGGCCAGTTGTTTACGTCTGTAATGTCCAGCCCCGGAGTGGTGATGACTGGAAGCAACAGGGGAACATAGCTTTCCGGCCCGGCGGACCTCAGGCCATTGACCACGAACAGGTCTTGCCAGCCATCGTTATCCAGATCGGCAAATTTTGCGGCCCATCCCCACCCGGTTTCACACGTCCCGGTTTCTTTGGAAACGTCCGTGAAGGTGCCATCTCCATTGTTGTGCCAGAGCATGTTGCATTCCTTCATATACTCGTCAGTAATATTCGTGACGTAGATGTCCAGCCATCCATCGTTGTCATAGTCAGCCACATCCACATTCATGCCTTTTTTTGTGTCCCAGCCGGTGGCTTTTTCAGTCACTTCGCGAAATGTGCCGTCCCCTTTGTTGAGAAAGAGGTGGTCGGTGCCATAGTCGCACGCTATATAAATGTCCTGAAGACCATCATTGTTAAAATCGCCATGGCCGACGTCCAGCGTCCAGCCGGTCACTTTGCCCAGGCCTGCCTTGTCAGTGACTTCCTCGAAGGATCCCTTGCCGGTGTTGCGCCACAGCGTGACTCCGCCGCCATTGCTGGCATTGTCCAGATCATTGGGGAGAACGTGAGGGTCTTTGAGGTCCAGGAGATTGACAGGTTTGAAATAGTTTCCGAACAAAAGGTCGAGATAGCCGTCGTTATCGTAATCAAAAGCAATCACGGCAATAGTGTTTCCGAACTTATTGAGCCCGGACGTCGCGGTTACGTCCTTAAATTTTCCGTTGCCCTCGTTGTGGTAAAGGATCGGTGTGCCAAAACGCGCGATCAGCAGGTCGAGTTTGCCATCATTGTCATAATCGAACCACAGTGCATCCGAGACAACGGAGAGAGGATCATTTCCTCCGGCCACGCCCGCCTGCACCGCCACGTCAGTAAAAGTCATGTTGCCGTTGTTATGAAAGAGGTGATTGGGTTTACCGGTGTCAGAATCGGTGACAAAAATGTCTTCAAATCCGTCATTGTCGTAGTCGCCCACGGCCACGGCAGCTCCGCCCGAGGTAAACATGTGGAGGACGTCAGCGTTCTTTCCATGGAACATCCGGGTGTGATGCTGAACGCGAACTCCGGCTCGGGCGCCGATCTCTTCGAAACGGATACCGTCCGGGCCGCTTCCGGCAGCAGGTGTTGCGGCAAAATACAAGAGTAAACAGCACAGACCTGACTTCAGATATTTGAATTTGTCCATAAATCCTTGAGATCGGTATCCACGCGTTTGCCGGGATCAAAGCCGGCTTCAATGGTGGCTTTAAGTTCGTCCCCCTGCTGCGTCAGGCGGGCCTTTAATGCCGGACTCTCCGGGAACTGCTTCAATCCTTCCTGCCATGTGGCCCGCGCCTTTTCTAGGTCATCGGTTTTCCAATAACCGTCCCCCAGGCCGATATAGGTTTTCACGTAATAAGGACGGCGGGACCCGGTCTTTTGAAGTTCCAGCGCTTTCTTCAGGTCTTCCACGCCAAAAGCGGCGCGATTGAAAATCTTCGGCCAGAAGAGGTAGCTCATCCCGCGCGTGTAATAGGCAATCCAGCTTGGTTGTAGTTCAACAGCCCTGGTGAATTCTTTGAGAGCATTATTGGCCAGGATCACCTGAGTGATGGATCCCGCTGCGGGAATTTTATCGACGTAGGCAAACCCAAAGTTCAAATGAACGTTGGCGGAACTGGGATGTTCCGCAGCCAGCTTCTCAAAAAACTGCACTGATCGGTCAAAGTCCTTGCTGCGGATAGCTGCCTGCCTGTAATCGCTGGCATAGCGCACGTCATCGGGATTGCCACTCAAGGCGGATTCCAGGTAGCGCAACGCAGTCGGATAGTCTTTCGCATCCAGGGCCTTCATGGCTTCCTGGTAATCGGTGTCCGAGGCACGAAGAGGGGCAAGCAGCGCGCATGCCGCCACAAACACCATCAATGAATGAGCGTGGAATTGTCTGATCATCGTCTTGGCTCCAAAGGTCGGATGTTGCCGGTCGGCTCTCCTTCGACAAACTTGTACCATCGGTCCACAGGCTGGGCGGGCAAGGTTTGTTTCAAGCCTGAAGGCCAGCGGATTTCAATGGCGTCTATTTTTGTGGCTTTACCCAGTCCAAAATGGACGCGCGTGGTGGACTGGCTGGCGAAACCATTTCCACCATTTACATAGCGCAAATATGTTTGCCCATTGGCCGTAAGCCGGACTTGCGCACCGATGGCTGCTGCATTTGACTTGGTCCCCTGGAGCAGAAAGCCGATCCAGTGCGCGCCTGTAGGAAGAATGTTGTGGTAGAGGTACGGTTCGTCATCGGCATTGGTGACGAACAGGTCAAGCCGCCCGTCATTGTCGAAATCAGCCACGGCGATGCCGCGACCGTCTCTGGTTGAGTCCAGGCCATGGCGGGCCGCTTCATCTTTGAAAATGTGTCCATTTTCGTTATGAAAAAGGCGCTTCTTCTGATAGCCACTCAAAGACTTGTTCCCGATGGGAGGCCAATTGCGCGCATCGGCAAAATCCACTCCCGGCCGCGTTACCATCTCGAAGATGTCCGGCACATAGCTTTCCTTGCCGCCTGACACCCAGCCATTCACGACGTAAAGATCGAGCCAGCCGTCGTTGTCATAGTCAAAGAACTTGCCCGCCCATCCCCAGCCTGTGTCTTCAGTGCCGGTTTCACGCGAGACGTCGGTAAAGGTCAGGTTGCCGTTGTTGTGCCACAGGAAATTTCCTTCACGCATGTAATCGTCGGTGATGTTAGTCACATAAATGTCAAGCAGGCCGTCATTGTCAAAGTCTCCCCAGTCCGCGTTCATGCCTTTCTTGGTGTCAAAGCCTATGGCGGATTCTGTCTTGTCGGTGAATGTACCGTTGCCGTTATTCACATAAAAACGGTCAGTGCCAAAGTCATTGGCCACGTACAAGTCTTCGAACCCATCGTTATTGGCGTCGCCGTGGCCAAGGTCGAGCGTCCACCCGGTGGTGTGGATGCCTATGCGCTCGGTCACATCGGTAAAAGTCCCGTCCTTGTTGTTGTGGAAAGCGATGACGCCGCCGCCGTTGTTGGCGTTTTCAAAACTCTCAGGAAAGAACCTGGGCGTGCCAGGATGGAAGATGTTGATGGGCTGAAAATAGCAGCCAAAAAACAGATCCACATATCCATCATTGTCATAATCAAAGGCGATCGCCTTGATGGCGTTCATGTAGCGATCCAGGCCGGCTACCCTGGTCACGTCACGAAATTTTCCGTTTCCCAGATTTTGATAAAGGATGGGGTGGCCGAAGCGAACTACCAGCAGATCGGGGAATCCGTCATTGTTGAAGTCGAACCACAACGCGCCGGAGGAGGCATTTTCTTCGTCATTGCCGTCGGCCACTCCCGCCTTCTCCGCCACATCAGTGAATGTAAGATTGCCATTGTTGTGATAGAGGTGGTTCTTGCAGGTAGAGCAAGAGTCGGTGACAAAAATATCTTCAAATCCGTCGCGATCATAATCGCCGACCGCCACTGCCGCTCCCAGTTTGGTATAGCCCTGCATGATTTCGGCGTAAGGATTGTGGAACCGGCGGGTGTGGTGCCGGTAGTGGATGCCGGCCTGATGGGTGACATCTTCGAACCAGCGCTGGTCCTGTTGGTGTTGCGGCTGCGCGCCCGCGATCGAAATTATCTGGGTCCCTGGAATCGACAACACCATCCACAGCACCAGAGCGGATTTAAACGGTTGCGGATGCATAGTGCTTCTCAACCACGTTGTCGTCCCCCTCAGTAATCTGAATAATGCGGTTGCAGGCGAGGGTTTCAAACGTCTGGACCATCCCTGAGCGCGGCCAGCGGACGGTCAGCCGGTCAACGGTTTTGTGCCGGTCCAATCCGAAGTGCAGACGCAGGGAACTTTGCGATCCGTAACTGTCACCCAGCACTACCTCGCGGGCCTGCAGCGCTCCGGCCACGTGAATAGTGACTCGGGCGCCAACGGCATCACGGTTTGACCTGGTGCCGATGAGTTCAACCTGAAGCCAGTTGCCGCTGACGCCAATGACATTCTTGAGGAGGGCATGGCGGTCCGTTGATGCCGCCACCGCGATATCCATAACTCCACGGTTCCAGAAATCAGCCACTGCAACGCCCCGGCTGTTGAGGAGCAAGTCTGTCCCCGTAGCGTTGCCGGCTTCCTGAAATGTTCCGTTGCCATTATTGTGGAGATAACGGTTGCGCTCCCAGCCGTGCCAGGATAGGCGGCCAAAATAGTTGGGATCAAAAAAAATTCCTGTCTTGTATTGCTTTTGCCGGGTGACAACGTTGCAAAGAAAATCGAGTTCGATTTCCGTGTCTTTGTCGTTATAAACCCAGCCGTTCGCAGCATAGGCATCCTGCCATCCATCGTTGTCGAAATCGGCAAACGCGGCCCCCCAGAACCAACCCAGAGGATTGGCCTGCGCCCTCAGGGTAACGTCCTCAAACGTGCCATCTCCTTTGTTGCGCAGAAGCGTGTTGCCGGACGCCATCTGCTGGAACACCCCGACAAATCCCAGCCCTGACTGGCGCATGATCTCCAGATACAGCGGCATGTCGGTCTTCCAAGTCCCTTCAGTAAATGAGCGCACCATATAACGCCTGACCGTGGGGGCGGCCGCGAACCAGGCATGCTCAGAACGAATATGGGTGACGTAAAAGTCGAACCTACCGTCATTGTCATAGTCCACAAAAGAGGCGCTCATACCGGCGCCATACGCCAGGGTCCCGCTCTTCACCGTGACGTCCTTAAATGTTCCATCGCCGTTGTTACGGTAGAGAGTCTTCCTGCCGAAGTCATTGACTACATAAAGGTCAGGGAACCCGTCATCGTTGAAATCCCCCCATACGGCGCCCAGACACAGGCCTTTGTCGCCGACTCCAGCACGCTGTGTGACGTTGGTGAATGTTCCATCGCCGTTGTTGTGGTAAAGCTGGTTCGGCTCTCCATTGCGGGCGTAAAACGTTGTGGGAATGTCCTTGCGTGGATCCATGTACCGCCCCACGTAAAGATCGAGCCAGCCGTCATTGTCATAGTCCGCCCACGCGGCTACCGTAGTGCAGCAGTCTTCGCCCAGACCCGATTGCCGGGTAACGTCAGTAAAGGTGCCGTCTCCATTGTTGTGGAACAACTGATTGGGCCGGAACGTCCGGCTCACAAACAAGTCTTTGTAGCCGTCATTGTCATAGTCGGCAAACAGGGCGACGCTTACTCCATCCAGACCTGAGAGACCCGCCTGCCGGGTAACGTCTTCAAACGTCCCGTCACCACGATTGCGATAAAGTTTGGATTCAACTCCGTCAGGAATGAAAAGGTCGTACAGACCGTTGTTGTCGTAGTCCACCGCCGTGATACCGCCTGGGCCATAGCGGATCATTCCGAACTTCAGAGGTTCTGTGAGGAAACCCGGATAGTATTGATTTTGAAAATCAACTCCGGCTGCGTGGGCCACATTCAGGAAATGCGGCTTTTCCGAATAAACGCGCTCGCCTTCAATGAGCGACTGCTCGCAAATCTGCATGAGGCCGCTGCTGCGTTCGAGCGCGACTCGAAAATAAGCGCGGTCAATACAACTCCTCTCGGCTGCGCTGGCCCTGCCGATATGTTCAAATCGGACACTGGCCACCACCGGGCCTGCTGCTTGCCAGCTTTCCAGCCGGTGCAGATGCAACGAGAGTTCCTCAACCTGATCGAACGATTCGACGTAAGAGCGCCATTCAGCGAGTGCATCGTTTGTATTCAGCGAGACAGGTACGACCTCAAACTTGTACTTGCGAATTTGGGCCCTCTCCCACTCCAGCGTCACCTTATTCAGGCCAAGACCTTCGCCACTAAAGGCGGAAGCATAAAACTTTTGTACGTCTTGCCACCGC
>JBARMK010000185.1:0-25054 GCA_049802395.1 Candidatus Angelobacter sp.
ATCTTCCACAATTTCGAACAACGAGGCGTCGGGACGATGTTCAATCATTTTCCCCTCCGAGCCGCGGCCCACAATGTGGTCAGGTATGAGTTCTATGCCGACCGCAGGGCCGTTGCAGAGCACTACAGCGCGTTCAATCACGTTCTCCAGTTCCCGCACGTTGCCGGGCCATCCATAATCCATGAGCGGCCTTAACGCTTCAGGCGAGATATGGCTGATAGCCTTGCCATTTTCCCGGGCAAACTTTTCCAGAAAGTGGCCGCACAGCAGAGGAATATCTTCTGAGCGGCTGCGCAAAGGCGGCAGGTCTACGGTGATCACGTTCAGGCGATAGAACAGGTCTTCGCGAAACTTGCCATCGCGCACCAGCACGTGCAAATCGATGTTGGTAGCGGCAATCACGCGGACATCGACCTGCAGCTCATGCACGCCACCCAGATGCATGAATTTGCGGTCCTGCAGGACGCGCAGGATCTTGGCCTGGGTTTCCAGGCTCATAGTGCCGATTTCGTCCAGGAATATGGTCCCGCCGTCGGCAACTTCAAATAGACCCTTCTTGGATGAAATAGCGCTGGTAAATGCGCCCTTGACGTGCCCAAACAGGGTGGATTCCAGCAGGTCCGCGGGCATGGAACCGGTATTCACGGGAACAAAGGGATGGTTCTTGCGCTGCGAATTGGCATGGATTGCCTTGGCGATCAACTCCTTGCCGGTGCCGCTCTCACCTTGAATCAGCACCGTGGAACGGCTGGAAGCGACCTGGCCGACCAAGTCAAAAATCTTGAGCATTGATTCCGACTTGCCCACGATTTGCTCAAAGCTATAGCGCTGCTTGAGCGCGCGCTTGAGCTGTTCGTTCTCCTCTTCCACGCGACGGCGGGAGACGGAGGCGCGCACGTCGGCCAGCAACTTTTCATTGTCCCATGGTTTCTGGATGAAGTTGGTGGCGCCCTTTTGCATGGCGCGGACTGCGTTGTCCAGAGTGCCGTAGGCGGTAATCATGATTACGGCCAGTTGAGAATCGCGGGCGCGAATCTCTGTAAGCACCTCCAGACCATTGCGATCAGGCAGGGCAAAATCGAGCAGCACAAGATCGAAGGTGCGTTCGCTCAGACGGGCCAGGCCCTCCTCGGCCGTTTCAGCCGACTCAACGTTGTAACCTTCAAATTCCAGCAAGGTTTCCAGTGATTCGCGGATGGCCGCCTCGTCATCGATGATGAGGACGGAACCGCCATGACTAGCTTCGGTGGGGGGATGGCTTAAAACCGCAGCTTCAGACATTGACTGCCTTTCTCATGGGGAATTCCAGTTGAAAACTCGTTCCCAGACCGGGGTGAGAGTCCACGCGGATCTTGCCTGCATGTTCCTGGATAATGCCGTACGTTACCGACAGCCCAAGGCCGGTGCCCCGCGATTGGCCCTCGCGAGGGTTGGTTTTGGTGGTGAAGAAGGGATCGTAAATTTTGCTGATGTGCTCAGGAGCAATACCGGCGCCGCTGTCACTGATTTTTACCTGCACCGCATCGCCATTGGCGGTGCTGATGCTGAGCGTGCCACCTTTCGAGGACATTGCGTCTTTCGCGTTGAGGAAGAGGTTCAGGAAAACCTGCTGTAGCTTGCCGGCATTGCCGTGGATCAGCGGCAGACCGGCATACAGGCTGGCTTCAACCTTGATGTGCGAAATCTTGAGCTGATGTTCCAGCAGCGCCAGGGTGTCTGCAATGATCTTGTTGAGATCGATCTCGCTGAACTCAGTGGCGCTGGTGCGCGAGAAATTCAGCAGGTTATTTACGATTTCTGAGGCGCGAAAGGTCTGGCGCGTAATCTTTTCCAGCAACGGAGCCAGCTTGGCGTCGCCATTGATCTGCTTGGTAAGCATCTGGGCATAGCTGGAGATTACAGCCAGCGGCGTGTTGACTTCATGGGCCACGCCCGCAGCCAACAAGCCGATAGACGAAAGTTTTTCCGCCTGGCTCAATTGCGATTCAAGGTCGATGCGCTCCGTGATGTCGTCCACAATGATGAGGCGGCCGATTACGCTGAATTTCCTGGTGACCAGTGGCGCGATGGCGATATTGGCGATGCGGATATCACCGACGCGCGTGTTCAGCCGGAACTTGTACAGGTTGTGAATACCCGGGTTCTGGCGCACGCGGTAAAACTCTTCCATGAATGAGCCTGGAAAAACGTCACTCAGCCGCTCACCCAGCACCTGGGAGCGAGGCATTGCGTACATTACTTCCATCTGCGAGTTCCAGGATTCAATGCGGTCTTCCAGGTCCACGGCCAGCACCCCGACGCTGATGGATTCCACAATGTTTTCATTGAAATCTTTCAGGCGCTCGTATTCGCTGGCTTTCTGCTCCAGTGAGGCATAAAGTCCCGCGTTCTGGATGGCAATACCCACGTACCCGGCGAGGGTCTCGAGCAATTCCACGTCCTCACTGGAAAGAAATTCGCCGGACATGGTCTTGCCCAGGCCCATCACAGCGATGATGCGGTTCTGCACGGTGCAGGGAATGTAATAGTTGAGATTCAGCTTGGCGATGGTATCGCGTGCCGCAGCGCTTTCTTGCAGCGCTTTGCGCGTGTTGTCAAAGAAGATATGGCCTGCGTAATGCTCAGGACGCTCCACCACCAGGAAACTGAGATCGAGCGAGCCCGCATAACTGATGCCGAAAGACTTCTCCATTACAAATTCGTTGGCGCCGGCGTCGGTAGCCAGGAAGATGGCGATGCGGTCCACCAACAGGGTGCGCGAGAGCCGGTCAATCACCGAACTCAGCATGGCGCCCAGGTCCATCTCTGAACTCAGTTCGCGTCCAAACTCGATCAACGTGCGGCGATAGTCGTAGCGCTTGCGGTAAAAGAACCTGTCGACCCTTACCTGAATCCAGTTCTTGAGCGGCTCAAAAACCAGTGCGGTAATGATGATTACCGCGATCAGTCCCACAGTGCCGGTGTTGGGGAACTTGGTGGTAATGGAGCCGGCAAGGCTTCCGATTCCGACAAAGTAGGCCATCAAAATGGCCGCCGTCGCCAGCGTGTAGGCCACGCCGCGCTTGAAGATAATGTCCACGTCCATCAGCCGGTAGCGCACGATGGCGTAGCCCCATGTAACGGGCAGAAACACCAGCGAGAGAACCGATACCTTCATGGTCGTGGTGGGCAGTGCGCCCAACAGATACGGTATGACGTAAATCAGCGTATACGGGCCAATTGCCAGGAGCGTGCCCCGGGAAATCCACTTGAGTTGCTGCTGTTGCAGCGGATTGTTGGCTTTGCGATAGCTGCGCCAGAGCACCACGGCGGCGGTAACAAAATAGACCGTGGTGTATAGCATCTGGAGGCGGTCAAGGTTCCAGCGCAACGATTCCGTGGCCTGTAGCTCCAGTAGCGCGAAGATCCAGCCGCCCAGCAAAAAAGCGCCCGGAATATATACGACGGCCACCAGCCCACGCAGCTTTCTCGACAAATGGCGTCGTTCCGGGAAGGTGAGCGCAAAGTGCAGGAACAGAGCAGCCTGCAGGGCCCCGGCAGCCACATTGCCCCAGAAGACGATCCAGTCAAAAGTATTCAGCTTCCCGGTGTAATGGAACGAGTAAAGAACGAATGAGACCAGGCAGAAAACATAAAAGTGCGTCGATTTAGGCGCGGTCCACCGGCGGAACAGGACATAAAAACCAATCCCCAGGTAGATCAGCGCAATCAGCCGCTGGCCTACTCTCATGGAGTTGTCAGCCGGGATCGGAATCACCGCTGATACTTCAACGTTCACGCCATGGCGATCCAGCAGGTAAGTGGCACGCGAGTAGACGCCGGTACGGTAGAGAAGTTTCTCGAACTCGATGATGTTTTTGACGGTTCTTTCGTTCGGCTGGCTATTAATGCGCAGCAGCCGATCACCGATTTTGATACCAGCTTTTTCGCCCGGTCCATTGGGGATAAGACCTTTGGCCAGCAAGCCGTTCGAGTCTTCTTTCCACCAGACGCCGTCATCCGGAGTGGAATACTGGCTTTCTTTTTGCCAATTGATAACGGCAAAAACTACCAGAGCGGCGGTGATAAGCGCCAGACCAACAGCCGAGAACCGGACTAGGGAATCCTTTCGCATCCTTTGCTCGCTGAAACCCCCAACCCTCTGCCCTACCCTGTAGGGCGGAGGGCTTTGGTTAGATTGAAGCAAGTAGGGTGCCACGGATTGTTTGCCTATCGAATGAATAAATTACTTGTTTACTTAGATTTACAAAATTATAGATGGAATTCTGGGAAAAAGATACCGAATTTGGAAGTTATGTGTGGGTTTTGGTAGATTCAATTTTGTCGTCCTTTGTGCAATAAAAAGCCCCTTCGAGGCAGAAAAATTGCAGGAATTGGAGGAGAATCCAGGCAAATTAGAAGCGACAAAGGCAGTAGCATTTTAATTTGAGTGCCCGAATCGGAAAAGAGGTTGTCAGCGTTTGAGCGAACGTTATGGGAATCCACAGACATTGCGCGAACATTTCTGGGGACAAAATACAATATTCCCAGGCTGGTTCTGGGCCGCCATTACTCCTGATTCACGGACTAGTGGGCGGCTCTTTCTGTTGGCGGTTTAACGTGCCCTCATTTTCAGAGCATTACACAACCATGGCGGTTGATCTTCCGGGTTTTGGCGCATCAGACGCACCCCACGACTTGGATTGTGGCATGCAAGCCCAGGCACTTCGCCTGTTGCGCTGGCTGGATAACCTTCAACTGGAATCGGTAGATCTGGTGGCCGCCTCATGGGGAGGCGGTGTGGCGCTCTTGCTGGCAGCCCTGAGCCCAAAGGTGCGTTCTTTGGTGCTGGCGGCGCCAGTGAACCCCTGGTCCAAGGCAGGCCAGGAGCGCGTCCGTTTCTTCGCCAGCCGGCTGGGAGCGACTCTATTGCGCATCGGGATGCCCTTTTCGCGACCATTGCACCCGATTGCCGTGCAGCGCATGTATGGAGACCGCCGACGCATTCCCGCAGGAACAGTGGATGGCTACTCGGAAATAGTGCTGCGCAGGGGCAGGGCGCAGAACATAGTGAATACCCTGCGCCGCTGGCAGAAAGACGTATCCGCC
Source organism: Candidatus Angelobacter sp. (assembly GCA_049802395.1). Taxonomy (GTDB): domain Bacteria; phylum Acidobacteriota; class Terriglobia; order Terriglobales; family Acidobacteriaceae; genus Angelobacter. Next base: position 5,089 of record JBARMK010000185.1, read on the forward strand.
ATAGAGGAAGCCATCGAACGGGTACGAACGCCGACGCTGCTAGTTTGGGGCACCCGAGACACCGCAGTGGATATGCGCTCCGCGGATGTCTTGATGCAGAAGCTTTCCGTGTGCGAACTAGTGATGATTGAAGGCGCCGGACATCTTCCGTTTGAAGAGACGCCAGCGGAGTTCAACCGGCTGGTTCTGAACTTCCTGAAGCGGAATTCGGCGCGACCGCAATCGGCATGATCTAAAGGCACTACCCGAATCTTGCGGCCTTGTGCCACACTTAAGACTGGCAATGCGGGATTACCTCAAATCAGTGCTGGCCAATGTCGATCGCGAAGCGTGGCAGCGTTTTTTTCTTGCCGTGGCGGGACTGGGGTTGGCATTTATGGCCGCGGTGTTCTCATCGGTGGCAAGAGAACGCGGCAATGCGCTGGCCACAGCGATCTTTGCCACTACGGCGCTGTTGCTGGCTGGCATAGTCGGGTTGCTGACTGTGCCCTTCCTCACGCGGCGCGTGGCAGCCGCGCGCATGAAAGACGCTTTTGACTACGAACTCACGCGTGAAGGCATAGCCTACCTGGGCGTCGCGCTGGTGATCGGCGTGGCGGCGCTGAATACGGCCAATAACCTGTTGTTCATCGTGCTCTCGGCAATGCTGGCGGCAATCGTTGTTTCTGGTTTGGCGTCGGCTGCGGTGTTGCGGCGGCTGGAACTGGATTTGATTGTGCCCCGGAACGCCTTTGCCAAGCGACCGGTCCAGCTACGGGTCCATCTGACCAACCCACGGCTTTGGATGCCGGCGTTTTCCGTGAAAGTTTTCACTCCTGTCGATAAGAAAAAAAGACGCCGGGACTGGGAGTGGAGCAAGACGGAGTTTGTCTTTCCCAAACGCAGGCACTGGCTGCGGCTGCCGGACTACGTGTTACGCAAAAAAATCCCACCGCCCTTGCAAACTAAAATTCTCTCCCGGCCGGTTTATTTCGTGTATGTAGGTCCACGAAGCACGGCGAGCACTGAGGTAGAACTGGGATTTCCCCGCCGAGGTCTCTACACCCAGTCCGGCTTCAGCGTGGCCACCCGATTCCCGTTTTCCTTCCTGATCAAGAGCCGCAAGGTCAGGCTGGAGCGCGAACTTCTCGTGTATCCGGCGCTGCTGGAATCGGATGACTTTCTGGACTTGCTGCCCATGATCACCGGTGAGTTTGTCTCTTTTGTGCGCGGACGCGGCAGCGAGCTCTACCGCATCCGCGAGCATACACCGCAAGATCCAGGCCGCTTTGTCGACTGGAAAGCCACAGCCAAAACCGGCGCGCTCAAAGTCCGCGAATTCACCCGTGAAGACGAGCGCCGTCTGCGCCTGGTGTTTGATAATCCCGAGCCCGGGCGAGTGACGACGGAAGCCTACGAGCGCGCCATTTCCATGGCGGCTTCACTGGCCTGCCACTTCAACACCGAAAATGTCGACCTCTCTTTTGACGGTTCATGCTATGAAGGCGGCCACCACCTGGAAGACTTTCTGCGCTACCTGGCCACCATCCAGCCTGACCGCCGCGACCCGGCATTCCTTGACGCTTTACCTGTCTCGCAGGACTACAACGTGATTCTGACAGCGCGCAAGCCGGGCAGCCTGCCCAGCGCGCTGTGGTTTAGTTCTTACGTCATCTATATGTAAAGGTGCGAAACCGACCACTGATTTTCACTGACAACACTGATCTGCATTATCAGAAACCACAGCAGCAAGAATATCCGCAGTTTTAAATCCTGGAGTTCCTGGCGCACTTGTCTAATTTCCTATCGGAGTCATCAGTGTCAATCAATGGTTGGATTTTTTTGCTTCTCCGCCTTCTTTACTGTGCGCCACTCCTTCATCTCGTTGACGAACTGGCGCGCCACGTCCGCTGCGCCCAGCGGTCCTGAGAACGGGCCTTCGCCTTTGCCGGCTACCAGCACAAAGGTGGTGTTCTGGTGTCGCAGTTCAAAAGGATAGTCCCAGGCAAAAGTGTAGGTGACCTTAAGCACAGTGTCTGCGACGCGGGGATCGTCAACGATCCGGATATTGAGCTTCTGGAATTCTTTGTTTTTGCCCAGCGCCGCCTTCATCTGGTCGCTTTTGAAATATTGCGCGCTATGCGCGTCAATGTACATGGTGCGGAAGTTGCGCAGTATGAAATCGCGGTCTTTGGAGTTTTTGAGCAGCTCGGACTGATCAGCGGATTCAGGGTCGGCATGGACCTGAGGTTCCATCAACTCCGCCCGAAGCGCTTCCGCCGCTGCTGCTGCACGGCGGCGCTGGCTTTCAACGTAGTCAAGATCGGCTCTTCGGTTCAATGGAGCTTGATATTCAGCGCAACCAGCCATTTCAGCGAGTTGGTCCCAATTTTGACCATTAGCAAAGACTGAACTCTGGGGTGGGCCAAAATTTTGGACGAGTGTTCCCATGCACGCTCGGCTGAATCGAGGGGTAACCCTGTAGGTCGGCAGCGCTGGCCGCGGCAGCTGGCCTGACCTTTGATTCTGCTGCCCGAGAGCGGATATCGATAGGGCGAGCATAAGAAGCATGGTTGCCGCTGTGGATAAACGAGTCTTGAAGTGAAGCCGCATTGGTTGTTCCTCCGAATGCAAGCTTCCATCGAAGCAGGAAGAAGCGGCAATGCACCGCGGGTAAATTAGGAATAAAGCGGCTATCAACAGCGGATAAAGTGTTTAGTAAATAAAGATTTAAGGGGTTTTCTAAGAGATCCGCATCGCTGAAAGCAAATCTTCACTAAATCACCCAAAATTTTTTAAACCCAAAAAAATTCACAAGGCTCTTGACATATTTACTGTGTTGTACATAGTATGTATCACACACTGTATGAATAACAGTATTCAGCAACAAGCCGAGATCTTCGAAAACCTCAAGCTGGAACTTCGCCGCGGCTGCCTGATCGTGGCTGTACTGGGCCAACTCCAGGTCGAGCATTACGGCTACACGCTACGCAAGGCCCTTGACGATCTGGGGCTGGCCATCGACGAGGGCACACTTTATCCGCTGCTGCGCCGCCTGGAGAGCCAGGGCTTGCTGGTGAGCGAATGGCGGGAAGAGAACAAACGGAACAAGCGCTTTTACCGGTTGTCGCCACAGGGTGAGCAGATATTGAAGCAGCTGTTGCAAGAGTGGCAGACCATTAACGCATCACTGTACCGCATTTTGCAGGAGGCATGAGCCATGGAACTCATTGAACGCTATTTACAAGCCGTCAGGTTTTGGCTACCCAAAGCACAGCAGCAGGACATCACAGCCGAACTGCGTGATGACATTCAGTCCCGAATCGAAGACAAGGAATCTGCCCTGGGACGCCGGGTCAATGAAGACGAGATTGTCGCCATCCTCCAGCAGTCCGGGCATCCCATGCGGACTGCCGCCCGATATCAGCCGCAAGAGTCGCTAATTGGGCCGGCGCTTTTTCCGCTGTACAAGTTTGTGGTGAAGATCATTGCTCTGGGCTATCTGGCGCCGTGGGCCCTGGTGTGGTTTGCCATGATGCTGTTCATGCCGTCATACCGCGCACAACACCTCGGCGTGGCGATGCTGGGAACGTGGGCATCGTTTTGGAGCATTGCTTTCACGCTCTTCGGCATTATCACCTTGGTTTTTGTTGTTCTGGAACGGTTCCAGTCTCGCCTCGGCTATTTGCAGAAATGGGACCCGCGCAAGCTGCCGCGCGTGGCGCAGCGCAAGGACCGGGTGTCGCGTGTGGAATCTGTTTTTGGCCTGGTCTTCAGCATCATCTTTGTCGTGTGGTGGTTGGGACTGCCACGCTACGGGCACTGGATGTTTGCTCCAGTCACGGGAAATGTCGTGTTAAACCCGGCGCTCCGCGTCTACTTCCTGCCCGCGCTGGTTCCCACGCTGGTTCTGATGGTGCAGCAATGCATCAATCTCTTTCGTCCGCAGTGGACATGGTTGCGCGCTGCCGCGATGTTGGCAGCCGACGGCATCTCGCTGGCAATCGTTCTGTCTGTGCTGAAGGTTTTCCCTTACATCGTTCTGGCAGAGGGGGCAAAGAATGCCGATCACTACACGCAGGCGCTGTTGATTGTTAACCAGGTAGTGCGATGGAGCTTTATCGGCGCGGCTGTTGGCATTTGCATTGCCCTGGTTGTTCACGCTTTCCAGACTGTTCAGGCTGTACGCCAGGTCGTCAGGAGGCCGCACGATCCCGCGGCTATGCAAATGTCGCAAATGCTGTAATTCAAGGATACCCGGAGAGCAGGACTAGACGGCTGAAGAAACTTCAGACGGATCACAGAGGTTAGCTCAAACAACGCGGAATAAAAATCGCTCCCGCCGGTTATACAGACACATCTTCTCTAACCTCAGCAGGGCCGCATGCTTCAGCGGCCCTCTTTTTTTGTCTTGGGAAGATCAACCGCCGAAGTAGTTAGTGCACGTTGGCAGGATTGTTCGCTTCGGCTTGCTGTAAGGCCTTTTTCTTGCGTCGACTCAGGATAAACGGACGCCTGCGACGGCGCTCTACCCGCTTGTCAATTTTCTTCCAGAAGCCCCAGAAGTAATCGACGGCCGAGATGATGGAGACGGCTACCATGAACCAGATGGCCATTTTCGCCACCAGATCCACGGACAGCACGAACGAGAAAATCCCAAGATTGAAGGTCCAGATGTCCCAGCGGATGGCCAGGATCGCGGCCACGACCGAGACGATCTGCACCACCATTTTCAGCTTGCCCAGTTCGCTGGCTTCAATAGTGAAACCTTCAGAAGAAGCGATGGAGCGCAGGCCGGAAACGAGGAATTCGCGGCCGAGAATCAGCACCACAACCCAGACATTCACGATGTCCGGCACCAGCCGCAGCAGCGTGATGTAACAGGCAGCAATCATCAGCTTGTCGGCCAGCGGATCCAGCAGCATGCCCATGGTGGTGATCTGGCCGCGCCGCCGCGCCAGATACCCATCCAGACCGTCAGTGATTGAGGCCAGAATAAAGATGCCGGACGCGAGCACCACCCGAAGGGTAGTATTCCGGGCGCTGAAATATGGAGTAGTAAGTATCCATATGATCAGCGGGATGGCCGCTATCCGGGAAAGCGTGATGTAGTTCGGCAGGTTCACTGGGATGGACCGGGGCTTTCGGCCACTCTGATTATCCTTGGAATCAGGCCTTAGCGCAATCCGATGTTTTGGCTTACTTCTTGCCGTTAATCGTTTCCAGGCAGCGGGTATATAGCTCCATCAAATGGCTGGCATAGTCCTCAGACTTGGTTTCCGTGCCGCCGTGAAAACCGGCTCCAGCCACAGTTTTGCCATAATTGGTGGTGGCGGCGATGAATTTCATCAAGTCCAGGGCTATATCCTCATTCCGGCGCGCGCCGACGATTCCTGCAAGGGGATCCATGCGTTTCCTCCAAGTACAGGCTCTATTGTAATTGGCCCTGGTTTGGCCGTCAGCACTCAGTGCTTCATCGCGGATGCTAACATTCTTATATGGACATGACCTGGGTGACGGAACGCATCGCTGTTGGCGGTGGAATCTGGAATGACGAGAATATGGAAGAACTGGTGCAGCACGGCGTCACGCATATCGTCGATATGCAGGTTGAATTTGACGACCGGCCTCTGGCTGAGCCCTACCCCGTGAAAGTGCTTTTCAATCCTACCGACGACGATTTTCTCCCCAAGCCGCCAAAGCTCTTTCAGGCCGGTGTGGATTTTGCTCTGGGGGCGCTGGACGAACCCGATAGCCGTGTATATATCCATTGCGCCGCCGGAGTGCATCGCGCGCCCATGATGACTCTGGCTTTGCTCCGCGTCATGGGCTGGTCGCTGGACAAGGCAAAGTCAGTGATCCAGGAGCGCCGTTACGTGGTGGACTTTGCCGATGTTTATGTGGAAAGCGTGGAAGCGTTTGTAAAGGTTTACGCAAGCCGAAACTGTATCAACCATCAACAACAATCCAAACCACTGACATCCTGAGCAAGGGCGAGCGCGTCGAAGGACCCCAAGAGATCTTCCTTTGCCATACCGCCTCAGGGAGTTCCTGCGACCAACCGTACTCCAAAAGATGTTTTGACGTTAAAAGCCCAGCCGGGTTCAGCCCGTCTTGCGCAACCTAGTACAATCTTCCCGCCATGCCCGTTGAGGCTGTCCAGCACGTCCGGCGAATGCGCGGAGGCGCACAGGCGCACCTGATGCGCGCTGACGATAACCATTTTTATGTGGTGAAGTTCCAGAACAACCCGCAGCATCTGCGCGTGCTGGCCAATGAGCTTCTGTCGACGCGCCTGGCCGAACGCCTAGGACTGCCGGTACCAGTGACCGAAATCGTGAAGGTTGAAAGCTGGCTGATTGAGAATACTCTGGAGCTGCGGGTGGACTTGGCCGGACTTTCCGCGCACTGCAAGCCGGGTTTGCAATTTGGCGCGCGTTACGTCTGTGATCCCGCGGAAGGCCAGGTTTTTGACTACCTGCCGGAGAGCATGCTTCCTAGAGTACGCAACCTGCCGGCCTTTGCCGGTATGCTGGTATTGGACAAGTGGCTTGGCAATGCTAATGGTCGGCAGGCGGTTTTCTGGAAGAAAGCGAACGAGCGCAAATACACAGCCACGTTTATCGACCAGGGCTACTGCTTCAATGCCGGGGAGTGGAATTTCCCCGACTCGGCGCTTCGTGGCGTGTACGCGCGCAACTTCGTTTACCAGCACGTGCGTGGATGGGAATCGTTTGAGCCCTGGCTGGCTGGCGTGGAAAGCTTTACCCCCGCAGTGATTCGTGAAATTGCGGAAACCATTCCGCCGGAGTGGACGGGCAACGACTGGGACGCGCTGGAGAAGCTGGTGCAGGAGATCATCGATCGCCGGAGCAAGGTGCGCGAACTGATCACCGCGTTTCGTAATTCTTCGCGCCAGCCTTTTCCGGCATGGGGCAAGCCGGCGCAGAATGTTGGGGCGCGAGCAAGATTGATGTAAATGAAAGCGGCGAAGCCGGCTTGCGTGCTGAGCCACTTGCTTCAGGAGCAGAAGATGGATTGTGATCGCATAGATATCGAGCGGTTTGGAGCATAGCGACATGAGCCAAAGGATTCAATGATGGCGCAAAAGGAGCAATGCCGCTTCTTCCTGCTGCGCTACGCCCCGGACGCGGTGAAGAATGAGTTCGTTAACATCGGCCTGGTGCTGCTGCCGCCCACGGGTGGCGCTGAAATACGCTTCACGAACGATTGGTCGCGCGTGCGCTGCCTGGATCCGCAAGCCGACGTTGAGGTATTGGAAGCCATGGAAGCCGACCTGCGCGAAAAGCTGCGTGAGATGAATGGCGACCGTGAGAACATCCTGCGCCGCATCCAGGATTCGTTTTCCAACGCGCTGCAGCCCTCAGAATTCCAGGGCTGCCTGGCAGAGTCGCCCGCGGCAGAGGCCGACGAACTTGCGCGGCTATACCTGGAACGCCCGCGCCGTCGCCTGCCGCGCGAACTAAGCACGCGCCAGGCGATCTACAAGCGCATGCGCCAGGAATTTGAAAGCGCCGGCGTCTGGCCGCTGATGCGGCAGAACGTTTCCGTTGCGCAATACACCCGCAGCGGCGATCCTCTGAAAATCGATTGCGGATACAGTCCTAACGGCACCGTTAAGCTCTTTCATGCCGTTGCACTGGTTGCCGACGTAAACGCCGCCAAGGTGCTGGCTTTCACTTATCCGCAGCTAGCAGAGGGAATCAGAAAGGCCGAAGGCAAGCAGGCGCAGCTTGCGGCCGTGGTGGAAGACGATTTGCCGCCTGACGATGATGCCGTGAACTTTGCCCGCGAGACACTGGAGCAACACGCAATCCGCATCGTGTCCGCCGCCGCAATGCCTGAGATCGCCGCCGCTGCCGCGCGCGAACTTGGAATTGCCTAACCAACAAAAAGCCCCGGCCAGTGCGGCCAGGGCCGATCTTGCGAATATTTCCGGATCAGTATGCTTTGAAGCGATCTCCTTCAAAGATCCTGGTACGAATGCCGTCAAGCACCGCGGGGATTGCCGGGTGGGCGACTCCCTTGATCACATAGATGGAGACTGCAGTTTCAGTGGGATTGTCAGCGCTGATGGAGACGCCTACGCCCTGAATCCCGGGCTGCGACATAAGGTCGGCGACATGCGCATCCTTTACGGCGGTGGCGTGATCGATCTGCACCTGGCCGACCTCGGGCAACTGCACGCCGCTTCCATCTTGAACAACCAGTCGTGTGCGCACGCCATCGATCATCTGCGGAACCGGCGCCGAGAGTGGCTGGGCCACGTGGATCACGAGCGCGCCCTCTTTGGGATTATCGGCGCTCGCGCCAACCTCCACGGCCTTGACAGCCGAATCCTGCATGAGATTGGCTGCACGTCTTTGCTGCACGGCGGTGACGCGCTGACGTTCAGCGCTGGAGAGCCCAACCGTGGCGGATTGTCCGTTCACCTGCAATCCATTGCTGACGGTGGGTTGGCAGCTTACGGCATGGTCGGGATTGCCGGCGATCGGCGTGAGAGTCAGGGCTGCAATTACGTCCTGAATCGGATTGGCCACGGTATCCGTGGTGCTGCCGCCATAGAGCAGCGCGACAGGACGTGATTCCGCCTGAGTCACCACCAAGGAGCCGGAATCGCCGCTACCGCTGAAAGACCCTCCACTGATGACTACCTGGTTAGCGTATATCGCGTTGAAATTGGTTATATTGCTGCCGCAAGCTGTCTCGTATCCCACAACTATATTTGCATTGATGGAATTGATGGTGGAGCAGGTAAGTCCGGTGGTCCGGCCGCTTTTGGCTACGGCCAAGCCAACCGAGGCCATCCCAATCGTAGACGAGGGAGGAGCCGCGGCAATGCTGGAAGCCCCGGCGGGGCCCAAATCAAGGATGGTACCGGCCGCGTCTACCTGGCCGGGAATCACCGTAGCTACTGCGGAGTCCGTGTTGCTGGGTGAAGGCCCGGTGCGGCCCTGCGTTGTGCCCGCAGGTGTGAGCGCCGCCTTTGCGGTCAGATTGGCCACATTGATGTTGCTGCTGAAGCAGGCTGCTTGCCCAGGCTGCTGGATGGCTTCTCCAATCACACCCTGATCAGAGCGAGCCAGCACATGGTTATTACTTAAAATCACAGCCGCGCTTCCCCGGTTCCAGAGGCTGCCAAGCGTGCCGATACAGCACACGCGGGACCCCACGTCCGCAATGTTCGCGCCGGAAGAGCCAAGCAGGATGGGTGCAGACTGTGCGTCGCCGTTGTGATTAGGGAATTCAACCGTCGCCGTTGCCGTGCTGGAAACGCCGCTGGCGGAAGCCGTGACCGTCAGATTGTTGGGAGATGGGAAGCTGGCCGGCGCATGATAGATTCCATTTGCGTCGATGGTCCCAACCTGTGGGTTGATGCTCCACAAGACCGTACCGGAAAAATTTGTTGCCGTAAACAGCTGCGTTCCGCCGACTGGCACGGTTGCTGCTGCCGGTGTCACGGTTGCGGGATTCACCGGGGTCGGCGTGGGCGCCGGCGTGCTGGAGCCGCCGCCACAACCCACGAACCCCACCAGCAGGGCACAGCCCAGAACAAATGCGAATAAACTTTTCATAGAGACCAATCCTTAAAAGAAACTTTTTTGCAGCCAGAAGCACAGAGTATTTAAGAATTTTACGCTCAGAATGCATTTCTTATCCAGAGTAGCGGCACATCCGTAACATTTAGATGCGGGAACACTCAAAAGCGGGCCGCAATCCGTAACCTATTGAGGTAGCAGCGGCTTACGATAACGAGGTTTACCTCGGCAGTATCCGATGCCACTCCGCAGTCTTTTGAACCGATATGCGTATGTCGAAAACGCCCCCACAGACCTCGTTGATCCTTTGGGTCTAGTTAAACTTAACCCGTGCGCAAATGGAGGAAGGCGGCGGTGTTGGCCATGGCGGCTGTGGAGGTGGCGGGACACACCCGTGCAAACGGCTCAGTAACTGTCATCAACAAGGAATAAATATATGTGGGCTTTGCTTTCTGCAATATTAATGTTTGCGCAGCCTTGGCCTATCGTGAAACCAGTGACGGTTTCTAAAGATTTCACAGATGCCTCGAAAGCAGCTTTAATATTACCGATTTCAGACATCAACGGTCGATCGCTTTATAGGTTGAAATGTTATGGCAAAAAGTCTGCTTTATCCCAAAATGAATTTGATTACAGCGGAGACTTTGAATGCAGCCTAACTGCAAATAAGGCCATCGAAAACAACGGCTACTCTACCTTGCTTACGGATGAGCCTCATCAGGACAGCGATTGGCAAAGCCGGGCGCGGTTCTTTGGCAGTGAGTTGGCCGATCCTTGTGGAAGTGTTCCAGAATTTGGCCGGGAACGAAATTTCTATCTTCGCGGTATGCACATCGCGATGCATGTTCTAAACCCTACCTTCGGTAAAGACCAATCATTAAAGAGCTTTACATTCAAAGTAGACGTTGAAGCAAGCTTGTCCCCACGGGCAAAACGTTCGATAGCCGCACATGCTGTAATAGACCGCAACTGGAGTAAAGTGCCTTGCCATCTAAATAATTCTGTCGATCCACACTTCAAATGACAAGTTGGAGCGGCAGGATCAGCAAGCACAGCAAGACGCAGAAACAGGTACAAGACGCCGGCCAATAGAGCGTCGGTTGCTGAGATACAGATGGACCTGTTGCCGTACGGCAGCCTGTAAATTGTGGGTAAAAATGAAAGCGGCAAGCATCGCTGCCTGCCGCCGTTAAGGACCGCTGATATTTTCAGCTACCCGATATCTTCGTTGAAATTCTCCAGGTATTCGCGCACCGCCACCATGAACTGATCGGCATCGGCGCCGTCAATGATGCGGTGATCGTAGCCCACGGAGAGCCGGATGATATGCCGCACGGCGATGGAATCATTGCCGTCTTCGTCGGTCACAACCACCGGCTCTTTGAAGATGCCGCCCATTCCCAGAATGGCGACTTGCGGCTGCAGGATGATGGGCAAGCCGAACTGCGGCCCGAAAATTCCGGGATTGGTGATGGTGAAGGTGCCGCCCTGAACATCGTCGGGCACCAGCTTCTTGTTGCGCGCGCGCGCGCCCAGATCGCTGATGGCGCGCTGCAGACCCACGAAGCTCAGGTTCTCCGCGCCCTTGACCACGGGAACGATGAGCCCCCAATCCAGCGCCACGGCTATGCCGATATTCACGTTCTTGTGGTACTGAATAGCATCGCCAACCACTGACGCGTTGATAATGGGCTTAACGCGAATGCCATGCAATATGGCCTTGGCGATGAAGGGCATGAAGGTCAGCTTGACGCCATTGCGCTCTTCCCAGCTCTTGCGGGTCCTTTCGCGGAGCTTCGCGATCCGCGTCATGTCCACCTTGAAAACCGAGTGAACGTGCGCGCTGGTGTGCTTGGATTCCACCATGCGCTCAGCAATCTTCTTGCGCATCGGCGTCATGGGCACCAGATCACCGGAGAGCGCCTGCGCGGGCGGCGGGGTTGCCGGACGAGGCGCGGGTGTAGCGGCCTGCTGTTGCGTCTGGGCGGGTCGCGATTGCGGCGCCGGGACTGGCTGCGGCGTGCGGGCTGCCTGGCCGGCGCCATGCTGCTGGATGAAATTCTCAATGTCGTGCTTGCTGATACGGCCACCCAGCCCGGTACCCGGTACATTGCTTAGGTCGACGTTATTCTCGCGCGCAATCCGACGCACCAGCGGAGAGGAACGAAGCCGTTCGCCATCCTGTCCGCGCTCCGCGGCGGGGAAGCCGATGACCTGATCGCGCTGCTGCGTCTGTTGTTGCTGAGGCGGTGCCACGGGCTGCGGGGCTGCCGGCTTTGACGGCGCAGATTGCGCTGGGGCGGCGGTTGCGGGTGCGCCTGCTCCGCCGATGACCGCCACCACGCTGTTAACTTGGACCGTTGTGCCTTCTTTGACCTTGATTTCGCGCAGCACGCCGGAAGCGGGCGCGGGAATCTCCGCATCCACCTTGTCGGTGGAGATTTCAAACAATGGCTCGTCGCGCTGGACCTTGTCGCCGACTTTCTTCAGCCACTTGGTGATGGTGCCCTCAAAAATCGATTCACCCATCTGCGGCATCAACACGTCAGTGCCGGCGCCGCCGTTCGCGCCTGCCGGAGCAGAGCTGCGCTCTTCCTGCCTTTCCTGTTGTACCGGCGTCGATTTCTCCGTGGCTGGAGGCTGCTGGGCTGCGGGCGCGCCGTCTGCCTGGGGAGCGGATTTGGCTGGCGAGGACGGCTGCGCTGAAGCTGCTGCCGCGGGCCTGGGCGGCGCCGCTGCTGCGCCGCTGCCATCGGCATCAATCACGCCGACCACGGTATTTACCTGCACGGTGGCGCCTTCCTTGACTTTGATTTCTTTCAGCACGCCGGCTGCGGGCGCTGGGATCTCGGCGTCGACCTTGTCAGTGGAGATTTCAAACAGCGGCTCATCGCGCTGGACTTTGTCGCCGGGCTTTTTCAGCCATTTGGTGATCGTGCCTTCAAAAATCGATTCGCCCATCTGGGGCATAAGTACGTCAGTTGCCATGAGGTCCTTCCACCGGTGTGTATCAGCTGGTTAGATCAACCTCTGATTATAAATCAGGGGATCGGCGGTTGCGTCGGCCTGTAGAATTCATGCCCGGGAGGTGCGAATACGTCTATGAGCCTGTTCGGCGAAATCTGGAGGAATACGGAGCAAATCACAAAATGGTTGCAAATCCTGGCACTCGGAATCGCGGCATATTGGGCATACACTAAATTTCAACTTGGTGAAGCTCCATCACTGAAACCGAATGCCTGGGTAACCAGTAAGTTGGTTTCAGAAGAAGCCCCTTTTGCAGGGGGCTGTTATGCGGAGTTTCAAGTGTCAGTCCAAAATGTAGGGAAAGTGGAGTTTGACGTAAAGAGAGTCCGTATTCGGGTGTGGCAGGTTGACGGTCCCAGAACGGTGTCAGATTCACTAAAAAACGGTTATTTTGATATTGACAACGTGCAGTCAGGAACACCAGAATTCGATCGCACTTTCGATTCGGGTAATCTCACAAAACACTACCTTCCGGACAATGAGTCGACTCAGACTTATACATGGATTGTCAACCGAAGAAGCGCGGTGATTTACCTATTCAGGGCCGACGTGGGAGACGAAAGCAGCTTCTTCCCAGACTATGGTCGTGCATGGAGGGACGACGTCTGTGTTAAGGCTGTCACCGGCCCGTAATCCAGTCATACTGCTCTTGATTCAATGGCACAACGGACAAGCGGCCCTGCCTGACCAGAGGAGAGTCATCAAAGAGATCGCTGGTTTTGATTTCTGCCAGCGTGACCGGATGCGAGATCAGTTTGCCCGCTTTGATTCTGACTTGGGGATTCTTCGGATCATCGGCTGTAACTGACTCGACGGAGGCCGTGCCTACGGCGCGCTTCTCGTCGCCCGTGTGATAGATGACCAGCTTGTCGCCTTTTTTCATCCCGCGCAGGTTCTTCACCGCGACCGGGTTGGTCACGCCGTCCCAGATAGTGGCGACTTCTTTTTGCAGCTCGGCAAAGCCGTAAACGGTAGGTTCAGTTTTGAGGAGGTAGTACATAGGAGAACTATTATTTCACCACGGAGGCGCGGAGACGCGGAGAAATCTTTTTGAGTTGGGCCGCGGCTCCAAGGCTGCGCAGAAAACGTCTATAATCGCGGTCGCCATGATATTGACGAAACGCTTTTCCACACCGCCCCTGTTCGCTGTCGTCCTGTTTGCCCTCGTGTGCATCTGTCCATCGCAAGCACAGACGTCCGCGCCGCAGAGTGCGCCGAAATATCCTAATTACCCCAGTGAGACACCGCATGAAGTAAAACCGGCCACCGCGAGCTTTGATCATGAGCGGCGCGAGGTGATGATCCCGATGCGCGACGGGGTGAAGCTGCATACAGTGATCCTGGTCCCGCGGAGCGCGACCAAAACGAAGACCGCGCCCATTTTGCTGACGCGCACACCGTACAGCGCGGACGAGCTGACCAACCACGAGCACAGCGCGCACCTGGCGCCGGCGCTTTGGGGCTACGACAACGCCACTGAGGTAATTGTGGAAGGTGGTTATATTCGCGTGGTGCAGGACGTGCGCGGTAAATACGGCTCCGAAGGCGACTATGTGATGAACCGCCCTCTTCACGGGCCGCAGAACCCCACGCCCGTGGACCATTCTACCGATACGTATGACACCATCGACTGGCTGGTGAAGAACGTGCCGGAATGCAACGGTAAGGTGGGCATTCTGGGCATCTCGTATGACGGCTTTCTGCCCCTGATGGCGCTGGTGAATCCACATCCGGCGCTCAAGGTTGCGGTACCCATGAACCCTATGGTCGACGGATGGCGCGGTGACGACTGGTTCCACAATGGCGCTTTCCGCCAGCAAAACATGCCCTACATTTTCGAGCAGGTGGCCACGCGCAAGAATGATGCGAAGTGGTGGAGCGACCATTTCGACGACTACGACATGTTCATGCAGTCCGGCTCTGCCGGAGAGCTGGGACGGTTGCACGGGCTGGAGCAGATCGGCTTTTGGCGGAAGCTAATTGCTCATCCCAACTATGACGCGTTCTGGCGCGACCAGGCCATGGACCAGATTCTCGCCGGCCAGCCGCTCAAAGTTCCGGTGATGCTAGTGGACAGCCTGTGGGACCAGGAAGACATATACGGCGCCATTGCCGTGTACAAAGCGATTAAGCCGAAAGATAAAGATAACGACAAAGTTTTTCTGGTGATTGGGCCGTGGCACCACGGGCAGGAGATCGAGGATGGCAGCTCATTGGGAGCGCTGAAATTCAACAGCGATACCGGACTCTACTTCCGCCAGCAGATCCTGCGGCCATTTCTGGACCACTACTTAAAGGACGATGCTCCCAAGGCCGATGTTCCTCCCGTCTCAGCATTTGAGACCGGGACCAACACATGGCGGAGACTCAACGCGTGGCCTTCGGGCTGTTCCAGTGGTTGCACCGTGAAGCCAACGCCGCTGTATCTTTCCAGCGGGCTCAAGCTCAGTTTTGCGGCTCCCAAAACAGGTGATGCGGGTTTTGACGAGTATGTTTCCGATCCGGCGAAGCCTGTTCCGTTCCGCTCGCGGCCGGTCCGTCCTGTGGGGTATGACATTGATAAGGGTCTTACTTGGCCGCTTTGGCTGGTGGACGACCAGCGCGAAGCTTCCGGCCGACCGGATGTGCTGGCGTTTACCTCAGATGTGCTGACCGAGCCGGTAAAAATCAGCGGCCAGCCCATCGCTAACCTTGTGGCCTCGACCGGCGGCACCGATTCCGATTGGGTGGTGAAGGTGATTGACGTCTATCCCGATGAGGTTGCGGGGCAGCCGCAGATGGGCGGTTACCAGCTTGCGGTGTCGATGGACATCTTCCGCGGGCGCTATCGCGAAAGCCTGGAAACCCCGAAAGCGATCAAGGCTGATACGCCGTTGGTTTATCGCTTTGAGCTGCCCACGGCGAACCACGTCTTTCTGCCCGGACATCGCATCATGGTGCAGGTGCAGTCAAGCTGGTTCCCGCTGTATGATCGCAACCCGCAGACCTTTGTTCAGAATATTTTCTGGGCCAAGCCGGGCGATTATCGCAAGGCCACGCAGCGGATTTACCATCAGCCGGGGCAAGCCAGTTTTGTGGAGTTACCGGTGGTGAGTGAGAAGTAATTGCGAGACCGTTCATGCAGAGACGTAGCATGCTACGTCTCTATGCCAAGAGAAATTTAGTACTGGTGCAGCTTCCGCGCCTCACGTACCACGTCCTCGACCTTCGGCAAGAAGAAATGTTCGAGCGGAGGAGAGAAGGGCACCGGCGTATCGAGCGCCGTGATGCGGACGATGGGGCCATCAAGATCGTCGAAAGCTTCTTCATTGATAATGGCCGCTAATTCGCCGGCCAAGCCGCCAGTCTTGGTGTCTTCGTGCAGAAGAACCACTTTGTTGGTTTTCTTCACGGTCTGCGTGATGGCTTCACGGTCAAGCGGGCAGAGAGTACGCAGATCGAGGATTTCGATTTCGATATCTTCTTTGGCCAGAATGTCCGCGGCTCCCTGCGCGGTGTGGACCATGGCGGCATAGGTAATGATGCTCAGGTCGCGTCCGGGACGGTGTAGCCGCGCTTTGCCGATAGGCACCACGTCACCGTTCTCCGGCACATCTTCTTTAATGCGGCGGTAGAGAAATTTGTGTTCGAGAAAAAGGACTGGATTGTTGTCGCGGATGGCCGACTTGATCAAACCTTTGGCGTCACTGGGAGTGGCCGGCGCAACAACTTTCATTCCCGGCGTGTGCACAAAATGCATTTCCGGATTCTGCGAATGGAACGGGCCGCCGTGCACGCCTCCACCGCATGGGCCGCGCAGTACCAGCGGAGCGGGCGCGCCCCAGCGGTAATGCGACTTGGCCACCATGTTCACGATCTGATTGAAGGCGCAGCCGATGAAGTCCATGAACTGGAATTCAGCCACGGGACGCATGCCGGTAAGCGCCGCGCCAAAGGCCGCGCCCACAATGGCCGACTCGGCGATAGGCGTATCGATCACGCGTTGCGTGCCAAAGTGGTGGACAAAACCGTCCGTGACTTTGAAGGCGCCGCCGTAAATGCCAATGTCTTCGCCGATGCAGAAGACGGTGGGATCGGACTCCATCTCTTCCCAGAGTCCCTGCCGGATTGCTTCGAGATAAGTTGCTTGGGACATAGGATATTTGCTAGTCCTCACCAGTTCTGTATCGAGGTTCTTTTAATTCATACTGCTCATGAGTTGGATCACCAAATATTTCTTTGAACACTGCTGGGAATTGTGCTGTCTTTCTAAAAGTAGCAAATAGTGGCCAATGCAGGTAGTCTGCCCGATGAGGAAAGCCAGAGTTCCCGATTCGCCGCATGAGTGTTAGCGCTGTTTCGAAGTCCTCCCTCAATACGCGCTCCGCCAACTTAAAGACATCTTTCGTGGCGCTCCAATCTTGGGTACCTAGCACTTGGGCAGATTGTTCTTTCTTGCCAGCTAGATAAAGAGCAAGGGCTCGGTTGATCAGGAACGTTATCCGGTTATTTTCACTAGCGTGTCGCTTCTGTAGTGTGGTGTCGGCGAAGTTCAAGAGCTCGGTAGCGATAGCGTAGCGCTTTTCGTTCACTAAGGAAAATGTAAGATCAAGCAAGCATTGGTCAGCCTCTTCAGCCTGTTTTGAAATAACTTTGCGCCAGAGAACCTGGCCCAGCTTAATAGCGACCTCATAAACGACTCTATGAGCGTCCTCGAAGTATTTTGGCGTGACTTTCAACTTGTGTCCTGCGCAAATATTGTCTAATTTGACGCCGTGCTTTGCGCAAGTCTCCACATATTGACGCGAAACGATGCTATCGTTATGGACGCATAAATTTCTTCTTTCAGTGAGTTCGACAAAATAAGGCCAGACGGGGAGGTCTACTCTTAACTTCAGATCAAACTTTTTCTCAAGCCACTCAAATTGCTCGACGTGACTCTTTCGAAGTAAAGTCTCAATTTCTTTTTCCAGCACATATTCTCGAGCGGCATCAACGCTGCCGAATTGACACAGTTCGGCAAATGTAAGGCTCCTCTCTGACGCTTCGAGCAGCTCTGGTCGCACGTAAAAGAGCGCTTTAATCAGGCCACCAAGGTATGCATCGTATTCACTTACGAGCGCTACAAGAAAACTCCGTGGCACAGCAGCAAAACCGGCATGTATTCTATCCAACTCTGTTTCAATTTCTTGGATTTCGTGGCAATAATCATGAGATCTGGCCCGGTAAACTGTCTTTCCATTTTTCTGATGGGCATCGCATCGCTCTTGCAGATACTTCTCAAATCGACCATGAGCCGCTTTATCAGCATCTGTCAAAGCGCTCATCGACATTGATATCGTCAAAACCAGGCTGTCAATGGCGTGAACGAACTTATTAGTTTCAACGGTCAGCTGTGACTCTTTTTCTTCGGTCATTGTGTATTTTACTTGAAGTGAATTGCGGCTTCGCTCTCCTTCAACTTGCCTTCACTGCGCCGGGCTTTCTGCGGCATGCCGTACTTGGGCTTAATCTCGTGGCAGCCATCCTCGCAAAAGACGCCTTCGGCGGCTGTGTGACCTTCCGGCATGGGAGAGTTCTCAGCAAATTCGCGTTCGGCGTCGATCTCTTTCTCAACGCTGGCAATCATTTCTTTGTCTTGTTCGGGCGTCAGCCATTTTTTCTCGATCAAGTATTTCTGGAAGCGGTCAATGCAATCACGCTTGCGCCAGAACTCATGCATCTCTTTAGGGACATAGGCCGCGGCGTCATGGATGGCGTGGCCTTTCATGCGCATCAGCTTGGCCTCGATCAAGGTTGGCCCCTCGCCGCGATGCGCGCGCTCCACGGCTTCATAGGTCGCGTCGTAAACTTGGCAGGCGTCCGTGCCGTCAATAATCAAGCCAGGCATGCCGTAGCCGATAGCGCGATTGGCAAGGTCTTTCACGTTGACCTGGTATTCAGTGGGCGTGGAGTAGGCCCAAAGATTGCTCTCGATGATCAGCACCAGCCCCAGCTTGCGCACAGCGGCAAAGTTAATGCCTTCATAGCTCACGCCGGTGGACTGTCCACCATCACCGATCCAGGTGAGGCAGGCCAGCTCTTTGCCCTGCAACCGCGCGCCCAGCGAGACGCCGGCCATTACCGGCAGCAGATCGCCCAGCATGGAGATGGGCGAGACCATGTGGCGGGTTTCGATGTCGCCATAGTGCGACGTGCCGTCTTTGCCGTGAGTGGGCGAGCCGGCCTTGGCCATGTATTGCATCATGATGTCGCGGGCATGGAAGCCGCGGACAAGCTGCGCGCCCTGGTTGCGGATCATGGGCGCAAACCAGTCGTCAGGGCCGAGCGCATACGCGGAGGCGCAGGAACAGGCCTCCTGTCCCAGGCCGAAGTAGACGCCGCCCACAACTTTGCTCTGCTTGTAGAGATTCTCCAACGCCACTTCCATGCGGCGGTTCATCACCATCCAGCGGTAGAGTTCCAGGTGCTGCTCTTTGTTCAGGTATTTTGACTCCCGGATCGGGGGCACCGGAGTGTTGAGCTTGCCTTTGATCTCGTAATGAATTTCAGGGCCATCATTGACTTCGCGGACTTCAAATTCCGGCTGTTCCAGCCGCCAGTCCGGGATGCCGTATTGATTCACGCGGGCGGCGGGAGATTTGGCGGGACGACCGTTGCCGGTAGCGCCATTGCGACCAGCATTCGAACTGGAGTCAGCTTTGGTAACGGAGTTCTTGTGGGATTTGGTTTTACCGGCCATACGACGTTATTAGTTTATACCCTAAGAATCCCACAGAGTTGTCATAACCAACAGGTATCACGAACGAGCACAAAAATGTATTTTTGGTCCCGCGATGGCAGCGGAGCAGGTCTCGCGGTCCTATTTGGCTGCTCTGCCCATTCACGCCAAAAAGCAAGCGCGAATGAGGCCCCGAAAGCGCAGCCAAATTTACAGACCTCTCGGGATGACGACTCTCAGGTAGCGGCATTTTCGAGAAAGATACGGAGGCACGGGAAACTGAGGAGAAGGAATAAACAGCCAGCGCTTACGGCGCAGGAGCGTGGAGTCAGGCTGCTGGCTGCTTGCCGGCGCGGCGGGCCTCGCAGGCCTTACGGATTTTCTCATAGCGCAGTTCCAGTTCGTCCAGCTCTTCGTCGGAGAGTTTTTGGATGTCGATGAGATCGTCATTGGCCGGATTGTGGGAACGAATGAGTTCGTCCAGCTTCAGGTGCAGGGCCTTGGCGTCACGGTTTTGCGTGTTCTGGATGAGAAAGACCACAAGGAAAGTGATGATGGTGGTGCCGGTATTGATGATGAGCTGCCAGGTATCTGAGAAATGGAAGAACGGCCCGCTGCCAGCCCAGATCAACAGAACAATCACCGCGAGCAGAAACATATAAGGATGCCCGACCAGCTGTGCGGTACTGCTGGCAAAGCG